>LCQJ01000001.1 GCA_001004085.1 Parcubacteria group bacterium GW2011_GWA2_50_10b
GAGAACGGCGGTTCGGATACCGCGGTCTCTTCCGCCGGCGCGCTTGGAGTCTTCCAGCTCATGCCCGGCACAGCGCGTTCGCTCGGGCTTACTGTGAATAAAAAAGTCGATGAAAGAAAAATCCCGGAGAAAAATATTGCCGCTGGCATGAAGTATCTGAAAGGCAACTTTGAACGCTTCGGCGATTGGGGACTGGCTACCTGGGCGTATCATGCGGGTGAAGGTAACGTCTCCAAGGCCATAAAGATTTATGCCAAGGCGAAGGACAACATCACTCTCGCCGGCGTAAAGGATCCTAAGGCCATGCGCGACTACGTGGAGAAGCACGACATTACAGTGCACAAACTGCTCTCAGATCCTTCAGTCAAGAAATTTACCCAGAAACTCAAAGATGATTCTCAAGGCTACCCTTATAAGGTTGTAGCCACTGCCGCCCTCTTCCGAGAGGCTAAATAAAAGGCTATAATGGCCTTTAATGGAGAGTACTTATACTGTTAAAACAAGGGTCTTTGAAGGTCCTTTGGACCTCCTGCTCGAATTGGTGACCAAGCGGAAACTCTTCGTCAATGACGTCTCTTTGGCGGAGGTAACAGACGACTTCATCCGCTATATCGAAGACCCCGAACTACAGCAAGCTGAGTACGGGGCAGGGCACTTAGGAGTGATGGCAGAGTTTATTCTTATTGCTTCGACATTGATGCTCATCAAGAGCCGCTCGCTTTTGCCGATGCTACAGCTCACCGAAGACGAGGAAGTGGCCATTCACGACCTTGAGGACCGGCTCGCACTATATGCGAGGATCAAGGAACTCTCGGCCCAGCTCAAGCCGCTTTTTGGTCGTCAAATCATCTTCGAGAAACTGCCTGCCAAAAACCCGGCCATCGTCTTTTCCCCCGACGCCAAAACCGACCTCAACAATCTCCGCTCCGCCCTCGAGCAGGTGATAGAGTCTTTGCCCAAGAAAGAGACCCTTTCCAAAGTGACGGTGAGAAAAGTGGTCAGTCTCGAAGAGATGATCGAGAAACTGGCGGAAAGGATAAGTTCGGCCAGCAAGTTCAAGTTCCGCGAATTCCACGGCGCCAAAGGCAAACTGACCTACGAAAAGAAAGTCTCTATCATTGTCGGCTTTCTCGCCATGCTTGAGCTGGTCAAGCGTGGCGCCATCAAGGTGACGCAAGTAGGGAAAAACGATATCGAAATAGAAAGCGAGGCCGTTAAACTACCCAATTATGCCTAATCTCGAAGCCAGAATCGAAGCGACGCTTCTCTTCAAGAACGAACCGGTCTCGGTCTCGGAACTTTCCAAATGGCTGGGCGAAAAGCCGGCCACGGTTAAAGAAGCGCTTGAGAATCTGCGGGCCTTTTACCAAAACAGGGGAGTAGCGATAGTCTTTGACGGAGAGTCGGCCGCTTTCGGCACTCACCCCGAAACCTCCGTTCTCATCGAGACTCTCCAGAAGGAAGAGTTCTCGCGGGAACTGGGCCGGGCCGGGCTCGAGACGCTCTCCATCGTTCTTTACCGCGGTCCGGTCTCGAGGCGCGAAATCGACCATATCCGCGGCGTCAATTCCGGCTTCATTCTGCGCTCCCTTTTGATACGTGGACTGGTGGAAAGGAGCGAGTCTCTCGCCGGTGAGAGAAGCTACAGCTACAAGCCCACTTTGAAACTCTTGGAGCACTTGGGAGTGACCCGGCGCGAAGATTTGCCGGAATTCGCCTCCGCTTTCGCCAAAATCGAGACCTTCATCAAGACTTCGCCCAAAGAAGAATAGATTCGACAAGCTCACTATAAATAAAATGCCCGAACAATCTTTCATCAACCGCAACATCGAATTCCGATTTTTCGCCACGCTCCTGGTCTCGGTCTCGCTGCTTATCGTCACTTCATACGTGCTTGGCTCGAAGGTGGAGCGCGGCGACGCTTCGATGCCGACCGAGGCGGCTCTCAAGCCTTTCCCCGAGGTGGCACTGACCGCCAAAGCCGCTTACGTCTACGATGCCCGGACCAAGACCGTGCTTCTCGCCTTGAATGAAAACACCCGGATGCCTCTGGCTTCGCTTACCAAGCTGATGACGGCTTTGGTGGCGACGGAATTGAGCCCTGCCTATTGCACCGTTACGGTAGGCAAGGACGCGCTCTCGGCCGAGGGTGACAGCGGACTACGGCCCGGAGAGAGATGGTCGCTCAAGGACCTGCTCGACTTCTCACTCGTCTCTTCTTCAAACGACGGTATCCGAGCGGTGGCACTGGCTCTTGGCGCGCTCGGCCGCTCCGATGCTAACTCTCGTGAAATTATCCAGGACTTCGTCGTTAAGATGAACCAAAAGGCCACCGAGCTCGACCTCAAAAACACTTATTTCTGGAACGAAACCGGGCTCGACGAGACAGAGCTCAAGGGCGGCGCTTATGGCACGGCTAGGGACATGGCAACGCTTCTGGAGCATATCATCGCTTACCACCCGGAGATGCTCGAGGCGACCAAAGAATCTTCCATAAACACTTCTTCTCTCGATGGTCTTAACCATGAGGCGAAGAATACCAATGTCATCGCCGATAAAATTCCCGGCTTTATCGGTTCTAAAACAGGCTTTACCGATACGGCCGGCGGGAACCTTATCTTCGCCTTCGACCCGGAACTGGGCCGGCCGATTGTCATCTCTGTCATGGGTTCGACCGAAGAAGGTCGGTTCGCGGACGCCGAGACACTTATCAACGCGGTCTTAACGTACTTAAACCAGAATTAAATTTATGTGCGGTATTACTGGCATCATCGATTCAAGGATGGAGAACAGGGCGGAGGCCATCAAGCGAATGACCGACGCCATCACGCATCGCGGCCCAGATGACGACGGTTATTTCACCGACGATTACGCCGCTTTGGGCATGCGGAGGCTTTCTATCATCGACCTGGCCAAAGGCCAGCAGCCTATTGCCTCGAGCGACGGCCGTTACCTCATCTTTTTCAACGGGGAAATATACAATTACAAAGAGATTAAAAGAGAGTTAAGCGATTATTCGTTTAAGACTGATAGCGATACGGAAGTGATCTTGGCTGGATTTATGAAATGGAAAGAGGGAGTGCTAGGGCGGTTACGAGGCATGTTTACCTTTTGCATCTACGACACACAAGAGAAGAAAATATTTTTAGCCCGGGATTTCTTCGGCATCAAACCGCTTTATTATTTGAAAGAAGGCAGTATTTCCGCCTTTTCGTCCGAAATAAAAAGTTTTTTTCAGATTCCCGGCTTCAAGCCGGAAGTGAATGACGCCGCGGTCTACAACTATCTTTCTTTCCAATACAATCCGCTTGAGGAGACGTTCTTTAAGAATGTTTATAAGCTGTCGCCGGCGCACTTCCTCTCCGTCGACCTCGAGAGCGGCCGCTCGGAGTTGAAACGCTATTGGCAATTCAGGTTCAAGCCGGAGGAATCACTCGATGAAGGCAAGACCAAAGAGAAGATTCTCGAGACCATGAAAGATTCGGTGGCGCATCACATGATTGCGGATGTGCCGGTCGGCTCGTTTCTCTCCGGTGGCATCGATTCGAGTATTATCGCCACCCTGATGCAGAAAGTGAGAGGGGAGAGGAAGATCAAGACTTTTACCGTCGGGTTTGAATCGCTTTCCGAGGGGATGGAGGCCAAAGAGACTTCCGAACCTCTTGGCACGGATCACAGTGGTGCTTTCCGGCGAAGGGGCCGACGAACTTTTCGGCGGCTATAATATTTACCTCGAACCTTTCGCCAGGCGCTGGATTAGCTGGCTGCCACGCTTTATCCTGAAGTTTCTAGCCTCTCTGCCACTTCGTGGCAGTAACTACGCCGAACGCGCGCTATCCTCGCTCGAGGATTGGTATATCGGCAATGCCTCGGTCTTTAAAAGCGCTGAAGTGAAATCTCTCTGGCGTGGCGAACCTATGTCAAGGGTGCCCCTTGACACCTTGTATCGGGAAGCGAATGGCTTGAGCGATTCGACCAAGATGCAGTATGTCGACATCAACACTTGGCTCGTGGGCGACATTCTGGCCAAAGCGGACAAGATGACCATGGCTCATTCCCTGGAACTCCGGGTGCCGTTCTTGGATAGTTCCGTAGCAACACTCGCTTCAAAGCTTCCCGATAAGTTTAAATGGAGAAACGGTGAGACAAAATATTTGTTGCGCGAAGCCTTCAAAACGGTTTTGCCCGAATCGACAAGGCAGCGGAAGAAATTGGGGTTCCCGGTCCCGATAGCATCATGGCTTAATGAAAAACATTTCGAAAAGATCATTGGAAATGTTTATATCCAATCTCATTTTAATCTGGACCAAATTAAAAAACTTTTCGAAAAACCGGAAGATAACGCCAGGAAGATTTACCTCCTCCTGGTGCTGGCCGTCTGGTACAATGTATTTATTGAAAATTCTAAATTGAAAATTAAAAATTAATTCACATGGATGTCCTGAAAATCATCGCCCCGACCGTCATGACCTTCTCCATCGGCATCTTAATCACGCCGTTCTTCACCAAATATTTCTACAAATACAAGATGTGGAAAAAGTCCCCGCGCGTCGAAGCCGACACTTCGGAAGCTTTCAATCATATCCACAATACCGAACGTGAACTCAACACGCCGCGGGTGGGTGGAGTCATTATCTGGGCCTCGGTGTTTTTGACGGTCATGATTACCTTCATTCTTTCGCAACTTTTCCCCGCGGGGCTTTTCGGAGGGGAGCGAAGCATCTTCGACCAGATTAATTTCTTTTCGCGCAGCCAGACGGTGGTGCCGCTGGGGGCCTTTTTCTTCGCGGCGGCGGTCGGATTGGTCGACGACCTTTTTCAGATTTTCGGTCATGGCAGTTATGCCAAGGACGACCTGGTCTACCGCCGGGTCAAAATCTTTTTCGTCACGCTTATCGGCCTCTCCATCGCCATCTGGTTCTATTACAAACTGGATTTCGTCTCCGTCAAAATCCCGTTTGACGGGCCGCTCTATCTGGGTATCTGGTTTATCCCGTTTTTTGTCACGGTGATGCTCGCCACCTTCTCGACCTCGGTTATCGACGGGCTCGACGGCCTGGCCGGGGGAGTGCTGGCCTCCGCCTTCACCGCTTTCGCCGTTATCGCCTTCTTGGGCGCTCAATATGACATCTCGGCGCTTTCCGGCGCCATCGCCGGTGGCATTCTCGCTTTCTTATGGTTTAACGTGCCGCCGGCGCGTTTCTACATGGGCGAGACCGGAATGCTGGCGCTTACGGTAACGCTTGCCGTCATCGCTTTTTTGACCGACTCGGTGCTCTTATTGCCGGTCATCGCTTTTCCTTTGGTCATCACTTCCGCTTCGGTCATTATTCAGACCAATGTCTACAAGCATTTCAATAAGCGCCGGATTTTCCTGGTAGCGCCCCTCCACCATCATTTCCAGGCTTTGGGCTGGCCGCGCGAGAAAGTGGTCATGCGCTACTGGATAGTTTCGGTGGTTTCGGCCATTACCGGCGTCATTCTCTACCTTGTCAGCTAAATTCCAAGAACTTAAAGAATGGTACGAAAGCCACGAGAGTCCCATCTCGGCCCTCTCGCTGCTCTTCGGTTTCGTCTTCGACTCGCTGACGCTTCAGCGTATAGACGCTTTGGGCGACAATCTGTGGCTGGCGACCAATCTCGTTCTCGTCGGTCTCATCATCGCGCTCTTGAACCGTCAGGAAGTGCTCGCGAGCGCCACTTCCGGCTCGCCCAGGCAAGAAGCGGTGGAGAGCGGCCGGCACTTTTGGCTCTTCAACTTTCTGCAGTTCGGCATCGGCAATATTCTGGGCGGGTTCTTCATCCTTTATTTCCGGAGCGGCACCATCGCGACTTCATGGCCTTTCATGCTCTTGCTTCTGGCGGCTCTGGTCTCGAACGAACTTTATCTCAAGCGTTATCCGCGGCTGGTTTTCCAGGCTGCCTTCTTCTATCTGGCTCTCTTCTCCTTCCTGATTTATCTGGTGCCTATCTTTCTGCACAGCATCGGACGGGGGATTTTCCTCTTGAGCGGGGTGGCGAGCCTCATTTTGTTCTGGCTCTTTGCCAAGACTCTCAGGAAATTCATCGGCAAAAAATTCAGGAAAAGCGAAAGGCCTCTCTGGGCCGCGGTCGGCGTGATCTTTGTCTCGGTCAATCTTCTGTATTTCGCCAACCTCATTCCGCCCATTCCGCTTTCGCTCAAAGATGCCGGTATCTACCAGTACTTGAGCCATGATTCTCGGGGCGGTTATGTGCTCGGAGAAGAAGAAAGAAAACTGACGGATTACCTCAGTTTCTACCGGACGGTCCGTCTCGCTCCCGGCGACCCGCTCTATGTTTACAGCGCGATTTTTTCGCCGGCCGAACTCGACACCCGCATCATCCACGAGTGGCAGTACCGGGATGAGGAAACGGGTGAGTGGATGGTCGCCACCAGAATTCCGCTTTTACTTTCCGGCGGCCGTGCTGAGGGCTTCCGCACTTATTCCGTCAAAGAGAATGTCGCCGCTGGGCTCTGGCGGGTTAACATTGAGACGCCACGCGGCCAGATTCTGGGCCGCCTCAATTTCCGTGTCGTCCACGCGGATTCCCGTCCCGCTCTGCGCTACGAGGTTAAGAATTAAACGGTGTTATAATTTGCTCTGAATGATGGCTTCCAGAAGAATCAAGGCGGATAAGCCGTTTCTAGTCATTACGGTGGTGCTCATCGTGGCTGGCTTTTTCATTTTCAGCTCCGCTTCACTAGGACTTTTAGCCAAAGAGAGTTCCAATTATTCGAGTGTGGCCTTTTCCCAGACGGTGCTCGGCCTTTTCGCGGGCAGTATCGCCATGCTTTTCGCCATGCGAATGGACTCGAAACTCTGGAAGAAATCCGCTTTTTACCTTCTGGTCATCGCTCTGATTTTAAACATTCTGGTCCTTGTGCCGAGCATCGGTTTCGAGCACGGCGGCGCCCGGCGCTGGATTATGCTCGGCAATGTTTCTTTCCAGCCGTCGGAAATCCTAAAACTCGGTTTCGTCCTCTATTTCGCGGCTTGGGCGGCCGGAGCCAAAGAAAGAATCAAAACCATTTCATTCGGTTTCTTGCCGCTCATGATTCTGCTCGCCCTTTGTGGAGGAGTGCTTTTGAAACAGCCCGACACCGACGCTTTCCTGGTCATTATTATGACGGGGCTGGCCATGTTTCTGGCGGCCGGCGCCAGATGGCGGCATATTCTGCTTATCATTCTGACGCTTGCCTTGGGCGCCGCCTTCCTCGCTTATTCCAGGCCTTACCTCAGGCAGCGTATAAACACCTTCCTTAATCCTCAGACCGACGCCTTGGGCGCCAGTTACCAGATTCAACAGTCGCTTATCGCCATCGGTTCTGGCGGGCTTTTCGGCAGCGGCTTCGGCCAGAGTATCCAGAAATTCACCTATCTTCCCGAGCCGGTGGGGGATTCGATTTTCGCCGTGGCGGCCGAGGAATTCGGTTTCGTCGGCAGTGTTACCCTCATCGCCATTTTCGTTCTTTTCACCAGTTTGGGGCTCAAAATTGCGGTGCGCACTCCGGACGCCTTCGGTAGACTGGCGGTCGTTGGAATTGTTATAATGATAGTCTCCCAGGCATTTGTAAACATCGCTTCGATGCTAGGAGTCATTCCGCTTTCCGGCATTACCCTGCCATTCGTTTCTCACGGTGGCACCTCTCTCTTTATCAGCATTTTCGAGGCCGGTATCATCCTCTCCATCTCCAAGAGTCAGAAACATTCTTAAATCTTGAATCCTAAATCTTAAATCATGAGAATTCTATTTACTGGAGGCGGTACCGGAGGCCACTTCTACCCCATTATCTCCGTCGCCCAGGAACTCCAAGCGCTCGCCAAGGAAAAGAGGTTGCTCGACCTGGAGCTTTTTTATCTGTCTCCCACCCCTTACAATCCGGGCGTACTCTACGAAACCGGCATCACTTACAAGAAAAACAGCGCTGGCAAGCTGCGCCGCTACTTCTCGCTTCTCAATTTCTTAGATCTCTGGAAGACGCTGTGGGGTGTTATTATCTCGACCTTAGAGCTTTATTCGCTCTACCCCGATGTGGTCTTCGGCAAGGGCGGTTACGCCAGTTTCCCCGCGCTTCTCGCCGCCCGACTCCTGCACATCCCGGTTGTCATCCATGAATCCGATACGGTGCCGGGGCGGGTCAATCTCTGGGCGGGCAAATTTGCCCAGAGAGTGGCGGTCTCATACAAAGAGGCGGCCAAGTATTTCCCGGCAGGCTCGGTGGCTTACACCGGCCAGCCGGTGCGCAAGGAAATCGCCAACCCTATCACCGAAGGGGCGCGCGAGTTTCTGAAACTCGAGGAAGACGTGCCGGTTATCCTCATTCTCGGCGGCTCGCAGGGAGCCCAGAAAATCAATGACGCGGTGCTCGGCGGACTCAAAGAGTTGGTTGAGAAATACGCGGTTATCCATCAGGCAGGGGAGCGCAATATCGCCGAAGTGAGCGCCACCGGCGAAGCCGTTCTTTTCGGCTCGTCGCACAAAGACCGCTACAAACCATACGACTACCTTAATCCTCTCGCTTTGCGCATGGCGGCCGGGGTCGCCTCGGTGGTCATTTCGCGCGCCGGTTCGACCATTTTTGAAATCGCCGCCTGGCGGGTGCCGGCCATCATCATTCCCATCAATGAACGGGTCAGTCGCGACCAGCGTTCCAACGCTTTCGCCTACGCCCGCTCTGGTGCTTGCGAAGTGATCGAAGAAGGCAATCTCACTCCGAATATTCTGGTCTCGGAACTCGAGCGGCTGGTCAACAACGAGGAAACCCGACAAAAGATGAAAGAGGCCGCCAGATCTTTTTACAAGCCTGATGCGGCGCGTCTGGTGGCGGAAGAAATCTTAAAGATTGCATTGGAACACGAGGTTGAAAAATAACACAAATACGTTATCTTTTCACTGCAGTGAACTAATAACGTATACGATTTAATCTACCTATAGGACAATAAAATCGTGTGCCAAACTGACCTCCTTTATCTATCTTATCATATTTAATTGTAATTGTCAATACATGAAAATAAGGCTAAAGGGCATGTTAAAATAGCTTTATGATTACTCGCTTTCCACCTTCACCGACCGGGCCGCTTCATATCGGCAATGTCCGGACCGCTCTGTTCAATTATCTGTTTGCGAAAAAGCATGGCGGTCAATTCATCGTGCGCATCGAAGATACCGACAAAACCAGGTCGAAGAAAGAATATGAAGACGATATGCTCGAGAGCCTGGTGTGGCTAGGCATCAAACGTGAAGGCGAGCTCTGGCATCAGTCGGAAAGAACGGAAATCTATAAAAAATATCTCCATAAGCTCATTGATGACGGCAAGGCTTATATTTCTCACGAGACGGAAGGGGAGAATAGGGAAGTGGTCCGTTTTAAAAACCCCAACAAAAAAGTGGCTTTTGACGATCTGATTCGCGGCGCCGTAGAATTCGATACTACCGAGCTCGAAGACTTCATTATCGCTAGAAATATTGATGACCCTGTTTATCATTTGGCGGTGGTAGTTGATGATGCGGAGGCTGGGGTGACACATATCATCCGCGGAGAAGATCATATCTCGAACACTCCTCGCCACATCTTGATTCAGGAAGCTCTGGGATTCCCGCGGCCGATTTATGCTCATCTACCTCTTATTCTCGCCTCAGATAAGTCTAAGCTCTCCAAGCGCAAACATGGCGAAGCCGTTTCTCTCAATTATTATCGAGCCAAAGGCTATTTGCCGGAAGCGATGGTGAACTACTTGGCGCTTCTCGGGTGGAATCCCGGTACTGAACAGGAAATTTTTACTATGGAAGAATTGATAGGGCAGTTTGACTTGGCCAAAATTCAGAAAGGCGGGGCCATCTTTGATGAGAAAAAACTGCAATGGGTGAACAAAGAGCACATCAAGCGACTGCCGCCGGAGGAGCAACGGAAGTTATTAGTTAAAAGTTTGGAAGGAGAGCCGTACCTGGTAGGGGAGCCGGAGCTCGATCTTGAAAAACTTCCGTGGAAAAAAGTTTCCAAAGAAGAAACCGTTGTTTATTTGGAAAAAGTTTTAGAAATAATTTCAAGCGGTAATATGTCAAGGGTGCCCCTTGACATCATGCGGTATGCCGAGAGGGAAGGGAAGGGGAATGTTTTGTGGCCCGTGCGCTACGCCTTGACTGGCGCGACCGCCTCACCCGACCCATTTATTATCCTGGAGATTTTAGGCAAAGAGAAGTCCCTCGGACGGCTGGAAAAAGCTATAATGGCGTTAAAGAATGCAGAGATTAAAGATTCATGATTTAGGATTTAGGAATGGATTATTCTTAATCATTCTTATTCTTACTACCTACTTCTTACTACCCGTCTCTACTTTTGCGACGGACCCGAGCGCGCTCTCGGCCCAGATTGAGCAGGTCAGGCGAGAACGTGAGGTTTTGCTTGCTGAGCAAAAACGCCTTCAAACCGAACTGGAGAAGGTTAATGCCGAGAGCCAGTCACTGGGCACGGCGGTAAAATCTCTCGATACGACGAGAAAAAAGCTCGCCGCCGACATCAAAGTCACCCAGTCCAAAATCAATTCAACCAATTTAAATATCCGTTCGCTCGAGCACACCGTGCTTGACAAAGAGCGTCAGATAGAAACCCACCAAGGCGCCATCTCTCTCGCGCTCAAGGCGCTTTCCGACTATGATTCGCGTTCGCTCCTATTCGACGTGCTTTCAGCAAGCAAGCTCTCGGATTTCTGGCAGGACCGGAGCCAGCTTACCGAACTCAACACCCGGCTCAACGAAGAAGTGGATAACCTCCGCGAAACGAAGACGGTCTTGAGCGAGGAGAAAAAGAAGAAAGAGCAGGACAAGAAAAAGATTTTGAGCCTCCAGGCGGAACTCTCGGGTCAGAAAAGCGTGGTTGAGGAAAGCAAGAAGGCCCAGGAAAGACTCTTGGCCGAGACCAAGAGCAAGGAAGCCGCTTACCAACAAATGCTTGCGGAAAATCTGGCCCAGCAGAAACAATTCGAGCTTGACCTTTTCAAGCTCGAATCCGAGCTTCATATTACTCTCGACCCCAGTCTTATCCCGTCTCCCCGCGCTGGAGTGCTTGCGTGGCCCTTGGATTTCGTCTACGTGACCCAGCGCTTCGGCCGGACCCGAGGCGCGGCACGTCTTTACGCATCTGGTAGCCATAATGGCGTCGATTTCCGGGCTTCCCAGGGCACTCCGGTTAAGTCGATGCTTGCCGGCACAGTAGCGGGGACAGGGAACACTGATGAAATGAACGTTCAGCTTAGGAGAGCGGGCCAGCCTACTTGCGGCTCTTATGGGCGTTGGATACTTATAGAGCACGGCAACGGCTTGACGAGCGTTTATGCCCACCTCTCCGCCGCAATCGTACAAAAAGGCCAGAGTGTTAAAACCGGAGAGGTTATCGGCTACTCGGGCGGAACGCCGGGAGTAAACGGCTCCGGCTACTCTACCGGGCCGCATCTCCATGCCGGACTCTTCGCGAGCCAAGGTGTCCAGATAGCGCAATTCACAACAAGTAAAAACTGCAAGCACGTCATCGTGCCTATAGCCGACCCTAGCGCCTACCTCGACCCTCTTGCTTATCTGCCGGCAATATAGTTTAATAAGTTTAATAAGATGAATAAGTTTAATAAGGAAAGGGGATTTACCCCCACACCAATAATTTCCAATAGATCAGAAATTATTGGTGTGGGCTTGCAGCGCAAGCGGGGGTTTATCGGTACAATTTTTCTCATCATTATCGGCCTGGCGCTTCTAAAATATTTCCTCAATTGGTCCATTTTTGACGCCGCCGCTTCGGAAGAGGGGAGGGGGACTATCAGCTACGTGAGGGATATTTTAAACACACTCTGGTCCTATCTCGCCACCCCGGTCAATTTCATCTGGAATGAAGTGGTCTGGCCGCTCCTGACCCTCTTATTAAACAGCCTTAAAAATAATTAGCTCATGAAGGTCATTAAAATCTTGATTTTCTTTATTCTGGCGCCTATTTATATGCCGGCTTATCTCCTGATGAACTTCAGTTTCAAATGGTGGTCGGGCCTCTTGGGCGATGATTGATATTGATTTGGGGGCGCTTTTTATATACTATCCAGAACAGAATGTACAAGGAAGGGGGATTAAATGACTTTTCGTCCTCGAACTCTTACTCAATTCAGCTGGCTTCGTGAGTTCTCTGTGCATGGGGCGATATTTACTCACGACCGCAATCCAAGGCGACCCCACCCGCTTCTGACCAGCGAGCTGCACTCCAACGGCTACTTCAACAGCGGGCTCGTGACAGAGGACTCGTTGCTTCTCGACAAGGTTGCTGAGGACATGGTCCGGCGACTCGAAAGGGCTGGAAGCATCCGATTCATCAATCAGGTTGACCGGGTGGTTGGTCCGGCCATGAGTGCTATCAAGATTGCCCATGACGTGTCACGAAAGATTGCCGAACGTCGGGGTCGTCCATGCTTGAGCGCCTATACCGAGCCGGAATTTACTGGTGGCAAGAAATGCATGGCTTTCAAAAAGTCCTGCATCCGCCCGGGTGAGCACGTCCTGCTCGTTGACGACACGTTTACTACCGGCAAGAGCCTTTTTCTAACCGAAGAGGCGGTTGCCCAAGCGGGTGGCATTGTTCTCAAGTACGTATGTGTGATGGCTAACCGCTCGGCGTTTACGCACACCAACGACAAGCTGATTATTCCGCTTGTCAAACCGGAACCGCTCATCTGGACTCCAGAGAAATGTCCGCTTTGCAGAGCCGGCTCAATAGCCATTCATCCGAAAGGGGAGAACTGGGCCCGGCTCAATGCCCGCTATCCAATTTCAGAAACCGAAAAGGAGTAAATAAATGTCAACGATAGTGAAAAGGGAATTGAAGCCTGCAGAACGACTCATCGTGGCCGCCGACTTCAAACCCGACCACCGGAAAGGGGAGAATCGAAACTCGGCCCGGTTCCAGGTGCGGATGTTGGCTGACAAGCTGGCTTTGACCGGTGTCTACCTCAAGCTGGAGTCCAACCTTCGGGGCGACTACAACCTGATCAACGATATCCATAGCCGCGGCCTTAACGTCATGGCCGATCTCAAGCTTTTCGGCACCCCCGAGACGCTTTCGGCCGACGGACGGTTCTTGCGGGAGTTAAGACCGCAAATCGTGACCGTCTGCTGCGCTGCCGAGGTGAAAGCTATGGCGGCGCTCAAGGCCGAACTGCCCGATACGGAAGTGCTCGGCGTAACGGTCCTCACTACGCTAGATGAGGAGAACGCCTGGCATACCTACCACGGTTCGGTGCTGGAAGCCGGTCTGCGATTCGCCCAGATGGCTCTCGATGCCAAACTTGATGGACTCGTCTCGGCACCGGCCGAAGCCTCCAGGCTCCGGGAAGTCTTCGGAAACGCACTGACCATCAACACGCCTAACGTGAGGCCAGCCTGGGCGTCCGTTGAAGACGATGACCAGAATCCCACCCGTGTCATGACCCCATCAGAGGCCATTAAGGCCGGTGTCGACCGCATCGTGGTGGGTCGTCCCATCCTCCGGCACCAAAATCCTTATGATGCGGTGATGCACATCATCGAGGAAATCGCCATCGCGGCGGAACAGTCGCTCTCCGCGGCATAGACGACCCTTCAACCACAACAAAACCAGCCGGCGACACGTGTGTCGCCGGCTGAACTGTTTTATTTTCCAGAAAAGGGAAGTCGACTCCCCTATTGGCCCGATGGGGGAGGGGTGATTTAGAAAAATATCTAATTACTAATTATTCTAATTACCTAAATAATTTTCTAAGTTCCAAGCACTAATGTTTGGGGAGGGGGAGTTATTAGGATTTAATTAGAAATTAGGTCAATTAGAAATTAGAAATTCACTGGCCTTCTTATCCACAACTACTTCGTTTTACATATATTGTGCGAAGATGTTAATATAATGAATATGCGTGATTCCCTACCAATCATCGAGCACCTTCTTCCCTTTCTTGATTACTGTGAAATAGAGAAAGGACTATCAAATAATACTCAAAAGAACTACAAGCAGTATCTCCTGCTCTTTACACGCTGGCTCGAAAAAACCGGCAACTCCAAACTCAAACCTCATGAGTTGACAGCGAAGCATGTCTGGGATTACCGCTTATATTTGGCTCGTACTTATAAGTCTCCTACTGGTGAATATTTAGGTAAGAAGTCGCAGAATTACTATTTAATTGCCCTACGAGCCCTTCTGAATTACTTGGCCGAGCAGGATATCGAGTCTTTACCTTCTTCCAAGGTTAATTTAGCTAAACAGAAATCTGAAGAAGCCATTTCTTTTCTAGAAGTTCCAGATGTGGAAAAGATGCTTCAAATTCCAGACCTTAAAACTCCTGGTGGCCTACGTGACCGGGCTATCATGGAGCTTTTCTTTTCTTCCGGAATGCGTATTTCTGAACTTTTATCTCTTAATGTGGATCAGCTCTCATTTTTGAACGATAAAAGCACAAGCAGGACCTATGAACTTTCTATCGTGGGTAAGGGGAAGCATATTCGCACCATCTTTATTTCGCCTCGAGCGGCTGAATGGTTACGTCAATATCTTAAGGCCCGACGTGATGTTTACAAACCGCTCTTCATAAACTTCCGTTCTAAAGACGAAGATAATAATCGTCTCTCTCCCCGTTCGGTCCAGTCGATGATCTCTAGATGCGCGATGCTGGCTGGTATCTCTAAAAAAGTCACTCCTCATACTCTGCGCCACTCTTATGCCACCGACCTCCTCTCTCATGGAGCGGACTTACGAAGCGTACAGGAGCTTCTAGGGCATAAGAATGTGGCGACTACTCAAATCTATACCCATGTTACCAATAAGCGCTTACGTGATATCCATGAGAAATTCCATGGTGGCAGTGACCTCAAAAACAAATGACTACTGTTGTATTAAAACAACAAACCCCGCCGGAGGCGGGGTTTGTTGAGGAATTATTTCCTAGCGATGTCGGACGAAGCGAATTTGGACCAGCAGGCCGAGGATGACATCCAGGGCTTGGCGCCGTACTTCTCATAGAGGTGTCGGGCGAAGGCCACATTGTCGTCGATGTCGTGCAGGTCGAGACCCATCTTTTCCGCCGTTTCCTCGTGATATAAGAGGTTAATCTGCATCACGCCGCGGTCGTAGGTATTCTTCTGCCCCCTCAAGACATTGCCTTTGGAATTGTAATGGCGGTTCTGGGACTCGCACTTGGCAATTTTAGCCATGAGCGGGATGTCCGCAAAATAGTCATTGAGGAATTTTTCGACGTTCTTGGGGTCCGAAATCGGCTGATAGTCTTCGGCGCGCACCTCTTTGGGTGTGAGCACCGTCATAACTGTCTCTTCCGCTTTGGTGTCCGGCATGGCAAGCGAGGTCATCGCCGGCATGACGGCAGCCGCAGAAGAAGTGAAGCTGACGAGAAGACTAAGGGTGGTAAGCGGTAAAATGGGTTTAAGATTAACTTTTAATGTTGGGTGTCCGGTGCCGTAAGAGCTCCCCCAAATGAAAAGCCAGCTCTTGCTGACTTATTAATATACTATCATATCTGACTCTTGATGTCAAGCATTTAATGTGGTCTGCTAACAATAGAATGGCTCTATAGAGCCATATTTTGTGCCTTTCGATTGAACTCAAGGCACCCTGAGTTCGTCGAAGGGTGAAACCCTTGTGATTTTATGGTCTTATTTCGGTTTACAGTTGGCCGCCAAGGCGTATCCGGCGGCCTGCGCCGCGGCCGCGGAGGGGAAAACGAGCCTGTTTTCCGCCTTAATCTGCTTGGCACCCGGGCAATCGGGGTAATGGTACTTGCTACCGTTCTTGGAAGCGATCACGGGAGCTGAATTTTCAATTTTCGAATTATCAATTTTCACTAAATTTTCATTGGAAATTGGAAATTGAGAATTGGAAATTTCCGGATTGTACTCAATCCGGATCGGTTCCCTATCCCCCACTATTGAGAGGCGGCCCAGGCCGAAGGAAAGCAGGGCCGTCAAAGTAATGACCAGGGCCAGGAAAAGCTTGCGGAAGAGCGGAAAGCGCTCTATATGGCCATCCTTGCCAAAGGAGAATTCTTCTGTTAAACTCATACGGCTTAATTATACACAGCCATGGCACATAAAAAGTCAGCGGGTACAACTAAAAACGGCCGGGACTCCAATCCGAAATACCTCGGCATCAAAGTCACTCCGGGCGACCGGGCCAAGGTCGGCTCCGTTCTCGTGCGTCAGCGCGGCACCGACGTGCTTCCCGGCGCTGGGGTATCCATGGGCAAGGACCACACTATCTTTGCTATGAAAGAGGGTGTCGTCTCGATGAGCCATAAAAGGAAAATTCACTTTGATAACAGCGTGGTTCGAAAAAAGGTTATTTCTGTTCTCCCTGCTTAATCTCCTGCCTAAACTTCTCTAGTGCCAGGTGTTTCTCCAGGCGCTTGGTTTCCTTTTCATTAATTATTCTTTCCTCCGCTGCCCTCTTGGCGTCACTTTGCTCTTTGAGTTGCTTGGCTTTGGCTATGCCGGCTTTATCAGCCACCACTGCCAGAGTTTTCGGTAAAAGGAAGTTCAGGGCGTAACCGTCGGAAACATTCTTTTCTTCAAACCGCTTCCCTACCCCTTTGACGTCTTTGAGCAAGATTACTTTCATCCCATTAGAAATTCTATTTTCATAATTTTACCATTACTTAGTGTTCGCTGAATTTCTAACGGGATTCATGGGGCTTGTTTTATTGATTTAAAACTTCGAGCGCTTTGTCCATCTGCGGGTCTTTGCCGGCTTCGCGGTCGACGACAGTATATTTAACCACGAAATCAGGCTCTATCCCTTTCTCCGAAATTGAAAGCCCGTTGGGCGTGAGCCATCGGGCGACGGTTACCTTAAGAGAAGTGTCCGAGGTAATATCAACCAGCTCCTGCACCGAACCTTTACCGAAAGTGGTTTCCCCTATCAATTTTGCCCGGCCGTGTTCGACCAAGGCGCCGGCCAGAATTTCCGAAGCCGAAGCAGAGCCTTTATCTACCAGGATGGCAAACTTGAGATCATCACGGAAGATATCGTAGCCGCGGCTTCGGTAAACCTTCTCGGTCTTTCCCGGACCGAAGTCTTCTCTCACAATGACCTTGCTTGAAGGTAGAAACCAGCTGGCCATGTCGATGGCGGCCTCGAGATAGCCGCCGGGGTTGCCCCGCAGGTCCAAAAGCAGTTTGTCGTCGCCGGAGAGGATGAACTCGCGCAGCGCGTTTCTAAAAAGATTAGGCGACTGTTCGGAGAAGCTGTAGAGTTCGATAACGAAGACGCCGCCGGGGAGCGATTTGGTGTTGATGACGGGAATATCGATCACTTCGCGGATGACCGAGACATCGAAAGGGGTTTTGTTGCCGTTTCTAAATATGGTGAGTGTCACCTTAGTGCCTTTTTCGCCGCGGATAAGTTGGACTGCATCTTCGGTAGTTAGGCCGCTCGTTTCTTTGCCATCTATCTTTATAACCCGGTCACCGGCAAGTATTCCGGCTCTAAAGGCCGGAGAGTTTTTGAGCGGGGCGATGACGGTAATGGCGCCGTCCTGGGCGAGCACCTCCATCCCCACTCCTTCGAAGTTACCGCGGATGTCGGAGGCGAACATTTCAGACTCGACCGGCGGGAAAAAGACGGTATAAGGGTCGTTGAGCGAGGCGGCGAGGCCTGCGATGGCACCCCAAACTTTCTCCTGGTTGTCGACAGCCTCTTTGGTGGTCGAGGCAGGCACGTACTTTTCGTTGATGATGTTCCAGGCTTTCCAGAAAGGGGCGAAGTCGACTTGGGCCTCACTGCCGCCATCGGGATTTTCCACTCCGGTGGCTACGGAGGAAAGCGCCTTTTCTCCCGCCCGAAAGCCGGCGCCGTAGAAAGCCAAAGCGATCAAAACTCCCACAGTGAGGAGAGCGCCGTGTTTTCTCAAGAATGCCATTCGTGAGATTATAACACCTTTTCTGTTATAATAAAGTCATGAAAAATGATTACAAAGACTCGGTTGACGAGACTCAGGAAATTTTCCTCAGACTCGAGCAATACGATGACATTTTTTCGGACTTCGACATCAGACCGTATTCCCGGAGGGCTCTGTCGGCCGACTTTCTTAATGAAATCAAACGCGCCTCTTACGACAAGAGTAACGACGGCATAGAACTTGCCTTGTATGTGCCTGCCGCCGGGCGGCAAGTGTCAAAGGAGCCGGTCATAGCGGAGCGTTTATCGACTCATTTCAAAAAACACTTCCTGCTCATGCGCCAGGAGAAACGGAAAGTCATCGCGACTGGACTGGGCATGGTTGCCTTGGGTATTATATGCATGGTCTTGGCGACCCTTATCATCTTTGAAGACCCGGCCAATGACTTCTGGCTTTCCTTCCTGGTGGTCTTTCTGGAACCGGCCGCCTGGTTTCTTTTGTGGGAAGGCATGGACCAGATCGTGTTCACTACCAAGGATATGGGCCCCGAACTCAACTTCTACCGCAAAATGTCCCATTCCCGCGGGCGCATCATCTTCAAGTCTGGTTCATGATCAAGCTCCACAATACTCTCTCCGGCAAACTCGAAGAATTTAAACCGATTAAAGCCGGAGAGGCTCGGATGTATCACTGTGGCCCGACGGTCTACGACTACGCCCACATCGGCAATCTGCGCTCATATGTTTTCGCCGACCTCTTGCGCCGCACTTTTGAGTTTTCGGGTTACGAGGTGACCCAAGTCGTAAACATTACCGACATCGGCCACCTCACTTCGGATGCCGACACCGGCGACGACAAGATGGTCAAAGGCCTCAAACGCGAAAATCTGCCACTCACGCTTGAAGGCCTCAAAGAGTTGGCAGACAAATACGAAAAAGCTTTTAAAGATGATCTTGTGGCACTTAACATCGAGAGGCCACAGCATTTCCCCCGCGCCACCGCCTATCTCACCCAGGAAATCGCGCTGATAAAGACTCTGGAGGAGAAAGGATACGCCTACAAACTGGCAGATGGCCTTTATTTCGACACCGGCAGATTGAAAAGTTACGGCAGGCTCGGCGGGCTCACTCCAATGAGCGAAAGCCAGGCCAGGGTCGGCGGAGCGGAAAAGAAAAGTCCGCGCGATTTCGTGCTCTGGAAGCTTTCGGCGGACAATCATCTCGGCTTCCACTCGCCCTGGGGCACGGGCTTTCCCGGCTGGCACATCGAATGCTCGGCCATGTCGCGCGCACTTTTGCATCAGCCTTTCGATGTCCACACCGGCGGCGTCGACCACATCCCGGTCCACCACAACAACGAAATCGCGCAGTCCGAGGCGGCTTATGACACCCCTCTGGCCAACTTCTGGCTTCATAACGAGTTTGTGACTGTCGCTGCCCCCTCGACTGAGCTCGGGGTAAACAAAATGGCCAAGTCCGAAGGCAATTTTATTACCCTGAAAGCTTTGCAGGAAAAAGGCTTCTCCCCGCTCGCCTACCGCTACTTTCTCTTAATGGCCCATTACCGCACCCCGGTCACTTTTTCCTGGGAAGCTTTGGAAGCGGCCAGCAACGCATTTGAAAAACTGAAGCGTTTCGTGGGGCCATTGAGCGCCATAAACGAGGTTGATGAAGCTTACAAAGCCAAATTTAAAGAAAAAATCGAAAATGATTTAAATACCGCCCAGGCCTTAGCGGTGCTCTGGACTTTGGTCAAAGACAAGGAAGTGACCCCGGAAAACAAGCTGGCCACTCTCCTCGATTTTGACAAAGTGCTGGGTTTAGGTTTGAAATAAAAAAGCCGGGCAAGAAGATTTTTCTTGAGATCCTCCCGGGAGTCTAGCTCCTCAGATATTCGGGGCGGCATGCCCTCGAATGGACCAAAAATATAATACCACATATTACCTAACATTCCTACATACATTATAAAAATCCTATAGGACGGAAATAATGTAGCTTTGAATTTAAATTAAATCGAAATCCATGCGCAAAAAACGATCATTTTCTAACTGGTCAACTATCATGTAAAGCAGGTATTTCCCTATGCCTAGGTCGGTTTTCATTAATCCTATAACATCTTCGCAATCATAGGGAAATACCCACACACTGTCTTGCAAGTGTTGGAATCCTGCCGCTTTTAAAATCTCCCGGGCCCTTGTCCGTAATCCCCTATTTTTCTCCGGTATATCGAATATAATCACTCTCCATTTTCTATCCCATTTTCTCGGCCTCCTAATCTTATAACTAGACATTTGCCATTCATTTAAAGTCTTTTCTCCAGAAGCAGTAAGGGAATAATGGCCATTCTTGAACTCAACAAGCCCCTTCTGTCTTAAACGACTGGCTGCCGACCTTATTATTTCGCTCCGTCGTTGAGTGAAGGGGTAATCTATACCTGTGAGAGATTCGATGACTTGCCCTACTATTAATTCAGCACCCAACCTTCCGCCAGAGGCCAGGGTCAGTAGAATCGCTTCTTGTATTTTCGTTTTCTTTACCGTTTGTTTATTAGTTTCTTCCAACTTACCCATTTTATTTGTAGGTATTATAGTTAAATATCACTAATACATTATAACAATCCTATAGGAAAAATATAATGTAGGGTGGTTAATCTAGTTCTCCACACCTTACACACTAATTTCTCCCCCTTTGCTAGCTTGTCCGCGAGTGGCGGGAATTGCTACGATGTGCTCATGCATATCACAGGCGCTTCCTCTCTCACTAATACCGGTTTGCGTATCCCGCCGCATTCGCTTGAAGCCGAGATGGCTCTGCTCGGTTCTATCATGCTTCGCCCGGATGCAATCTATGAAGTGATTGAGATTGTGGGAACACAATCTTTTTATTTCGAAAAGCATCGCGTCGTTTTCGAAACGATGCTCGAACTTTTCGAGAAGCACACCCCGATAGACATCCTCTCACTTTCGAGCCGGCTCAAGGAGAAAGAGCAGCTGGAGCGCTTGGGCGGCACCAGTTACCTCTCCGAACTCTCGGCCACCGTTCCTTCTTCTGCCAACGTCAAACATTACGCGGAAATCGTCATGAAGAAGTTCATGATGAGGCAGCTCATCGAGGCTTCCGAGCATCTCTCGCACCTCGGCTTCAACGAAGCCGGCGACCTGGAGGAAATCCTCGACCAGGCGGAGAAGAAAGTCTTCGACATCACCGAGCGCTTCTCGGGCTCGACCCGTTTCAAGGACCTCACACCACTTTTGCGCGAGGCCTTCGAACGCTTCGAGAAACTCTCAAGCGCCGACCACGAGCTCCGTGGTGTGCGTACCGGCTTCAAATCCCTCGACGATATCCTGGGCGGTTTTCAACCCTCCGACCTCATCATTATCGCCGCGCGTCCCTCGGTCGGCAAAACCGCGCTCGCCCTCGACATCGCCCGTCGCACGGCGAGCGAACACCAAACCCCGGTCGGCATCTTCTCTCTTGAAATGAGTGCCGACCAGTTGGTGGACAGAATCGTGGCCGCCCAGTCACGTACTGACGCTTCTGTTATCAGAAAAGGCATCAAAACCCAGACCGGTTCCTGGCGTGAAGACGTTTTCAAAAATATCCGCGATGCTCTCGACGACCTCTCGCGTACCCCGATATTTATTGATGACCAGTCGGCCAATACCATCATGAAGATGCGCTCGGCCGCGAGGAAACTGAAGATTGAAAAAGGTCTAAAACTCCTGGTGGTCGATTACCTTCAGCTCATGGCCTCTACGGTTTCTCGCGCGAATGATTCGATGGTTCAGCAGGTCACCGAGATTTCCCGTTCGCTCAAGCATCTGGCTCGCGAACTTAATATCCCGGTTATCGCCCTTTCGCAGATGTCGCGAGCCATCGAGACGCGCGGCGGCAAACCCAAGCTCTCGGACCTGCGCGATTCCGGCTCCTTGGAGCAGGATGCGGACCTGGTTATGTTCATTCACTCTAACGAAGAAGATATTAGGGACGAAAACGGCAAGATGAAGGAGGTTCAGAGGAAGGAACTGATTATCGCCAAACACAGGAATGGTCCCCTCGGCTCAGCTATCCTCGACTACCACACCCGCTTCAACACTTTCGTCGAAATCGATTACTCCAACTATGGCAAGGCCGAGGAGGACTTCAAGAACTTTTAATGTCAAATTTCTAATGACTAATGTCTAATCAATGACTAAATCAGAATGTCTAAATTTAATTCATTTAATCATTTTAGTTTGATTTGTCATTCGGCATTTGCCATTTAGATTTATGAACTCTATCGATAAACTGACAGAGATATTTTCCAAATTCCCCGGCATCGGACCGAGGCAGGCCAAGCGTTTCGTCTATTTTATTCTTTCCAGGAGCGGAGACTATGCGGGCGAATTGACCCGGGCCGTCCTGGAGCTTAAGAAAGAAATCGTCCAGTGCGCCCGATGTCTGAGATTTTTCGCTAAGAACGGCCATGATGCCAAGCTCTGCTCCGTATGCTCGGATGATACACGAGACAGTTCGATGCTCATGATAGTGCCGCGGGATATCGATTTCGAAGCTGTCGAGAAGAGCGGCAGCTTCAAGGGTTACTATTTTATCCTCGGCGGAGTCATTCCCATTCTCGAGAAAGAACCAGAAAAAAGAATAAGGAATAAGGAATTAGGAATAAGGATTAAGGAAGGAATTAAGAACGGGCTCAAAGAAATAGTTATTGCCATGAATGCCAATCAAGATGGAGAAAATACGGCAGAATATTTAAAAGAAAAACTTAAAAACTTTGAACTTCAAACTTCCGTCCTGGGTCGCGGCCTCTCAACCGGCACCGAGCTCGAATACGCCGACCCGGAAACCCTCAAGAACGCGTTTTTACATCGGACTAATAATATTGACACATCATAAATAGTGTGATACCCTCTACATGGGAAAAGGCTCCTCCCGCTACCCCTCAAGTAGGACACTAGTTAGTGAATAATAATACTCCATCGGACTTCGGAAACCAATGCATTCTCTCGGCCGGTCGTTCAAGAA
>LCQJ01000002.1 GCA_001004085.1 Parcubacteria group bacterium GW2011_GWA2_50_10b
CCGAGATTTCAATATATTCTTCTTTTTTAATGCCCGCCCCGCAAAAAACAAAATGCCGAAGCCCGCGCGGATTCCTTCCCAGACCCCTCCTCCGCGCGGGCGAGTCCATCACTCCGCCTCATTAGCCCCAGATTAGTTGTGGCGGAGTGCATTCGTATTGCGTGCCTCGCCTTTCTCCTTTGGAGAAACTGTGTACCACACAGGCGTGCGCAGCACGCGCGAGGCACGCTAGGTTTTCCCCTCGAAAAAAGTTCGTGCAAAGTGTATAATTAGTTCATAAAAACATGGGATGTTTTTATGAAGCCGGAGCGCGACGGCGCGAGGCCGGGGCTGGAAAATTTTCAGCAGAAAATTATTGTGGCTCACATAGATCTGAATGCGAAGCATACAAAAAAGAAAGAGCCAGCGGAGAACCACGTTTGCTGGTTCTTCCACTGGCTCAGGCCCTTAGTATCCGAGCCGTCGAAGGTCTTCTAACTGCTTCCACACCCCCCGACGACCTCGGATGATGCCCTCGATCTCATTCGCCTTTTCGAGGAGGAGAACGAGACTCATCTGCTCAAGCGGTTTCTCTGCTTCGGCTCGCATTTCTTTTGCGAGAACATCAACTTTGTCGACGCGGACTTCATTGTCGAAGTTGATATAGATGGCAAGCTCTTCGCGCAAAGTTCTTTTTCCTCTTTCTGCCCTGAGAGCGCAGCCTTGTGCGTATTCCGTGTAGGTGGGGAGCCGTTTCAACCGCGTTTGAACTTCGGCCCGGAGCACCGGCGTGTCATCCGCCCTGGTGTCGATTTTCCAGACGGGATCGATGCAGTGTAGCGGCTTATTGATATAGTCCGCCGACATGCCGCTCGCAGGCACAATTTGGTACCACTGCCGTTCTTGTGCTGTCATCTCAATCACAAGCCCCTCCTTTCTGTTAGGGATTCTGGGCCAGAGATTACAATACTTTAGTTTGTTTGTAAATGCTTACAATTATCTACACACTTCTCTCCCAAACTGACGTCAGAACATCATTTCCTTGATTATCTGGTTCCAATCAGCTCTAATTAGGGTCACAAATTATTTTTCGCGGTAGTTGACGGGGGTGGAGCTTCCCTATCCGGCGGGATGTTGTAGTAATTGATGAGAAACTTGGTGATGTTGAAAAAGCTGTCGGTCAGGGTCTCGGAAGCGAACTGAACGTCTTTGGGATAGTAGGTGTAGAGGAAAACCAGGAAGCGCGGTTCGTAAGCCGGGAAGTAGCCGAAGAAGGAGTGGAGGAAGCGGTCCTGGTAATATCCCCCGCCGGCGCCGAGATGACTCTCTCCCGTTCCTCTGCCACCGGATAAGAAATAGTTTTGGTCGGCCCGAGTTCATATTTAATCTCCTTGGCCAGATGCGGCGTAATGAGCGTACCGCCGTTGGCCAGAGCGGAGAGGGCGCGTACGGTGGTAATGGGAGTAAGGGCAATACCCTGTCCGAACGAGGCCTGGGCCGCTTCCAGGTCACGGTGGCTCTTCAAATTCGAGACCAATGACTTACCTTCGTTGGGGAGGTCAATGCCGGTCAGGGAGTCGAGGCCGAAGCGGAGCATATAGTCTTCAAACTGCCGGGTGCCTATTTTCTGCGAGACGAAAGTGGCGCCGGTGTTGAGCGACTGGTTGAGGACGATTTGCATCGGCAGGTTCTGCCCGTGCGACTGCCCGTCATAGTTGCAGAAGGTTTTGGTATTGAGGGTCATGCAGCCCGGGTCGTTGTAGGTGGTGCGGGCCGTGACTGCGCCGGAGTCGAGTCCGGAGGCCATGGTCAGGGCTTTGATAATAGAGCCCATCTCGTAGCGGTCCTCGACCAGGAGGTTTCTGAAAACCGCGGAATCTTTCTCATTCTGGGGGAAGTTCGGGTCGAAGGCTGGGTTTAAGGCCATGGCGAAAATCTCGCCGGTTGTGGGGTCGATGACGATGCCGCCGGTGAATTCGGAAGAATAACCCTGGGTTACTTTGGCCAATTCGCTTTCGACGAAGGCCTCTACCGACGGCTCGATGGTGGTGACCACGTTGCCTTCGAGCTTCTCTCCGTCCTCGACGGCCGACTTGATGTTGGAGAAGATTTCGGCGAAGAAATTGACGAAGACGTCGTCCCCGCTCCTCTCCAGCGTCTGGTCGTAGAATCTTTCCAGTCCGTAGCGGCCGGCCAACTCGTTGCCCGAATAGCCGATGAGACCCACGGCGTGCGCGGCCATGCTCTCTCCCGGATAACTTCTCCAGCGTTCGCGGGTGACGGAAATGCCCGGGAGTTTCTCGGCCTGGATTTTCTCGGCGGTGGCGTTGTCGAGCCTTCGGGAGAGTTCTTCATAGGGGTCGTTAACCTTCCTCGCTTTGGAGAGAAATACTTCCTTCTCGAGCGGGACGATGGCGTTTAATTTGTCGTAAATTTCATCGAGGTCGCTCCGCTCGCGTGTCAGATTGGGATTGACGGAAAGGGTGAAGCCCAGTTTGACGGAGGCTGCCGGCACCAGCGTGCCGTCTTTGGTGGCAAAGAAAATCGACCCGCGGTCGAAATAGTTGATGCCGGCCACGTATTGGTGCTCGGCCTTGATTTTGAATTCATCGCCCGAAACGATTTGGAGAAAATAAAGCTTGCTTACCAAAAGGAGCGCGAAAAGCAATACCAAAAGAGAGAGGAAGCGCACCCTGTTTTGAAAACCCGGCATCCCATTAGAAGCAAATCTCGGTCAACGAGTCTTGCTTGGTTATTTTATTTATAAATACCTGGTCAATTTTCACTTTTAAAATATAACACATATTGAAACTTGACCGAGACTTCTAACGGGACAGGTGGGTTGGCTAACGGTTTAAAGTAAGGGAGTCCGGGTTGTCCCGCGAGACGTAAAGAGGAGTTCTCACTTCCTCAAAGCCGTATTGGCGGGCGGTTTCGATGCTGACGCCGTTTTTGAGCTGGATGTAGGCGAATTCAAGCGTGGAAAGTGAGCCTTCGGCCTCGGCCACCCGGGTCTCGAGGTTGGCCCGCAGTGCCACATTCCGGGCGGTGGCTTCGATAGCATAGATGTAGAGGATGAGGGAAAAGAGGCAGGCCCCGGCCATAAACCAGAAGAAGCGCTGGCGGCTCTCGTATGAAAGGGCGATGGAACGCCTCTCTCCGAACGGGAGGGCGAGCTGGTTTTCGCTCACGATATTGATTCTTCTTTTTTGCATTTCCTTATTAAACTTATTCAACTTACCAACTTCTTAACTATGCGTAGCTTGGCGCTGCGGGAACGGGGATTCTCCCCAATTTCCGCCTCGCTTGCTACTATAGGTTTTCTTTTCTCCCCCTTTTCCCTAAAAAATCTTTTGACTATCCGGTCTTCCAGGCTGTGGAAGCTTATAACCGCCACCCTCCCGCCTGGTTTCAATATCCTCCATGCATTCTCGAGCCCTTCTTCCAATGCCGTCAGTTCTTCGTTGGTCGCGATGCGCAAGGCCTGGAAAGTTCTGGTAGCCGGATGAATCTTCCCCGTTCTCTTCCCTGCTACCTCAACCAAGTCGAAAGTGGTTTTGAAAGGTTTGACTGCCCTTCTCTCCACAATCGCTTTGGCAATCTGCCGCGAGCGCTTTTCTTCGCCGAATCCCCGGAGGATGAGCTCAATGGCATGCTCGTCCCAGGAGTTGAGGATATCTGCGGCGGTCGGACCCTTTCCCGACATTCTCATATCGAGTGGCTCGTCTCTTTGGAAGGAAAATCCCCTGCCACTCTCGAGTTGGTCGGAAGAGAAGCCGACGTCGAGGAGGATGGCATCCGGCCTCACCCCTTCCAAGAGAGTGTCTAAGTGGCGGAAGTTGCCGGTAATCGCGGCGTCCGAGTCAGGGTCTTGGTCAATCGTGATTACCTTGACACCCGGGAAGCGCTTCCGGATTTCTTTCGTATGTCCTCCAGCGCCGTAGGTGGCATCCACCACCAACTCACCCGGCGAGAGGTCGAGCCCGTCAACAGTTTCGTGTAAAAGAACAGGTTTATGCATATTCCGATTCGAGTTTCTTCCTGTAGGCCGCCCAGCGTTTGTCGTTCCAGATTTCCACCCTGTCGTGGACGCCGGTGATGACAATCGGATTCTTCAGCTCCGCGAATGCCCGCAAGAATTCGGGGATGAGAATGCGGCCGATGGAGTCAATCTCGATTTCAGATGCTCCGGAGAAAGTGAAGCGCGCGTAGCGCGGGTCGCTTTCTACGTGCCCGAGTTTCTTAACCTCTTGTGAGATTTGAACCCAGGTCTGGCGGGGGTAGAGAAAAAGGCAATGATCCTTGCCTCGAGTAACAACGATTCTCCTGCCGAGAGCTTGGCGGAATTTGGCAGGCAAAGAGAAGCGATTCTTCTCGTCGACGGTATGCGTATATTCTCCGATAAACATGTCTTTTTCATATTACCACTATTTCCCACCTGCATACTATTCTATCCCACCACCCACCACAATACTAGACGTCTATACCCCCATTTCCCTTCAAACTGTGGATAACTAAATAATGAAAAAGCGGCGGGGCTGATGTGGCCCGCCGCACTGCTTGACGTGGAGGATAAGACACAGAGACGGGGGCGCAGTTGTCTGTTATTCCGGACTAGACGTAAAATCAGCTGTTGAAAACAATTTTATTTATACACATCATGGTCTCCTATGTCGTGAAAAAACACAGCATTTTTATTGAGGGGTTCGAAAATGATTCTGTATTTGTAGTTAATAGAAAAGCTCCAGAAACCGGCAATACTTCCATGCAGTTTGTGCGCCCTCAATTTCGAATGATTCTTCCGATTTTTGAAAAGATTTATCTTCTCAAGTATCTCCTCGTACAACTCCTCATTTTTTCGTTCAATACGCTTCAGCTCTCTGATGAATGAAGCCGTATAAATGACCTTAATCATTTAAACTTTCTCAATATCTTTCGCAGGTCACCTTGGAATACCCTACCTTGCCTGACATCCTCTTGCGAACGTCGTAGGCGAGAGAGCGCTTCTTCCTCGGCCAAGAGGCGTAGGGCACGGCGAAAGACTTGAGCCTTATTTTCTGCCTGGCCGCTCTTGATGTAGTTCTCGATGAACTTTTCTTCCTCGGCTTTTATAGGTACGGATATGGTGCTCATAATTGTATGATTATATAGTATGACGTTATCATACTTATTTTCTTTCCTATACGCAAGTCTCGAACCTACACGTCCAAAACGGCTTTTTTGGCGTTCGACTGTATAAAAGATTTGCGGCTGGGCACGTCGGAGCCCATGAGGATATCAAAGATGCGGTCCGATTCGCGAGCGTCGTCGACGGTCACTTGTTTCAAAATTCTTTTGGCCGGGTCCATGGTGGTTTCCCAAAGTTCCTCGGCGTTCATCTCTCCCAGACCTTTGTAGCGCTGGATGTCGCCGGCTTCTTCCTTCCCTACCAAAGACTCCTTCTCTTTGTCGGAATAAGCGTAGTAGAGATTTTTGCCCATTTTGATTTTGTAAAGTGGCGGCTGGGCGATGTAGACGTAGCCCGCGTCAATGAGCGGCCGGAAAAATCTATAAAGTAATGTCAAAAGCAGGGTGCGGATGTGGGCGCCGTCGACATCGGCGTCGGTGGCGATGATGATTTTGTGGTAGCGCAGTTTGGAAATGTCGAAAGTGTCGCCGATGGCGGTGCCGAAAGCAACCACCAAATTTTTAATCTGCTCGGAGGCCAGCATGCGGTCGAGGCGGGCGCGCTCGATGTTCAAAATCTTGCCGCGTAGCGGCAGAATCGCCTGGATACGACGGTCGCGACCCTGCTTGGCTGTGCCGCCGGCGCTGTCTCCCTCGACGATGAAGAGTTCGGACTCTTCGGCGGACTTGGACTGGCAGTCGGCGAGTTTCCCCGGAAGCGTCATGCCTTCGAGCGCGCCTTTGCGCAGGACGGAATCTTTGGCGGCCTTAGCAGCTTTTCTGGCCTTGAGGGCGAGCACCACTTTCTGAATCATGGCGCGGGCGTCGTCGGGGTTTTCTTCGAGGAAGGCCGAGAAGGCGTCGCCGAAGACGGTGGTGACCATGCTCTGGGCCTCGACGGAGCCGAGTTTGGCCTTGGTCTGGCCTTCGAACTGGATTTCACGCAGTTTGATGGAGATGACGGCCGTCAGTCCCTCCTGGACGTCGTCGCCGGTGAAGTTATCCTCCTTTTCGCTCACCAAGTTGTTCTTCCTGGCGTAAGTATTGAGGCTTCTGGTCAAAGCGGTCTTGAAGCCGGTAACATGGGTGCCACCCTCTGCGGTGTAAATGTTGTTGGCGAAAGGCAGGAGGCGGGAAGAAATGTCGTCGACGTACTGGAGGGCCACTTCGACCGTTTCGTAATCATTGCCGTTGGCTTTCTTCTCGACGTAGAAAATATTCTTGTGAACGGGTTTTTGATGTTCGTTCTCGAAGCGGACCAAGGAGATCAGCCCGCCCTCGAAGCAGAAGGACATACTGGGAAGTTCGAAGTTCGAAGTTCGAAGGTAGAAGGAATCCTCATTAACTTTTTCGAGACCACGTGCATCTAAAACGCTGATGCGCAGGCCGCGCACCAGGTAGGCCTGCTGGCGCAGGTGGGTGACGATGCGGTCGAAATCGAAATTGGTATCCGGGAAAATGGCCGGGTCGGGCTGGAAAGTGATGATAGTGCCGCGTTCCTTTGAACTTCCTAACTTCTTAACTTTCAACTTCGCTTTGCCCTGGCTGTATTCCTGGACGTAGACGCCGCCGTCACGATGAACTTCGGCACGACAAAAGATGGAGAGGGCATTGACGACCGAGCCGCCGACGCCGTGGAGGCCGCCGGAGACTTTGTAACCTTCCCCGCCGAATTTGCCGCCGGCGTGGAGTGTCGTCATGATGGTTTCGAGAGCGGAAACTTTGGTCTGTTTATGAATATCAACCGGAATGCCTCGGCCGTTGTCCGCCACTCTCACTCTGTTGCCCGGGAGAAGGGTAATCTCAATGTCATTGGCGAAGCCGCCCATCGCCTCATCTCGTGAGTTGTCGAAAATCTCGGTCACCAGGTGGTGGAGACCGTCGGGGCCCGTGGTGCCGATATACATTCCGGGGCGCTTGCGCACCGGCTCTAAGCCTTCAAGGACGGTAATGGACTCCGCGCTGTAGCTCTCTTTTAGCTTCTTTTCCGCCATATTTTGTATACCCTATTCTAGCATAAATAGAGCCGGAAAGAAAGCCAAAAAAGAGCATAACCATGCTCTTTTTTGGGGATTAGACCCGGCGGATTTGGGCCCCGAAATCGGCTTCGGTGCGGCGCTCCAATTCGGCGTGAACTTTATTCACTTCTTCGTTGGTCAAGGTCCGGTCGAGGTGGCGGTAAGTGATGCGGAAGGTGTAGCTTAACTTCTCCGGTCCGAACTTCTCGGCGTTCTCGTATTTGTCCAAAAGTTCGACATTTTCGACCATACTCTCCCCCACTTCACGGATGAGGTCGAAATAATCGTTGGGAATGAAATTTTTCAGCACGATGAAAGAGATGTCTCGCAGCACCGGCGGGAATTTGGAAACTTCCTGGTATTTGTGGCCCAAGACCAATTGCCTTTTGACACGCTCATCATCGGACCAGAGGAGCCGGATGTCAGGCAGGTCCATCGAAGCGATGGCCAGGCGCTCGAGGCCGAAGCCGAAAGCCCAACCATTATAAGTTTCAAGTTTGAAGTTTTTAAGGACACTCTTTCGAGGCAGACCCGAACCTAGCATCTCAATCCACTGGTCGTTTATGAACGCTTCCATCTCGAAAGAAGGGTCTGTGTACGGGAACTGGTGGTCGTAAAAGCGGAACTCTACGTCATGGCCGAAAATGCTTCTGGCGATTTCGGAAAGCACGTTTTTGAGGTCATCGGGAGTGACGGTTTGTTTGCTGTCGGGCGCCAGATAGAGCCCGCCCATCTGATGGAAGACATTCATGTGCCGGTTATCGATTTCGTCCTTGCGATAAACCTTGCCGTGGCAGAGAGTGCCGAATGACTCGCCTCTCGCTATGCGTGCCTTTATTTCCGGATGATTGAGATAGTAATACCAAAAGACGGTGTCATGGGTGCGCAAGACATTTTCCTCGTCGACATAGTAGGTGTCGGACTTGCTTCTGGCCGGATGTCCGTCAGGCATATTGAAGAGGTCGAACATAATCGGGGCCGGGATTATTTCCGGCACTTCTATGACATCAAAGCTTTCAAGACTCTTTACCTTTAGTGTCCGGTCGACAATTTCTTTAAGCGGGCTACCCTCAACTCTTGAAAGGTCTGGTAAGTTAAGAAAGCGCGTGAGTCTCACGGCTTCCGGGTCTTTGCGGTTTTGAAGCCCTTGTACCAAGGACTTCTCCTCCGGAGATTCAATCCTTATTTGCATCTAGAGAATTATACGATAAAGCCCTGCCTTGGTCGACAGCAGGGTTGAAAATCACTAAATAAACGTCTATAATCAATAGGATTTCCATCTATGGCCGAACTGCAAAGCATTCTTTTATATTGCTCCCTTTTCGTCTCCCTTTTTTTCGAGGTGTTCTTGCTTATTACCTACCTGGAAGTGCGCTCCGAACTAAAGCTTGAGGAAGAGCAGTTTATGAAGCCTCGTATAGAGGCCTCATATCCAACTGTGACAGTTGTCGTGCCCTGCTTTAATGAAGAAAGGACTGTTAAGGCCACCATTGAGTCCATTCTTAATCTTGACTATCCGAAGGATAAGCTCTCATTAATACTGGTAAACGATGGTTCGACAGACGGCACGCTCAAAGCCCTTTCCGGATTTAAAAACTACCCTCAAGTGAGCATCATTGATAAGGAGAACGGCGGCAAGCATACGGCCGTCAATCTCGCCCTGGAGAACGTCAAAAGCGATTTGGTCGGCTGTCTCGATGCGGATTCATTCGTCATGCCAGAGGCTCTACAAAGAATCGTGCCTCATTTCGAAGACGCCTCCGTCATGGCAGTGACACCAAGTATTAAAGTGCACGAACCGAAAAACATTTTGCAATATATTCAGAAGACCGAATACAGCTGGAGCATCTTCCTGCGCCGCATGCTCTCGTCGATGGGAGCGCTCTACGTCACACCCGGGCCGTTTTCAATTTTCCGGACCCGGGTTTTCCAAGAGCTTGGTAATTATCGATACGCGCATATGACCGAGGATATGGAAATGGCTATGCGCATGCAGAAGAACCATTACAAAATCGTCAATTCCCACGGCGCTCATGTCTATACCGTTACTCCGCACAACATCAAGGACCTGGTTAAACAGCGAGCCCGTTGGACGTACGGCTTTCTCAATAACACCTTTGATTACAGAGGGCTTTTGCTCAACAAGAGCTATGGTCACTTTGGTATGTTTATCATGCCCATTGCCATCATCTCAATCTTCTCCTCCCTTTTCATGGTTTTAAATGTGTTATGGGGCTTTATCACCCGCGGGGTTCAAATGTTTACTAGGTATCAGGCAGTCGGGTTCAATTGGAGGTTCTCTGTCCCGTCATTTGATTGGTATTTCATCAACACCGGAGTACTCTCTATTATCGTTGCTCTGGCAGTCGCTCTGACACTCTTTATTCTTTACTTATCGCTCAAGCTCTCTGACGGCAAATTTAAATTCCACAGAGGCATTCTCTATTATCTCTTCCTCTATACCTTCATGGTGCCGCTCTGGCTCGTCAAAGCCCTGTTTGACACGGCATTTAGAAGGAAGGTGTCTTGGAGATAAATGTTTTTCTGTCCTACATTTGCTCCGCATACATAATAAGAATACGACCGTTTGCTTATTATGTATGTTCGTAAATTAAAATATAGAAACAAAAATAAGCGCCGCGGTCTTCTGACCGCGGCGCCCTTGTGTTGTCCTGCTGAACCCTACCCGACGATCTTCTCGACCCGGTAAAAAGGACCAGGCCACCACAGGATGTCCTTGCTTGGCCCATCAAGGGCAATGGCGGCATAGGTCCCATAGGTCCCAGCTCCTCTCACCACCCGGTTCCTGCTTCCATCAGGGGTGAGGAACTCCCCTCCTGGCGCGAGCTCGCCGAATGTTGACTCCTCCGTTTTCGGCGGCCCGTCGGGGCCCATGCGCCTGATGATCTCGTTGTACAACTCGGTTCGTCCGTCTTGCCGCCCCTGTACTGTAACGACATACTGACTTAGCAACTCACTTCTCGAGAGATTCCCCAGAGTCATACGCACCCCCCTTTCCTTACTCTACAATACAATACTTAAAAGGTATTTGTCAAACTATCAAAATATAATAAGAATCTTAACATTTCTAGCGGTCGCTTAATTTGTTAAGATTCATTTTTATAAAGGGAAAGGCGCCGCGGTCTTCTGACCGCGGCGCCCGTCGAGCCCTAGAGTCCGAACTGCCGCTCATGGCCGGCTCTCGTAACTGCTGATGATTTCATAGACCCTCACTTCCTCTTTCCGCTTGATAATGTAAATTATGTTTGGTACTCTGTCAATCTATCTATGGTTGATTCAAGGAAGTATTTAGTCGCCTTTTTCATTACCGGACTCATCTTCGGGACCGCTATTATTGCCAGCAATTTATTGGGAGATAAAAAGGTGGAGGACGTACGCGCTATCGAGAATCGCGTAGCGCTCGACATACTCTCCTCTGAAACCCAGTTTGCTCTTCTGGCTGAGACTTCCTGCCGCGATATCGGACCGGGGCTCCTTTCCAAAGAGCTCGGGCCATTGGGAGAGAAACTTTCCTTTGCCGAAGACCAGACCGGCTTTAATAACGAAGATGTTGATTCCTTGAAGCGCTCATACTTCCTTCTTGAGATTAAGGACTATCTTTTGATGAAGCGCTTGACGGAGAAGTGCAATCAAAAGACTTTCTTCATCCTTTATTTCTACTCCACTCGGGACAAGTGCGAGGACTGCGAGAAGATGGGCTATGTGCTCACGGCCCTGCGCGACAAATATCCGGAACTGCGCGTTTATTCTTTCGATTATAATTACGACCTGGGCGCCATCTCGACCCTCACTTCCATTTATAAAGTTAAACCAGACCTGCCGGCGCTGATCATCAACGGCCAACCGTATTACGGCTTTAAAACTGTCGAAGAGCTCGAGGCCAAAGTCCCGGCCATCAAACTCCTAAAGACCGCCACAAGCACCGCCACAACGACTCCAGACCGGTAAGTTAGACCGTAATTTTCCCCGCATTTTTAATATACTTGTTCATTCTCCACTTCCTACCTTTTCCTCTATTCATATTCTTATAAAAAGGAGTAAGAGCATGACAGTTCGGGCATATTAATCGTAAGTTATTCTCCACATTATTTTCTGAGTTTCCGTCGATATGGTCGATTTCTAGAGGGGCTATGCCTGTGATTGGATGTTTTTTATCCCAGCCACATACGCAGCATTTATTCTTAAATTTTTCAACCAAATATATCTTTAAATGCTTAGAAAAATTTCTTGCCGTTATGCCTATATTCCCATCTACTTTTCCATTTTTCCAATTCTCGACCCACCATATATGCTGATATATCATCTGGCATTTGTTGGAACAGAATTTTATCTTGTGCCGTTCTAACAAAGGAGACTTGCAGCCATTACAAAATTTCTCAATTTTCATGATTAAATTATACCACTAAATACCGGTATATAACGGTCTACTATGGTAGTTGGAGCCGAGGACAGGATTTGCACCTGCGACCGGCCGATTACAAATCGGCTGCTCTACTAACTGAGCTACCTCGGCAATTGTATTAGTGTACCTTTTGTCTCTCTTGAGGCAAGTTTTAATATTCCACCTCTTCTCTCACTACAAGCCTGACCACTTTTTTGCTTGCCCCGCGAAGCCCTTGCGAAGTGGGGGCCGGAACTTTTCTCGTGCGTTTGAGGGGTACGGGAGCAGTCATGACTTCCGCCAATACCGGTTTTGCTTGGTGAATTGGCTCTGGTTTATGAGACTTCTTGGCGGGAGCGGACACCGCGGCTACTACTGGCGCGATAGGTTCGATTTTTACCTGGATAACTTCCATTTCCCTGCTCTCATAAGGGTCGTTTATCTCTCCCGCTCCCTTCTCAATGGTCGACATGTTCTTAAAGAATTCAGAAATGCCGTCTGATTTCTTGAGGAGTCGTGAGTCTCTGATGTCGCCCATATATTTCTCTGTCTGCTCACCGAGTTTGGTGATGAATTTGTTCAACGAATTTCGAGAGTGCATCGGCAGCCGTTTCTTGACGAAGAAAGCGGCTTTATCTTTGCCGACCGAGTAGAAATGCAGAGACTTGTGGTGAAGTTTGCGAACGTTTTCGTCGCCATTTGAGATTAATTTAAAAAGAAAGAAGGGCTTCTTTCTTTTCTCCTCAATTCTCTTGGTGAGTGTCAGTGTCACGAGAGCCACACCCGAGAAAATGAAGATGTAGAAAGTAATCATAGGTTCTAATGTCTTCGGCGCACTAATCGATAGCGAAACGGGCGAATTGGCCGATTTCCGTGCGTTCGCCGAACTTTTGCACGGTGCCATTAATTATATCAGCAATGGTCTTGGAAGGGTCTTTGATGAAAGGTTGGGAGAGAAGCTCGGCAGTGTCGGCCGGCTTCATGGCCGCGATGTGCATGGCAATTTCCTTGGCCACCGCTTTAAATTCCGGGTTTTTGGCCACGAAATCGGTTTCGGAGAGGAGTTCGATGAGGACCCCGACGGCCTCTCCGGCATGGATATAAGCGGCTACGGTGCCGGCGCCCAGGGTGCGCTCGCCCTTCTTGGAGGCGATTTCAGCGCCCTTGGCCTTGAGGAGCGCAATGGCCTTGGCTTTGTCGCCGTCGGCCTCTTCCAGCGCCTTCTGGCACTGCATGATAGAGAGCCCGGTCTCTTCTCTCAGAGCCTTGATTTCTTCGATGGTGATCATGATGTAAATTTCTAATTATTCTAATTGCTCTAATTATTCTAAAAATTCTTAGGTCAATTAGAAATTAGGTTAATTTGCCGACTCTTTATCTTTCTCAGCCTCAGCTTTGCCTCTACTATAGGCTTTAACCAACTCGTTCAAAATAAATGAAATACTTTGTCTTGAAGAGTCATTGCCGGGAATGGCGTAGTCGATATCGTAAAGGTTCGAGTCCGAACCGGCGAGGGCCACTACCGGGATATGCATTTTCTTGGCCTCGGCCACGGCGATGTATTCTTTCTTCGGGTCAACGACCAGGAGAAATTTCGGCAGAGACTTCAAAGCGGCGAGGCCGCCGAAGTAGATGGCGAGTTTGTCGATTTCGCGGTCGATGAGCAAACGCTCTTTCTTGGTGTATTTGGAAAGTTCGCCCTTTTCCCTCTGAGAAGTTAGTTCTTCGAGGCGCAGGATGCGCTTCTTGATTTCGGGAAAGTTGGTGATGGTGCCGCCGATCCAGCGTCCGGAAACGAACGGCATCTCGAGTTCCTTGCCGGCCTTCCGGACGGCCTCTCTGGCCTCGCTCTTGCCGCCGACCACCAGGCCCATGACTCCAGCTTTGCCCTGTTTCTCGACGAAAGCGAGCGCCTTTTCGAGTTCCAGGCCGGTTTTTTGCAGGTCGAAGATTTCAATCTTGTTTTTCGAGCCGAAAATGAAAGGTTTGGCCGAAGGGTGGCGACGGCTCTTCACGAAGCCAAAGTGGGCGCCGACGGCAAAAAGAGCGTCAACGACGCCCTTGCCCGCCTCTTTAGAATCTTTGATTTTTTCCATAAAGATAGAGTCTAACAAAATTATTGCATTGCGTCCAGAATAGGCTCTATCCCCCCTTCCAGGATTTTCTCGATATTGTGCCAGCTTTTATTGATACGGTGATCGGTGATGCGATCTTGGAGAATGTTATAGGTACGGATTTTCTCCGAACGGTCGGCGGTGCCGATCTGAGACTTGCGGTCGGCCGAGTATTTCGAGGCTTCCTCCTCCTCTTTCTTGGCTTCGAGTTTGGCGATGAGGATGGACATAGCCATTTCCTTGTTTTTGAGCTGGTTTCTTTGGGATGTCGAGCGCACGTCGATGCCGGTCGGTTTATGAATAATACGCACAGCCGTTTCCACCTTGTTCACATTCTGTCCCCCGGCGCCACCGGAGCGTGAAGTCTCGATTTCCAAATCTGATGGTTTAATCTCGATACTGGTCTTTTTCCGCACAGGCAAAATGGCGACGGAAGCGGTCGAGGTGTGGACCCGGCCCATTTTCTCGGTCGCCGGCACGCGCTGGATGCGGTGCACGCCGGTCTCAAAGCGCAGTTTCCGGTAGACGTCCTTGCCGCGGATTTCAAAAGAGACTTCTTTGTAGCCGCCTATCGAGGTTTCGGAAGCGGCTACCAAACCGACCGCCCAACCCTGCTTGGCGGCATAAAGGGTGTACATCTCGGCTAATTCCTTGGCGAAAAGCGCTGCCTCTTCCCCGCCAGCGCCGGCTCGCACTTCGAGAATAATTTCGTTGGGGAATTTCTCATCACCACCCTCTGTTTCTGTTTCTGCATTCAAAATCCTTTCCATCTCGGCGAGAATCAAGGACTTAGATTCCTCATCCGGCAACTCTGAATACGTCTTGGCCAGATAGGCTGTTTTGGGATTTGATTTATATTTATCTAAATCAATTTCCATAATTTCTAATTATACTAATTGCTCTAATTATTCTAAATAATGACCAAGACCCAATTAGAAATTAGGTTAATTAGAATAATTAGGTTAATTATCTATTTCTTCTTAGCTTTGGCTTGCCTCTGCTTGAAGCGTTCGACGCGTCCGGCGCTGTCGAGCGTTTTCTCTTGTCCGGTGTAGAAAGGATGGGTGGCGGAGGAAATTTCCACGCGGAAAATCGGATACTCCTTTTTATCCGCCTTGGCTTTGCCGGTCTCGGTGGTCTTGACCGTCGAGGGAATGATGAATTCCGTGCCGTCCGAGTTATCAATAAAAAGCACCGAGCGGTAGTTGTCTGGGTGAATTTCCTTTTTCATTATTCAGAATTATACTAATTTTCCTAAATTACGCAAATTTGACACACCTCCAGGAGTCGTGGTTATAAACGCACTCGAATCAGAGGCCTATCACTTCAGACATGGCGGTTCCTTTTTAAAATATCTCAAATACAATATAACGCAGCCATGGCGGCGTTATATTGTATTTTGCTTTTATTGCTCTAGATTAAGTTGAAATCCATTCTCAAGAATCTATCATCCTCGATCTGATCAACTATCATGTAGAGTAAATTCCTCCCAACGCCGAGATCAGTTTTCATTAACCCGATCACATCTTCGCAATCATGCGGATAAACCCAGACACTATTTTGCAATTTTTTAAATTGCGCCGCAGAAAGGATCTCTCTGACTCTCTCACGCAGTGCCTTCTTTTTATGAGGAATGTCATAAATAACCACTCTCCACTTACCGTCCCACTTTCGTGGTTGTTTTATGCTGTATCTAGACATCTGCCATTTATCTAGGATCTCCCTCCCTGATTTAGCTAGAGAATATTTGCCATCTGAAAATGTGATAAGTCCTCTTGATCTTAGGCGTGATGCAGCTGACTTCACGACCTCTTTGTTCCTTTTATAATCTATAAAATCCGTATCTAGAAGATAATCTAGAGTCCTACCAATTACCTCATCGGAGCCAACTCGGCCGCCTGATGCCAATGTAATTAAAACCGCTTCTTGAAGTCTGGTTTTTCTAACTATCTTCTTGTTTTCTTCTTCAAGCTTACCCATTAATTGATTTTGTCACATACAATATAGTTCTGCCATGGCATGACTGTATTGTATATGTTATCTCTATCTACTGGAAATTGAGAATTAAAATTGAAAATTGAAATTACAAATTCTGCAGCGGGTCGATTTTGTCTCTCTGGATACTTTCAGCTATAGCCATGACATTTACACCATAACTTAAACCAGGGCCGGCTTTGCCGTTGATATAGCAAGTTCTGCCGGAATTGTATTTACAGGCGGCCGTGCGCTCATTAGTCCAATCTTGAGTACCGGCGCCCAGCTCACTTAAATATAGAGCCATAGCTGTAATGGCATGCTCTGGATTCCAAGGATCTGGTGTGCCGATATTTAAAGCTTGAGAAATCTTTGATTGAAACATCTCCCAAGTTGTGGGTATAAATTGTGCTGGTCCCATAGCGCCCCCCCAGCCTGGTATTCCGACGATGGGACAAGAGAGTGGTGTTCCTTCAGTGCTCCTACTGAGGCTGTTCATAATACGGACAAAGGCCGATTGGTCGTCTCGGTATGAACAGGGACTGTTGGGGCCGTTGCAAGTCTTGCCATTCTTAAGGTAGTTGCTGTAGTGCAAGGGACCAGGCATGATGTCTTGCCACTTTTTCGCATCCTGTGGTCTATTGCATCTTCCTACATTAGCTCCTAACTTAGATTCGTACTGCAAGACAGCTAATATAAAAGCTGGTCTCACTCCAGTTCTGGCGCTTGCAGTCTCAGCGTAGCGAAGCGCATCACCGAATTCAATAGGCTTGATGTCGAGAAGTTGAAAGAGCTCTGCTCTGATCTTTGCGGCCTTAGCTTGTCTATCGGCGACTACTTGCTCATAAGTTTTCTTATTAGCATTATTAATGGCCAGTAGTGTTTTCTTTTCTGCATTTGCTATTTCCACCTGTTTCTTGGCGGTCTCTATAGCAGCTTTGGCCACCGCTTCGGCCTCGCGCTTCTTGGCCAAGGCGGCTTTCTCTGTCTCGGTCAAGGCCTTAACGCTGCGAAGCTCGGCGAAGAGATTGCCCAAGGCTTCTTCAGTCGAGGCGTAGGCGTCCATATCGACAAAGAATTCAGAAAGATTCTTATCAGAAAGGACAGTTTCTAAAAGCGAGTACGAATTGATATCATTGGTCTTTCTTAAAATGGCGGCGATAGCCTGCTTGCCTTTGACTATACGGCCGTCGAGGACATTGATTTTAGACTGCTTGATCGCAATATCTTTTGTTAAAAGGGCAATCTGATTGTTCTTGCTTTTAATGTTGGCTTGCGCAGTATTAATTTTAGCTGTCAAAAATGCGATATCACTGGTAAAACCGGCCCCCAGACCCTTTAGTCTATCCACCTCCTTTTGAGCTTCACTTTCTTCTTTTAACAACCTATCGAGCTCAGCACATGCTACTGGTTCTCGGGCTCGCACATCGCTCGGGCAAGTTGCCGACTGCGCTGTTATAGATACAGGCAAGACTAACGAAACTATTAAAAATATTAAGAACTTTTTCATCAAGAATTTCTAATTGTTCTAATTACTCTAATTATTCTAAATAAATCCCAATTCCCAATTAGGTCAATTAGAATAATTAGAAATTAGGTTAATTTATGGATTACTTGGCGGCTTTGGGAGATTCGTCGGGGTTTCCCCTTCTTCACCTTCAACTTCTTCCTTGCCCTTCTTCTCCACTTCGATGCTCGAGAGGTCGATCGGTACCACTTCCTCCTCCTTTTCTTCACGCGGGGCCGAAACTAAGGCAATGACCTCTTCGGGGTTGACGAGCAATGTCACTCCGGCAGGTGCAACGAGGTCTTTGGCCAGAATCTGGTCTCCAAAATTAGCGAGTATGCCGACATCGACTGAAATATCGTGAGGTAGGTCCTTGGGCATGGCCTCCACCTTGAGTTCGTGGAGCACCTTGACCAAAATGCCACCCAAATCTTTGACAGCAGGCGCCGTACCGGTGAATTCAATGGGTAGAGCGACTTTGACCTTATGACCCTTCTCGAAGACGTAAAAGTCGGCATGGCGAGGGGCGCCGGAGACTGGGTCGATATCAACGTCCTGAATCAGGCTCTCTTTGTCTCCATCCGTAGTCTCAAGGGTCACAACCGTCGACTCGCCGGCCTCCTTCCAAACCTTGAGGAAATCGATTTTAGGAACAGTAATAGAAGTGGATGCTTCCTTTTTACCGTAAAAGACTGCGGGGATTTTCCCCGCTTTTCTGATTTGAGCTGGCTTGGTCTTGGTGTCCCGTATTTCCGCCTTTAAGGTAAGCATAAGCCCATTTTAGCCTAGATTTGGGTAATTGAAAAGGGCCGCTCCGACCTACGTCGGAGCGGCCCTTCGCGGCCGGCCTACTTGGTTTATAAGATCTCGAATCCCAGTCGCACGAGCATGCCCAGGTAGAGGCTCGACGTCGGCAGTGAGTACAGGAAGAGCTTGAAGAGCATGTCTCCGGGCCCGACTCCTCTTGGCAATGCGACGAAGAAGACCATGGCGATGCCTGCTGTGATGA
>LCQJ01000003.1 GCA_001004085.1 Parcubacteria group bacterium GW2011_GWA2_50_10b
AGGAGGGCAATCATGATTATGAAGTTCACCAAGACTCCTATAGACGAAGAGCTCGGAGGCCCAACTTGTCCGGTTGAACTGACTGCGCCTTGAAGCGCCTCGGCCATAGTACCGTCACTGGTAAGTAAGCCGCGAGAAACCTTTATCACTACCCACGTGAGCATGAAGTATATGGGCGCGAAGAATGCCTGTCCGAGCAAGGCATCCTTCCATTGCTCTCTGTATTTATCCATGTTTGGCAGAACGAAAGAGATAAAGGCGATGGGTGAGAGTATAACCACAAAGATGAGTACCACGAAGCGGATGAGGAAAAGTATAGATATGGCGAATAAGACAAATGCCACGATGAGCGAAACAATTGTTCCCATCACTCCTATGATAAGCAGACGTTCTCCTTGGAGGCCGATATTACCAACATTCAAAATAGACTGAAGCTTTAATGGAGCCATCAAGCTGTTAGACAATCCGGTGGTTGCGCTGGCGCTAAGGGAGCCGGGCGCTATGGCGTCGTAAAACATCATGGCCAGGATATTGGAAACGTCTATGACAAACTTGGTGAAGAAGAGGCTGAAGTTTATAAGTATGGCTACTATTACGATTCTGACAATCAATTTCTGGTTATCCTCTCCTTGACCGATGATAGTCATGATGGCGGCGTAGAGCAAGACGAAGATGAAGCCCATATTGCCCACATCGCGGATAACTTTCCAAGCGTCGTTAATGGAAGCCTCGTCGAAACGGGCTTTCATCTCGACGACGCTGTATTGGACGACAAAGTTCAACACCAGACCGGAGAGTCCGGTAATAAGTTGGGCCAATTTTAATATGACGATAGACACCGCTCCAAAAGCGCTTACCAGCCAAGTTAGAGGACTAAGAACAGTCCACCAAGATGTCCCCGACTCTGGTGTAGCCCCACCAGCTTCCACAGCTCCCGATGTGCCTGTAGGAACGCAAGTGATATCGCCTGTGGCTAGAATTAGGGGTGCGTAACCCGGCACATCAGTGCAGAGCGGAGGTGTTTGTGCATGAGAAATTTGCGGGAGAAACAATCCACTCAAAACAAAGACCAGGGTGAGAATGAAACCGGAGAGATGTGGAGTTTTTTTCCTCATTTGCGTTTATCTGAAGGTAGCCGTGACATTACGATTCGCCGACATGTCACCAGAACAAGAGGGGGCGGTTCCCATAATGGCGCAATCTCCTCCCCATCCGTCAAATACCTTCCCCGCGGATGGGGTTATCGTGAGTGTGACGGTGGTACCTGTCGCGTAGTTTTTATTGCAGGTCGAGTCTCCGCTACAGACGTCTACTCCGTCGGTTACCCTTCCGGGCCCGGTTACTTGTAGGGTTAAACGGGGTCCCGTAGGAGAGGTTAGGTTGCTGAAGTTGACTATGAAGCTGCGATTGGCCGATATGGTGCCGGAGCATTGCGGATTCGAGCCGAAGATTGAACAATCACCGCCCCAGCCTGTGAATGTTTCTCCAGACTTTGGAGTGGCGGTCAGTATAATTGAAAGACCGGTTGGGACGTCAGCGGAACAGGTCGCGTTCGGGCCGCAAGTTACGGAACTTTGATTGTTGCTGACCACGCCATTGCCGATAACTGTGGCGCTTATGGTTTTAGTAGTTGGAGTTCCATTGGATTGTATGGCATCGAAGCGCTGCATCAAGTTGTCCCTGTCTCTCCAAATGGCAATCAAATCTCCGGAAACTGCGAAATTTCCGTTTCCATTCAAGACATCGATTGTCGCGTTGAGACCGGAGGATTGCAACTGAGTTACTACCGTCCCTAAGAAAGCCCTACCCTTTTCTGGAGTTCTTCCGTCCGGCGCGAGTTCCGGGTTGCTTGCCATTACCGCATCCATTGCCGCCCTAAGCTCTCTGTCATAAACATAAAGCCCTACCGGCACCAGGCATTGCCCTCCTCCCGGCGTAGGATATCCGTGTTGTCCCGGGTCTATGCTCCTTGAGCCTATGCATGGAGGCGCGTCATCAGAGCCTTGTCCGCCGAAGTAGCAAATGTCGATATTGCCATCGCCATTTGTATCAGAGCCGTCGAAAATACCGTCATCATCGATATCAATCATCCTGATACTCTTTCCCGGTCGCAGATTCTCGCTCACTTTCGGCGCGGAGAACAATCCTTTGATGCTAAAGATCGACTTCTCAAGCAATTGGCCCAAAAGCGCTCCCACCAGCTCATCGAATTCGTCCACAAGTTCGAGCTTCCTTACTCCCGTTCCCAAAACACCTTCAAGCTGGCTCTCTATAACACTCCCCGGAGTTTTTATTGGTCCGCCGCGCTCGATGCAGGCGCCATTTATCGGGCTGCCATCCGGATTCATCCCCGCCAACTCGTGAGCCGTGCAGTCTTGGTAGCTCAAGAAGCCTCGGCCCCAATCGAGCTTTTTATTCTCGAGGCCGAGCTTCTTGGCAATGCGCGAGTCGAGCTCCACTTTGGCCTCAAGGAAAGCTCCGTACGGATTATTGGCATTATTCTGGGTCATGGCAAACCATCCATCCCATCCGCCCTGGCTGAAGTCATCATAAAAGCCTTCAATATTTGCCACCGTGTCCGTCAAGGTGCATTGGAACGCGGGAGCTTCATTATAACTTTTAAGCAGAGCCAGCTTCACCTTGACCTGGAAGGGAGAGCAAAGGAAATTGATAGGGCTTGAGGAAGCCGATATAAAGTCTCCGGCGATGCCGTCACCAAGGTCGCTGAAATATTGTCGCGGGTCGGCGACATAGGCCGGATTACCCTCAAAGCCGCTGTTTATCCATTGGACGGTCAAGTCGACCATGCGCTCGATAATCGTTTTGGTTATAACTATGGCTAAAGTGTCCCAGCTAAAGCCCGGCACGGTAAAGCCGAATATGGTAATGCCCGCTTCTTTATCTCGCAAGGCGCTGTCTGAAACAGGAATAGGCGGCAGAGTATCTACGGCCAAGGCTTGCAGCGGCAGAGAGAGCGAGAGCGAGAGGAAAAGGGTCGCGGCTATGTATTTTTTATAATTCATAAGCCGCTTTCAAAGATTACGCCGTTGGCGATGAGGGCGGTTTGAATTTCTACAATCAGATTGGCTTCCTCCTTGGAGTTTTTGCTCTGGGTAGTCATGGCGGTATAGGCAATCAACGGGTCATCATTGATGCGTGAAAGCGTTTCCATGGCCGTAGCACTGCTTAAATGATTATTGACCAGCGCCAAATGGTTTTCTGCGAGCGAAAATGGTACGGCCAGAGAAAGCAGTTCATCGGCGGAAGCTTTGTACAGTTGCCCCATCGCGTTCATAAATTTTTTAAAATCAGGGCTATTGATGTCGCTCAAATTGCTTCTGCCGTATTCGCTTTCCGCCAGATTTTTGTATTTGTCCCTGATGTTGGCCAGAGCTTGGGCGTACCGGGCCATGTTTTCTTCGGTGTCAGCCACCGCAATGACGCTTTCCATACCCATTTTCTTGGCCGAAATGGTTTGTCCGGCAATACTCTCGGCATATTTATCGGCCAAGGATTTGAGATTATCCGCCGTGTTCTGACCACGTGAAGCGAGGTCCACATAATCTGAAAAAAGCTGGCGACTGACCGCCTCCGTAGGAGAGAGGGGTTCGGCGGAAGGATTTGGAGACCCTTTAGAGGGCTCCAGAATACCTTCCAAGAAAGTGTTTTCGGCAAAGGCTTGTTCTTTGGCCGTCACGGCGACGAGCTGGGCTTTGGTTGCTCGGGTGTTGGTCAACCTAAACCACACCGCTCCGCCGATAAGGACGATAGCAATAGAAAGGGCCGCTATGAGTCTGCTGCGCGACATCCCATTTATTATATCAGAGGTTCACGCCAAATTTTGTGTATAATTGTCTGTATGAAATTCTTTTCCCTGCCGGTACTCCTTCTGGTGGCGATACCGGTTTCCTTGAGTTTCTTGCCCAACAACATCGGCCGGGAAATTTCAGCCGCCCCCGGCATGAGAGTTAACAGAGTCATGCTTTTCCGGGCTTATCCGTATGAGGTGCGGCCGGGAGGCAGCGTAACGCTGGAAGGTTCAGGATTCAGCCGTTCGCTAAACAAAGTCTATTTTGACGGCTCTAACCCCATTACCGCCACCTCGACTAACGGCACTACCATGGCTGTGGTTGTCCCCAACTCCCTTCCTGAGGGCCAGTACCAGCTGACTGTTTCCAACACCCTCGGCTCATCCGAGAACCCGGACATCAAAATCCCGATTAAAGTGACAAGCGCGCCCCAGCCGGGGCCGACGATTAAAAACGCCTCGCTGAGCGGAGAGACAGTCACTTTGCTCGGAGAAGGATTTACGGTCCAAAATACCGTCATGACGACTCTGGGCAATTCTTCCGCCACTCTTTATTCCGATGGAACCACTTTGTCATTCCGCCTTAGCGAACTTTCTCAATACGACCAGGTAAAGAAACAACTACAAGGCAATCAATACCTGTTTACCCTCTGGATTTTCGTCCAAAATGAGCATGGAACAAATAAAAATCCCTATAAGCTGGATATTGTCTTATGAAAATGAAAATTACCGCACTAACTCTCCTCTTTTCGTTCGCAGTCTTTTTTCTGCCCGCCCGTCCGGCTCATGCCCAAGGTTTGCCTTTCGGCGGTCTGGCCACTTTCTCTATTCCTTGCACTTGCAGCGCCACTTTGGCGGTCTGGTTTACTCCGCTTTACCTGGGTGGTCCGATAGTTATCACCGGTCCGATAGTCTATTCCCCATACTCAACTATCCCTTATGCGTATTACATGACCGGTGTGCCGGGCGTTTGGCATCTCGGGTCCTACCTTCCCGGTGTCCAGGCTTGCTGGATGTATGCAGTTGCCGGATGTTTCCCTTTTCCCACCATCGGCCTTATGACCAAAGTTGGCACAAGCCGGCTTTTCTAATTCTCTAGGAGCAGCGCCACGAGTTCTCCCCACTTATTAACCGGCAAATCTTCGGCACGCAGGTTTTCGTCCATATTTAGCTTGCGGAAAGCCTCTTTGACCCGTTCTTTTGCGAAAACCACCCCAAGATTGGAGGAAAGTTTCTTTCTTTTGGCTTGAAAGCCGGCGTGAAGCAGTTTGAAGAAGTCTTTTTCTGAAAAATTAGTGAAAAAGCTCTTGGAAATATTTTCTATGGCGATGATAGCCGAATCGACCGCGGGCGCCGGCGCGAACGAGCCGGCTTTGACGGTCTCCACGTAGCGGGGCTTACCATAGGCTTTGACGGAAATAGAGAGAATGCTCTCCTTGCCGTTCCCGGCGACCATTCTCTGTGCCACTTCCTTCTGGACCAAGAGAACCATTAATTTTGGATGCTGGTTTGCAGAAAGAAATTTTTCCAGAATCGCGCCGGTAATATTGTAGGGAATGTTGGCAATAAGTTTATAAGTTCCAAGTTGAGAAGTTTGGAAGTTAAGAATATCTCCATGCACGAGCTCAAGCCCCGGGTATTTTTTAGATAATGCCGCGAAAAGCTCATCATCTTTCTCTACCGCAATCACTTTTGCTCCGGCATCAAGCAATTTTTCAGTCAAGGCGCCGGTTCCGGGGCCGATTTCTAGAACAGTTTCTCCCGGAGTAATGTTTCCTGCCTCAATAATGCTCGAAAGGGCTCTCTCGCTTCTTAAAAAATGCTGGCCCAATGATTTCTTCGCGTACATATTATTTATAGTGAGCTTGTCGAACTAAAATTCTATTTCCAATAAAGGCCTTCTTCGCCCCATACTCTCCTCAATAATTTCTTGCTCCACCAAATTTTCCGGTATGTCGAAGATAAATTCCGAAGGCATGTTCACTTGTTGTCTGCCGAAGACGGTACGCACTTGGGCGTAGGAGAGGAAAATCTTTTTTCTCGCCCTAGTGAGAGCTACATAGAAGAGTCGCCTCTCTTCCTCCGCTTCTTCGGCTGTGATATTGCTTTGGTTCATCCTCTGGTGCGGGAACAACCCGTCCTCGAGCCCTGATATAAAGACCACATCGAATTCGAGCCCCTTGGCCGCGTGCACCGTCATGAGCCGCACGGCTTTACGCTCTTCTTTGAGCTCGTCCTGGTCGCTTTGAAGGGCTGTTTCGGAGAGAAATGAAAGAATCCCCTCTTCCGGCGGCATGGCGTCGTAACGGGAGGCAAAGTTTACGAGCTCATAGGTGTTCTCGAGCCGGGCCGCGCCGTCTTCTCCGCCTTCCTTCCATTCTTCCTCAAGTCCAGATTCCTTGATGATGAAGGAAATGGTCTCGCTCACTCTTTTTTCTGCCGAAATTTCGGCAATTTTAGAGAGCAGTTTCCGGAATACGGCAATTTTTGTTTTCATCGCGAGGGGAAGCGACTCTGCCGTGCCGCCGAAAATCTTTAGAATAGTCGTTTTGCCGATGCCTCTGGCGGGCGTGTTGATGATGCGTTTCAGGTCGGAGAGACTTTCCGGGTTCTTGGCGGCGCGGAGGTAGGAAATTATATCTTTAACCTCTTTTCGCTCGAAGAATCGCGTACCGAGAATCTGATAAGGCACCTCCGCGCTCATAAAGGCTTCTTCGAGCACCCGGGATTGGAAGTTGGCGCGATAAAGTACGGCCATTTCGTCCGGCGGTATGCCGTTTTTAATGAATTCTCTCGCTTTCGAGGCGATGAAAGCGGCCTCGGTCGCTTCATCGATGAGGCCAATGGCGGTGATTTTCTCCCCGGCGGCGTTACTGGTGAAAAGATTTTTCTTTCTCCGGATTTTGTTTTTCTCGATGACCGCGTTGGCCGCCTCCAGAATGGTTTTGGTCGAGCGGTAATTCTCTTCCAGAGTGATGACCTGCGCTTTGGGATAGTCTTTTTCGAAATCAAGAATGTTTTTGATATCGGCGCCGCGCCAGGAGTAGATATTCTGGTCGATGTCGCCGACCACGCAGATGTTTTCGCCAACGCCCACGAGCATTTTGGAAATATCGTACTGCACCCGGTTGGTATCCTGGTATTCGTCGATGTGGATGTAGCGCCAGACGCTCTGGTAATAGCCGCGCACCGCAGGGTCCTCGCGCAAAAGATTGCTGGTTTTCAAAAGCAGGTCGTCGAAGTCGAGCGCGTCCTCTCTCTTGAGCGCGCGCTCGTATTCCGGCCAGACCTGGGCGACCACGTCGAGGAAATAACCTCCTTGTTCGGCCTCACTCCACTCTTCCACGTTGATACCGCGGCCCTTAAGTTTCGAGATGACGCTCAAAACGGCGCCGGGCTCGTGGGTTTTGGGGTCGAAACCCAGAGTGACCAAGGCTTCTTTGACCGCTCGCTTGCTGTCATCGCGGTCGAAGATGGCAAAATGTCTTTTGATGCCCGCTTTGAGTGATTGCTCGCGCAAAATGTGCACACCGAGCGCGTGGAAAGTGCTCACGAATGGCCGCTCGGCCATTGAGACCGGACGGTTGATGGCCGGGTCTTCGCTTAAGCCGCGTTCGACCCGTTCGCGCATTTCCCGCGAAGCTTTGTTGGTGAAAGTGATGGCCAGAATTGATGAGGGAGAGACGCCGGAGCGGACCAGGTGCCTGATTCTTTCGGCAATCGTCTTGGTTTTGCCCGCGCCGGCGCCGGCCAAAATCAAAACCGGCCCGTCGACGGCGAGCACGGCCCTTTTTTGCTCTGAATTGAGGCGTTCGGAGGTCATGCGAGACACTATAACATAGGGGGACAAGTCAATTGCGTAGCAAACTACCCGCGGTATAATGTATTGACTACAGGCAGAGAGTGAGGCGGTGTAAGCTTGTTTACACAGCCGAACGAACGAACCTGAAGACACACAGTAATGAAAGTCCGTAGTCACATGGCTCTGTTGAGCCATTTCGTCATATTAGGGTTACTAGTACCATTTCTCTCTTACGGCAGGGGTGAGGAGGTTACCTTATTTAACCAACCAACTATCTGCAACTCCCAGACCTGTCATTTTCTAGAGGCGTCTTTAAATATAAACCCGGCCAGCATTGGCGGCGCGGAAATCGCCATAGTTGATAGCGTCGCTCTCGAGGCCGGCAGGATAGGGGGTGAGACATTCATGGAACTTGGTAAGTCTGGCACCGGTCAGGTCAGTATTTATGTTGTTGACAGTGGCGACACCCTAAGTGAGATTGCCGAGATGCACGGGGTTTCGATTAATACCATAATCTGGGCTAATGATCTTAGAAATACAAGCATCAAAGAAGGTCAAGAGTTGCTTATTTTGCCCATCTCCGGTGTGCGCCACATAGTAAAATCTGGCGACACTCTTCAGTCAATTGCGAAAAGTTACAAAGCTGAACTTGACGATATTCTTTCATATAACGACCTTTCAACCGACTCTAAAATTAAGATAGGCGATGCGATTATCATTCCCAATGGAATAATCAGCGCGTCAGCCAACATCAAGTCTTCCTTAACGCAAACCTCCTCAAGCCTTCCAACCTACTCTGGCTATTATCTGCGTCCGATCACTGGCGGTAGGAAAAGCCAAGGCATTCACGGTTACAACGGCGTTGACTTAGCTGCTCCGACGGGCACTCCTATCAGAGCTTCCGCGGACGGTACGGTTATCATTGCGAAATCAAGTGGCTACAACGGAGGCTACGGGCTCTATGTCGTAATCAAACACTCAAACGGGACGCAAACGCTCTACGCCCATATGTCGAAAATAAACGTCTCGGTTGGCCAATATGTGGACCAGGGCGAAATCATCGGTGCCGTCGGCAATACCGGACGCTCCACCGGCCCCCATCTCCACTTCGAAGTCCGCGGTGCTAGAAATCCATTTTAGCGTTAGCTAAAATGTCCCGAGCTTGTCGAGGGGCTGTATTAAACATCAAATTTCTTCGGGCGGTATTCCACTGCTTCCAAGATGTGGTTAGTAGTTATATTTTCGCTCTCCTCCAGATCTGCAATGGTGCGGGCCACTTTGATCATGCGGTGATAGACGCGGGGAGAAAATCCCAATCGTTCCGCGGCCAGCATCAGTGTTTTCTCCGCTTCTTTATCCAGATGAATGAATTGGACTAAATCTTTTGGACCCATCTCAGCATTTTTAGTGACACCTTTTTTATTATTAAAACGTTTTTCTTGCAGCTTGCGCGCCTTGGCCACTTTTTCCCTAAAGTATTCACTACTGTCCCCTTCTGGTCCCGCACTACCTAATTCATGTGGCAAAATTCTGTCGACCTCCAGCCATATGTCGATGCGATCCATGATCGGTCCGGACATTTTCCTTCGGTATCTTTGAAGAGAAGAGGGCGTGCATATGCAAGATTTGCCGCGGAAGCCATAATTGCCGCACGGGCAGGGATTCATCGCCGCGACAAGCATCAGCTTGGCCGGGAAATGCGCAGTGCCTTTGGCGCGTGCCACGGAGATCACTTTGTCTTCCAAAGGTTGTCTCAAACTTTCGAGCACGCGTCTTTCAAACTCCGGGAACTCGTCCATAAATAAAACACCGTGATGAGCCAGCGTGATTTCGCCCGGTTTCGGTGTCGCCCCTCCTCCGACTAATGAAACGTAAGAAGAGGTATGGTGGGGCGAACGAAACGGCGGATGAGTGATGAAAGTCTCCGTTAAAGTTCCCGCTACGGAGTGAATGCTTGTCGCTTCGAGCGCTTCTTCAAATGTTAGCTCTGGCAGTATACCCGTGAAAGCTTTGGCGAGCATGGTTTTGCCCGTGCCTGGAGGACCATACATGGCTGCGTTGTGTCCGCCGGCCGCGGCGATCAAGAGTCCCCTCTTGGCCCGTTCCTGACTTCTCACATCCGCGAAGTCGGTGGGAGTGATTACGGTTTCCGATTTAAATTTCGTCACTTCCGCGGAGTCCAACATTTCCTCACCGGAGAGATGCGAGATGACTGTCTTCAAATCGGGGATCCCGAATATTAATATATCTTCGATAAGCGCCGCTTCCCTCACGTTTTCTTCAGGTACATATAATTCTTTGAAACCTTTTTCCTTGGCAAAGCGGGCAATAGGGAGGATGCCCCGGACGGGGCGAACTTTCCCATCTAGGGAAAGTTCGCCCAGGAAGAGTTTTTTTTCCGGATCGAATTCAATTTCATCGTTAGCCAGGAGATATGAGAGTGCGATAGCGAGGTCGAATGACGGCCCCTCCTTCTTCAGCTCTGCCGGGGCGAGCGAGACGATAATCTTGTGATTGTTGCTCTTGGGCGATTTGTATCCAGAGTTCTTGATCGCCGCACTTACTCTGTCGCGCGCTTCCTCGACCGCCTTGTCCGGCAACCCTACGACCGCGAAGGCGAAGAGTGTGCCACGCGAAATATCAGTTTCAACCGAAATAGGTGTGACATGTAGCAATTGCGTCTGCGCGCTGTAGACTTTAGAGAAACTCATGTCCTATATTGTACAATACCTAATTGTAATTATTTTCACATTCTTGAGGTAATTGAGCAGATTAAGAGAGGAGAATTGGTTCATTTACATCTAAAGAAACTTGAGGGTAAGAATAGTATTTATAGAGTTCGCAAGGGGGACTTTAGGTTTATTTGCGAAAAAGATAATAACGGATTGCTACAGGTAGTAGACATAGCAAGAAAGGAGTATCCCTAGTCTCGTGAACAGGGCGTCGGAAACACTCCGGCGCCTTTTCTTTTCCCCGCTTTCTTTTTTATCCACACTCAGATAAAAAACCACCTACATCCAACTCTAGCTATAGCATAAGATAGATGTATGGGTAAACTTGAAGAGAGTAGCAGAAGAAAGGCTAGGCGGGGAGAAATTCAGAAAATCATTCTTGAATCGGTGAAGCTTGCCGGAATTCTGGCCGTTGGTCTCGTGGCCCCGAATGTAATCGGCGCTATGGGCAAAATGGGGCTCATTTCAAACAAGCGTCAAAGCGAGATAGTGAGTTCCTCGGCTTCTAAATTGACCAAAAAGGGGCTGCTTAAGTTTAACGGCAAGTATTACGAACTCACCGCCGAGGGGGAAAAGAAGTTGCGCCAACTTGAGTTAAGGGGCTACAAATTGAATAGGCCGAAGAGATGGGATAAGAAGTGGCGGGTGATTATTTTTGATATTCCGGAGAAAAAGAAGAATGTGCGGGAGCAAATCAGAAATCTTTTTATGGCCGCCGGACTCACTCGCCTACAGGATAGCGTCTGGGTCTACCCTTATGACTGTGAAGATATTATCGGCCTTTTGAAAACCGACTTCGGCGTCGGTAAAAATATTCTTTATCTGATCGTTGATGAGATAGAGAACGACAAATATCTTCGTCAGGAATTCAATCTCATTTAAGAAATAATTTAAATATTACATACATCAAGTTCTAGCTATAGCAGAGAGTTGATGTATGTGGAATACCGAGAAAAGGTTTTGAAAAGATACTGATACTTAGGAAGCGGGGAACCTAAATCGAATCGACATGAAGCTTGCAGGTTCTGGCGCTGGGATTGGCTTCGAGACGGTCCAGCTCGATTTCTTTACCGCAAATTTGGCAAGAGCCGTAAACGCCGTGCTTGATTTTGTCCAAACCGGATTTAACGTCGTTGTAGCGGTTCTCCAAGGTTGTCACAATCGCTTTGTTGCTGTCGTATCCTTCGAGAGTATCGGCCATGGTATTCTCATCGGCCTGCGAGACGTCCCTGTCGGCGGGCGGGGTGGCTTCCCAGTCGGAGGGATTATCCGGGTTCACGCGCCCGACTTGGGTCAGCTCTTTTTCCAAAAGCTTCTTTTCAACCTCTAGTTTTTGTTTGAAATGGTCGTAGTCTATAGTCATGTCTTTAGTTTACCCCCACACCTACTTTTTTCCAACTTAATCATGTTGTTTGGTTTTATATATAAAAGTAGGTGTGGGGGTTTATCAGTAAGCCGGTTAACGCGAAAGCTTCTCGCGGGTCAGGCGCTCGATAATGGCCTGCACGGTCTCGATTTTGTCGCTTATAATCAGCATTTCATTGTCGAAAAACGAATAGACGAGGGCCGTTTCAGGGGTACCGGTAGCGCTACCCCCGGATTCAAGGACGCGCAAGTCCTTATTCTTGATAACCATATCTCTGAAAACGGATGCCGGGTCAATGACTTTCATGACGCCTCCCGCGGAGAGGAGCGGGCCCAAGTCTTGGGCGATATCAGTCTCCCATGAGAGCATGCCGGGGAAAGCGTTGGCAAAGGAAGTCAGTTTGAAAATGATAAAGCGGCTTTCGCCGAAGGTACCCAGCATGAAGAGCGGGTCGAAGGCTCTTACCAGGCTGCCCGGCGCCCGGCTGCCTAGGATAGAGAGGAAGGCTGCTGTTTCGACCGGTTTGGCGAGCGTGTCCGGGCCGAGGCGGGTGAGAATCTGCTTGATTTTCCCGGTTGCTACGCCGGAGGCCTCAGCATCGAAAGTGGCAATCAGAGTGTCGCGGGTGGCCCCGGTCAGGTCTATGGCCTCGACACTCTCAGCGGAGATGAAACGATTCGCTGGTACGGCAATGATGGGCGGCGTGGTTTTTCGGAGATACTGCTGGTAGCCGAACCATGCGCCCGTCATGCCCATGAGAATAAAGAAGAAGCCACCGAGGAAAAGCAGGAAAGTGTATTTCCGGTTTTCGCCAGTTTCCTCATCCAACAAAAGGCCGGTGCCATCCCTTCTTCTGGATTGTTCGGTTTGCTGGATGGAGACCAGAGACTCTTTCTGCCGTCCGAGCGCTTCCGCCACGTCACCCTGGAAGGTGCGAATTTGTTTCAGAGGCGGCTCGATGTTCTGCGGAGGATAATTTTCGGGAGGCATACTCCCATTTTACCCCCACACCAAAATTACTCATAATTTTGGTGTGGGCTTGCGCAGCAAGCGGGGGTTTAACTCATTTTTGAGTTATTTCAGAATCGGCTTTCGGGAAGTGCTTCTCATATCGCCATTCAACAGGTATTTTCTGGGATTCAAATCAAGATCGAGGAAGTCATCGCAGGCTTCGATGAGCCGAGCCGAAGAGGATTTGCCGAAGGCGACTACTTCAACCTGGCAGCCGTGGGTGTTTTGCAGGTATTTGACCAGCGGCACGTAGTCGCCGTCGCCGGAGAGGATGATGACGCTGTCGAGTTTGGGGGCCATGGTCACGGCATCGATGGCGAGACCTACGTCCCAATCGGCTTTTTTGGCGCCGCCGAGGAAAATCTGAAGCGGTTTGGAACGCACTTCTATCCCCGCTTTTTCAAGCGCGCCGAAAAAGGCCGTCTCTTCCCCGCTTTCCGTGGTGACCACGTAGGCCATGGCGCGGATGAGCACCCGCCCGTCAAGGGCGTCCTTGAGAATGGCGCCGAAGTTAGCCTTGGCGTGATGCAGGTTCTTGGCGCTGTGATAAATGTTTTGCGTGTCTATAAAAATGCCGACCCGCTGGGCTTTGTGTTTGATAACTGTCATGAAATTAGGTTCTAGGTGCTAGGGGCTTGCTTCTAGTAAAATTAAATTCTGATTCAGATTCTCTAAGCTAGTCCCTAGAACCTAGCACCTAGAACCTGCCCGTGTTATTTCTTAAGACCAAGTTTCTTTTGCAGAGCGAGAGCTCGTTTCGGGCTCTTCTTTTCCAGATATTTCATATGCGACTGGCGGTTGGCCACCATGGCGAGGAGACCGCGACGCGAGTGATTGTCCTTCGCGTTCGTTTTAAGGTGCTTGGAAAGTTCCTCGATACGCTTCGTCAATATGGAAATTTGCACTTCAGGAGAGCCGGTGTCCGTGTCGTGCCTACCGACTTCCTTGATGAGCTTTTGCTTTTTGGTCTTTGAAATCACGTTATAAGTATAGCACACTTCGACTCGCCTCGCAAGCTATGTTATAATATTGTGCGACCCTCCTCAAATGGGGGGCGCATGGCTCAAATGCGATTGAGCCAAGGGCGCCGGAGCTGTACAGCTGCGGCGCCTCTTAGTAAGAGTTGCAATTTAATAACGTTATATTATAATAATACTATAATGACTCAAAAAGTAATAAAAGTCGGCGATTCCGCCGCGGTAATTATCCCTAAAAAGTCTCTTAAAGAGCTTGGTTTAGCCTTTGGCGATGAAGTGGTCGTTGATGTTAATTCTAAAGAGCAACTGGTTTCCATTCGTCCTATGGCAAAACCATCTAAAAGGCAAGAAAGAATTGCTGAGTTAACTTACAATTTCATCAATCGCTATCGCAAAGACTTAGAGACTCTAGCTGACAAATAAGGTGAAGTATCTTTCAAGGGAGGATATTCTTCAAATTCACTCCATGACTATTGATGAAACGTCCGGTTCTCATGGCGTGCGTGATAATCACGCTATTTTCAGCTTGGAAAACTCTCCAAAACAAAAAGTTTTTAGCCAAGAGCTTTATCCTACCGCTTTCTTGAAAGCAGCTGTTTATATTAGAGAGATTCTGATGAATCATCCTTTTGTCGATGGTAATAAAAGAACTGGTATGACATGCGCTTTTGTTTTCCTGGAAAATAATGGTTTTGTCTCTACAGCGCATGAAGGCGAGATCGAGAAATTTGCTTTGCGTGTGATAGGTGACAAGCTTGACCCGAGAGCTATCGCTTCTTGGCTTCAAAAACATGTAAAAAAGATATGAGACCTTGAGACTTGCAGTTTTTTTCTGTTCTGATATACTAAGTAGGTAATAGTGGAATCGAGAAGTTCGCCGAAAGGCGAACTTCTTACATAAAAATACAAATATGTTTGACCTTAAAGTCATTAATTCGGTCTTAAGCGAACTCGAAGAAGTGCGCGGCATTCCGCGCGCCTCCATCATCGAAGCCATCGAAGCCGCCCTCGCCACCGCCTACAAGAAGGAATACGGCAAGAAAGGCCAGATTATCCGCACCACCTTCGACCTCAATACCGGCGAAACCCATTTCTACCAGGTCAAAATCGTGGTCGACGAATCGAGGGTCATTTTCGACGAGGACGAAGCGGAAAAAGGTCAGGCCTTAGATACTGAATCTCAAGGCCTGACCTTGGGGAGCGAGGATCAGCGCGTTTTATACAATCCCGAGCATCATATCCTCCTGGCCGACGCGCGCAAAATCAAGAAAGACGCGCAATTGGATGAAGAAATCATCTTCCCTATCGAGAGCAAGGGGGAATACGGCCGTATCGCCGCCCAGACCGCCAAGCAAGTCATCATGCAGAAAATCCGTGAGGCGGAAAAGACTTCCGTGGTCTCCGAATTCGGCAAACGCGAAGGCGAAATCGTCTCCGGCACGGTCCAGCGCATCGAGCGCGGCAATATTTTCGTCGACATGGGACGGGCAACCGGGCTTTTGCCTTATGAAGAGCAGATTCCGGGCGAGCGCTTCAGCCAGGGCGAGCGGGTGCGCGCTTATCTCTACCGGGTGGAAGAAAGCCAACGCGGCGTCTTTCTGCGCCTGTCGCGCTCGCATCCGAAATTCCTCGAGAAACTTTTTGAAGCCGAAGCTCCGGAATTGGCCAATGGCGCCGTGATTATCAAAGCAATCGCCCGCGAAGCCGGTTACCGCTCAAAGATTGCGGCCGTGGCCGCCGATGCTCACATCGACCCGGTCGGTGCCCTTGTCGGCCAGCGCGGCGTCAGGGTCTCGACCGTGATGTCGGAATTGCGCGGCGAGAAAATCGACATCATCGAATGGTCTCCGGAACCCAAAAAGTTCATCGAGGAAGCCCTCTCCCCCGCCAAAATCATCGAAATCAAGATTAATGAGGAGCCTGCCCGAATGACCGAAGACGGTCTTCGGTCGGGCGGGGAAAAGGCGGCCATCGTCATTGTGGCTGAAGACCAGCAGTCTCTCGCTATCGGCAAGGGCGGGCAGAACGTGCGCCTGGCGGCGAAACTGACCGGCTGGAGAATTGATATTCAATCAGCACGGGGCGAAGAGCTTGCAGTAGCGGAGGTTCCAGAAGATAATAAAACCATATGAATCCCATTAGAAGTCTAACTCAATATACTTTAGTGGGATATAATAATATTATGAAATTTAATCGAAGTAACTTCTAACGGGATGAATCTCTGGCACGACATAGAACCGGGTTCGAAAGAAGCGATGAATGTCATCGTCGAAATCAACAAAGGTTCGAAAAACAAATACGAGATAGACAAGAAGACCGGGCTCATCGCCCTTGACCGGGTGGCACATACCGCACAGGACTTTCCATTCGATTACGGCTTTGTGCCTCGCTCGCTCTGGCACGACAACGACCCGTTGGACGTCGTCCTCTTGACCACTTATCCCCTGATGCCGGGCATTTTGGTGCGCGCCAGGCCGGTGGCTATCATGAACATGATTGATTCCGGTGAAGGCGATGATAAAATTATCGCGGTGCCGGTCGACGACCCCCGTTTCGCCACTCTCAAGGACCTCTCCGATATCAATCCCCACACGCTCAAGGAAATCGAGCATTTTTACAGCACTTACAAGAAATTGCAGGACAAAGTGGTGGAAGTCACCGGTTTCAAAGGCCGAAGCGAGGCCGAAAGTGCTTTCGAGGAAGGATTAAAACTCTATAACGAAAAGCATTCGCAGGGTTAGCGGTAATTGGTTATAATACAATCTTCGGTCACGGCTGATTAAGAGTTAACCCAAAACGATGAATTATAAAATCATTACCTTTATTGCCGTTCTGGCCATTTCTACTTCCGCTTCAACCGCGATGGCGCAAGAAACAATGCGCAATACCAATGGCCGGGCCAGCAATACGCCCATGATGCAGATTCGCACGGACCTCCGGACCGAAATCGAAGCTAGAAAGGCTTCTTCTACCGCACGCTTGGCCGAAATCAAGGCTCAAGCCGAAGCCCGCAAGGCCTCAAGCACGGCCGCCCGGGTCGAAATGCAGAGAAGTTTGGCCAAAAGAAAAGCCGAACAGACAGCCAGGGTGTTTGCGGCTACCGTCAAGCGCCTGGAAGGAATCATTACCAGATTGGAATCCCGGATTGAGAAGGTCAAAGTAGCTGGCGGAGACACTTTGAGGCCGGAAGCATTTGTCGAGGAAGCCAAGAACCATCTCTCCGAGGCTAAGACGAGCATTGCCCTCTTCGCTTCAATCGATTTCTCCGGAGACAAAGCCCAGGAGAATTTCGAGAAGGTTCGTGAGACCGCCACTATCGCCAAAGGTCACATCAAGGAAGCTCACCGGAGTCTCATGGAGGCGTTGCGTGCGCTCGGAAGTATCCGCGCCGAGATTCAAAGAAGCGCTACCTCAACCGCCACGACCACCGAGGAGTAGTCAAAAGCGTTAATTATCGTTAACCAACAACACACATGGACCAAACCAACAACCCCAATCAGCCCCCCGCCCCTTCACCCGCGGCACCCGCACCGGCACCCACTCCCACCCCCGCTCCGATTCCCAACATGGGGCAGATGGGGCAGGTTCCGGGCATGAGTGAGCCGAAAAGCAGCGTAGCCGGGCCAATTATCGGCGGCATCATTGTGCTTGCCGTAGTTATCTTCGGCGCCCTCTACTTCATGAACCAGCGCGCCGAAGAGCAAGCCTTCAACGAGGAAGTTAACGCCATCACCACGCAAAGCCAATCGGATGACACTGCTGCCATCGAAGTCGACCTTGAATCGACCGAGATCGACAATCTCGATGCGGAACTAAACGCATCTTAAAAGTTTCCTCGGTACAAACAAAAAAGGGCGACGGATTCTCCGGCGCCCTTTTTGCATTGTTTTGTTGACCCGGAGCTTTACCGGGCACGCATTTGAGTAACCGAGTCTGCGATGACAACTCGTAGAGAACAATCGCCATGTTAGTGGCGGATTCGGCTAGAGTTTCTCTGGATGTATTCATCCAGATACCGCTCTGCTTCCTCAGCGCTTCTGTGCTTGACGAGCCACAGGGCGGAGAGGCCTAGAAGAAGGTGTTAGGTTTTAGCTGTTGGTTTCCCGAAACGTTGGCCGCACGATCCGATCGCCGTCCACGAATGAGTGGATGACGGCCCGATTGTCTCTCAGAACATCTACCTGAGGCATCTTTGTATATCTTATCATATATTAAACCGCTTGTCAAGCACTTCATTATGGGAACTATATACTTAATTGCCCTAAAATTTGCTGCATAAGGCCACATACATATTGCACTCCTTAAAACCCAAAGGAGATGCGAATTTTCAATAAGTTTAGAGGAACTAAAGGCTTTATCAGTACTTGGGAGCGCGTGATACGCTTCCGAGATATGATTACCAAAACAGCTGTTAAGAGGACGGAGATTCTGGCTTTCTGGTCCAAGCATGGCCTTTCCGCCACCCTAGATGCCTTCAAAGTGAAAAGACGCACCCTCTTCAACTGGAAGAGTGCCCTCAAAAAAGGCGAGGGCAAACTGGATGCCCTAAACAAGAAAAGTACTAGACCCAAGGTGGTACGAAAGCGCGCTTGGAATTCTCGCATATTAGATGAACTACGAAGACTGAGAGAGGAGCATCCTAATCTGGGCAAAGAGAAAGCTTATCCGTTACTCAAAGAATTCTGTGATTCACTGAATCTTAAATGCCCTAAACCGCGAACTATTGGCAGGCTAATCAAGGACATGGGAGGATTGCGAAAATTCCCTTCAAAGCTTTCCCACTTCGGCAGAGTGAAGAAAACTAATCATCAAAAGATACTAAGAAAACCTCTTGATTTCAAAGCTAAATATCCCGGCCACTGTATTGGCTTAGATACAGTTGAGGAGATTATTCATGGTGCCAGACGCTATGTGATTACTTGCGAAGATATCTTCGGACGTTTCAGTTTCGCTTGGGCTACCAGTTCTCATGCTTCCAAAGCAGCAGCTGAATTCTTCAAAATGTTTTGCCTCTTATTCCCGTATCCGGTGACCTTTGTTCTCACCGATAACGGCTCTGAATTCAAGAAGCACTTCATAGCCGAGCTTCTTAAACTTCAAATCACTCACTACCACACCTATCCAAGAACTCCCAAGATGAATGCTCATGTGGAGAGGTTCAACCGCACTCTCCAAGAAGAGTTCCTGAACTATCACAAAGGGCTCTTGCTTGATTGCGGAGCTTTTAACGATAAGCTCATGGACTATCTGGTCTGGTACAACACCAAGCGAGTCCACTATGCTTTCGATAACAAGATGACGCCGGTACAGTTTCTGTTATCATGGAAGCCGAGTAAAACATCGATATTACCGGCAGAGTGCAAAAGTGGGTGGCCTCATACA
>LCQJ01000004.1 GCA_001004085.1 Parcubacteria group bacterium GW2011_GWA2_50_10b
GTCCCCGCCAAGGCTGGCTTTTGCAGCACTTGCTGCAAGTCACGCGCGGAAGAGGTGGGTTCGCCATAGAAACTCCGAGAAATCTTCAATCTTCGTTGATAAGCCCGGTGAAGTGGAGAAATCTCCAGACTTATGACGGCGGCGGACGCGGTTTTATCACATCGCTGTACCTCCTTGTCTAGGATAATTATGCCTTATTTATGATTGACTATCAAGTAGCGCCAGAAACTCCGCTTCGGTTAATACCTTTACTCCCAGCGTCTCCGCTTTTTGCAGTTTCTCTCCGGGATTCTCCCCTGCCACCACGCAAGAGGTCTTTTTGGAAACCGACTCGGATATTTCTCCACCGAGAGAGCGGATTTTTTCCTTGGCTTCTTCGCGCGGCATTTTTTCAAGCGTGCCGGTCAAGACGAAACTCATTCCCGAGAACGGCAGTTTGCCGTGTAGCGCTTTTTTAACCGGCGCGATACGTACCTGCTTTAAAAGACGTTCGTAGAGCTTCCGGTTTTCTCGGTCTTTGAACCACTCGATAATAGCGGCCGAAACCACCGGCCCGACTCCTGCTATTTCGGCCAGCTTACCCACCTCCGCTTTAGAGAATTTCTCGGCCGTTTGGAAATGCTCCGCCAGGTCGCGCGCCGTCTCTTCCCCCACTTGCGGTATCGAGAGCGAGGCGATGAAGCGCGCGAGAGTGACACCTCTCGCCTGCTCAATAGCCTTTAAAAGATTTTCAATGGATTTCTCGCCGAAACGTTCAAGCATCTCGAGGTCGCCCTTTTTCATACTGAAGATGTCGGCGAAGTCGGAAATGATTTCGGCCGCCATCAAAGCCCCGACCACCTTCGGTCCCATACCCTCGATATTGAAAACATTGCGCGAGGCGAAATGCGTCAGTTTCCGCCGCTGCTGCTCATAAGAACTCTTGGCGACACAACGGTAAGCGGCCTGGCCGGGGATGCGCTCGATGCGCCCGTCGCCGCCGCAGAGCGGAAAGTGGGTCGGGAATTTGAAAAGCCGCTCTTTGCCCGTTCGCAGTTCGACAAGCGGCCCGACCACCTCGGGGATGACATCGCCCGCTTTCTGGAGAATGACGGTGTCTCCGATACGGATGTCTTTCCTCCTGATTTCGTCTTCGTTGTGCAGAGTGGCGCGTGAGACCGTCGAGCCCGCCACCGCCACGGGGCGCAGTACCGCCACTGGAGTCAGCACGCCGGTCCGGCCGAGCTGCAGTTTGATATCCTCGACCACCGTAGTCACCTGCTCGGCCTGGAACTTGAAGGCGATGCCGAAACGCGGAGCCTTCGCGGTGTAGCCGAGCGTCTCCTGCCATTTCCTGTCATTTACCTTGACCACTATTCCGTCCAAAAGATAATCTTCCTTCTCTTTCTTCTTCTCCCACTCTTTCCCATATTTGATTACTCCGTCTATATCTTCAAATTTTCTAAAGTGCGGATTGATTTTAAAACCAAGCTGTTTGAGCAGTTTCAACTCCTCTTCTTGAGTTTTTAAGGTCAGACCTTGGGACCTCTTAAGGTCTGACCTTGGGTCTATATAAGCGATATCGTAAATAAACGAATCAAGCTGGCGAGAGCGGGTCACGGCCGGGTCAAGCTGCCGGATGGAACCCGCCGCAATATTCCTCGGATTGGCAAAGAGTTCCTCTCCCCTCTTCTTTCTTTCGCGGTTGAGTTGGTCGAAAACGCTTTTCGGCATCCAGATTTCACCCTCGACGATGATGGAGACCGGACGTTCGAGCGCGGACGGGATGGAGACAATCTGGCGGACGTTGTTGGTGACATTTTCGCCGACCCGCCCGTCGCCGCGCGTGGCGGCGGTGACCAGCCGGCCTTTTTCATAAGTGAGCACGACCTTGAGGCCGTCGATTTTCAATTCGGCCAGGTATTCGGGAGTAGTACCGAGACCTTTTCTCACTCTCTCGTCGAAAGCGCGCAGGTCCTCTTCAGTAAAGGCGTCGTTGAACGACCATTGCGGTACGGTATGCTCGACCTTTTCGAATTTCTCGAGCACCTCGGAGCCCACTTTCTGAGTCGGCGACTCGATATCGGCCAGGGCCGGGTATTGTGCTTCCAATTCTTCCAGTTCCCGCACTAGTGCGTCGTAAGCCTCGTCGGAAATCTCGGGCCGGTCCAGCGTATGGTAAAGGCGGTTATGCCGCTCGATAGCCCTCCGAAGCGCCCTTACTCTCTCTATTGTCTTCTTGGAAATCAACATCTTAATAAGTGGCCCGGACGGCGCGCTCGACCCGGCGTGGATTGCCGACGGCACAGGTATTGTAGCCTTTTGATTCTATTTGGGTACTGCCATCAAGCCCCTTGGTAACCGTCACGATGGCGCAATACGGGTCGGGTAGGAAATCGATACGGTTGATGACGCTCGTATAACTGCCGCCCACCACCCATTGATTGCCGAGGTTATTGACGTCACGATTGCAGAAGATGGTTGAGCCGGTCGAGGTCGCGAAAGCGCTTGACCCGCTGGGGTTCTTCACGTCCCAGTAAAGCGCGCACTCGATGCCGGTATCGGCGGCGTAGAAAGCGTGCTGTGATTCGCTGCCGGCCGAAGAGATCAGGGCCTGCTTGACCGCGAGACTCACCACCGCGGTCGAAATCAGGAGGAGCGTTCCCGCTATCACCAGTGCGACGAAAAGTGTAAAACCTTTTTGCCTTTTTTGTCGGTTATTCATATCATTGCCAGTTTAAAAGATTTTCGCGAGCCTTGAATTGCCGGCTGACCGTCCCCTTCGACCAATTAACCGTGACCGTCACCGCGATTTCATCGGCATTGATTGAAGTGAGCGTAATCTCCCGGCGAAAGATAGTGGCCGGCCAAGCGGCATTGTAACCGAAAAAGCCGGTCACGGTATCCTGCCGCAGGACTGGGCAATTCCCGGGACCGCTCGTACAGCGAGATGGAACGGCGCTCACTATCGGATCGACAGTGCAGGCGCTGCCGAACCAGCACGGGTCGCTCCCGTTTTCCGCGATACCCGCGAGCCAATTGCGGCTATTGAGACGGTTTTCATCGCGAATGTTCCGGATTTGCTCGAAGCCTTCCTGAGCCAGATAAAACGAAATGATTTGGTCTTTGGAGAAAATATAGGAAGAGATGCCGGATTGCACGGCGCTGGTCGCGGCCGTAATAATGGCGACCAGTATCGAGATGGCCACGAGACTTTCGATGATGGTAAACCCTTTTTTCATCCCGTACGAAATTTCCGTTGTGTTACGCATAACCTTAAAATTAAATTTATTTCGTACGGGATTCATATATCGAGTACGCGCTGAGAGACCAAGGTCTCCAGGACGAAATCCGTCCGGCTCTTGCCGGTGCCCACGTGACTTTTTACCACAATGATGACTTTCGGCTGGAGATTGTTGCCCGTGCCCGCGCCAAGAGTATAGAAAGTCAGGCTGTCGATGAGCGTGCCTGGAGCGGTGACGCTTGCGTAAGGGTCGTTATCGATCTTTTTTTCGATGGTGGTGCCGTTAAGACGGTAGGTAATCTGCGTATCGTCGGTTGAGAGAAAGCTCATCAGCGTATCTCCGGAAGCGCAGTTTTGCGGCGTGGTGACGGCCCCGGAACCGCAATGATAATTCCGGCCGAAACGCATTTCTTTGGCCATGCTCTCGACGGTTAGATTGATATTGCTCATAACCGTTTTAAGCGAACGCGATTTGCGATTGGCGTCGAAGATGCCGATAATCGAGCCGGTCGAAATGGTCATGATGACGGTGAAAATGGTAACGGCCGTCATCAGTTCTATCAATGTAAAGCCTCTTTTCATTATTTATAGTGAGTTTGTCAAATTATTGTATTGAGACCTGTCCGGTATTATAAACCAATACCGCTCTGGTCAGACCGCCCGGACTCTTGAGCACGATGCGCGCGCCGGTGATATTGCCGGGATTGTAGGATTGCCCGCCGTTGTTGAAGAAAAGCAGCCTGGCTTCGGTACTCGGACGGACGAAAGTAATTTCAATGCGACCGAGATTGCAAATATCGCCGCCGGAAGAGCGGACGGCGCAGAGCGAATCGATGTAATTACCTCGGGAGATTGTGGCTTTGTCCAGACATTCGTTTGCTCCCCCCGTTTGGCAGGTCCAGTCGCCGTCATAGACTCCGTCGCTGTCCCGGTCGGCGAAAAAAATATAGTCTTTGTTCGAACCGGAACCGAGCAGGCTTATGGAGAGGCCGAAGGAAGCGCTGAAATCGCTTGAACCCGGCAGCACTTCTTTGACGCCAATGCCGTAAGCTTGCGCCTGCGAGACCGTCAGACCTATCTCGTCAGCCAGACTGGTCAATGCGACCGAGTCGGTATAAGTATTCTGGTTGGTCAGCACCACCGTCATGATGACAAAGACGATGCCGATAGTGATCAGGAATTCGACGAGGCTGAAGCCCTTCCCCGCCTTGGCGGAGCCGCGATAATTTTTTTTAAAATAATAATGAGACATGCAATAAATCGAGATTAAAAACTAAACTCAACCAGGCTCCCAAAACTAGAAACGGCGCGAAGGGAATCTCCGTCTTCATTGTAATATTTTTAGCCCCTCTTAACAAAGGGCTGATGCGTCCCGAGAAAAACATTGCTAGTCCGAAGAAAGCGCCCAGCCAGAAAGCGACCACGACGGCCGACAAACCGGCCGCTCCCCCCAAAAGCAGCCCGATGGCCAGAGAGAGTTTGGCATCCCCGAAACCCATCGCCCGTCCGTGGCTCAAAAACCAGACTGACGCGAAAAAGGTAAAAATAATCACTCCGGCAAGCCAATCCAAGAGAGAGCCACCCAAAATGATTCTCAAAAGCAGTGCCAGTACGATACTCAAGAAGACCAAAGCATCGGGAATAATTTTATGCCGAAGGTCATAAATGGTAATCACCACAAACAACGCAAAGGATGGGATAAAAACCCAAGGAACGGTGGCAAAAATTAGGCCAGTCCAAAGCTCGACCAGAGGGTACTGCCAGGAAATCTTGGTCCTGCATCCAGAACAGCGTGCGCGAAGAGTCAAGAAGCTAAGTATCGGAATTAATTCCCACCATCTAAGTTCTCTAGCGCATGTCGCGCACGCGGAACGTCCGCCGTAAGTGAGCCCGGAATTAAACCTAAGTCCAACGACATTGAGAAAACTGCCGACAATCGCGCCCAATACGAAAAGGATGACCGCGGTCATCCTTTCAGTATAACAGACGAGGGTTTCTCAGGTTAGCAGACAGCGTCACCGGAACCAATCAAATCGGTGCCATTCTTCTTGGATGCGCCAGTGCTATCGACACACCAATTGTTCGTGCCGCCTTCGCCGGGAAGCAGAGCCGACATGGCGTAAGCCGTGCCAGTTGAAACACATTCGAGAGTGGCGTTGGTCGGATAATTGCTTTGCGTAGCGTAAGAGAGCATGCCTGACGTAGCGTCGTCAAACATGTTGTCGCAATCAGCGGTAGCAGTGCCGTAACTTCCGTTCGTATCGTAGTAGATTTCGGCAGACGCACGTGCTCCTGAAAGCTGGGCCTTGACCTTGGCGTCGTTGCCCTTGCCGCGCGCGGTATTAAGAGAGGCCAGCACCACCGAAGAGAGAATGCCGATGATGGCGATGACCACCAGAAGTTCGATGAGGGTGAAGCCTCTGTTTTCTTTTCTAATCATTGTTTTAAGAATTTTACCTAAACTATTAAATCACCTGTTAGTGAATGGCTTTATTATAACCCTTTATACCGCCGGCCGTCTAACTATGTGGATAACTCCCCTACAAACCGGCCGAATTGGCGATGTCGTAGATGGGGATGAGGACGGAAGTGAGCAGAATTCCCACCCCGAGGCCCAAAAGGACGATCATGACCGGCTCGATGAGACTGACCAGGGTGTCGATAGTGTTAATGACGTCTCGTTGGTAGAAGTGGGCCATGGTGCGGAAAATATTGCCCAACTCGCCGGTCTCCTCTCCCACTTTAATCATCTGGACAAGCATGGTCGGGATTTCCCGGTAGTCGGAAAAAGCCTGTGAGAGCGATTTACCGCTTCGGACGGCAAGCAAGGTCTCATTCAGCAGTTTTTTATAAATAGCGTTGTCCACCACCGAGCCGGTTACTTCGATAGCTTTGACCATGGGAATACCGGAACGCACCATGGTGCTCATATTGTCCGAAATGATGGAAAGATAGAGCTTCTTGTAGAGTCCGCCGAGGAAAGGAACTTCAAGTTTGAAGCGGGCGAAAGAGGCGCTTCCCGCTGGTGTACGGATATAGCGCACCGTAAAGAAACCGAGGACGATCAAGAGTATGACAAGGATAATGCCGTAACTCAGGAAAAAGTGGGAAATGCCGAAAACGAACCGGGTGTAAAACGGGATAGGCTGCCCCGACTCGACGATAATCAGACTGATTTTCGGGATGATGACGGTAAACATGAGAACCATGACCGCCACGAAAACAGTGACGACGAAAGCCGGATAGATGAGGGCGTTCTTGGCTTTGGAAATCATTTCGTAATTGCGGTCGAGATAGTCCGCCAGGTACGAGAAGGTTTCGCTCAGTTTGCCGGTCTCTTCGCCAGACTTGACCATGTTGACGTAAAATTCGGAAAAAGCTTCCGGATGCTTGGCCAGCGCTTTTGAAATAGTGCTACCTCCCTGCAGGTCCGAGGCTACTTCGGAGAGTTTTTTCCTCAACGCTTGATTTTCCGTCTCGGTAGCGAGCAAGTTGAAAATTTTGAGAGCGGAAACCTGCGCTTCAAAGAGGGTGGCCATCTGGCGCGAGAGAATGACCACATCCTTGCTCGAAATGTTCTTGCCGACCGAGAAACGCTCGTACCAGGGAGTCTTTTCGGCTGGCTCGATTTGGGCGATAATCAGCCCTCGTTTCTGGAGAGAGCCGACTGCTACGTCGAGCGAAACCGCCTCGATGGCTCCCGCCACGCGCTTACCGGAATTTTCAAGGGCTTTGTAATTGAAAAGCATGGTTTTATTTATAGTGAGCTTGTCGAATCTAAATCATGCGCTCGAGCGTCCTGGGATTGGCCGAGAATTTGAAGGCGTTTTCGGCCGTCACCTCGCCTTTGCGGACCAGTTCGGCGAGCGAGCGGTTGAGGTCGATCATCCCCTCTTCGGAGCCGGTCTCGATGACCGAGTTCAGCTCATGCGTGCGCTTCTCGCGGATGAGGTTGGCCACGGCGTTGTTGTTGATGAGCAGTTCAAAAGCCGGAATGAGGCCGCCGGAAATCCTCGGCAGTAAACGCTGAGAGAAAATGCCCAAGAGAGACCCGGCCAGCTGAATCCTGATTTGGGTCTGCTGGTCGGCCGGGAAAGAGTCGATGATGCGGTCCACCGTCTGGCCGGCGGTATTGGTGTGCAAAGTCGAGAGCACCAGGTGGCCGGTTTCGGCGGCCGTCACGGCGGTTGAGATGGTTTCCGGGTCGCGCATTTCCCCGATCATAACCACGTCGGCATCCTGGCGGAAGACTCCCTCGAGGGCGGTGTGGAAATCGGGCGTATCAAGTTTGACCTCGCGCTGGTCGACGAGCGCTTTTTTGGGTTCGAAGATGAATTCAATCGGGTCCTCGATGGTAATGATGTGCTCGAGCCGTTCGCGATTGATGGCTTCGACCATGGTCGCCATGGTCGTCGACTTGCCCACGCCCACGGGACCGACCACCAGAAAGAAGCCTTGCTGACGGCGAGCGAAAGTCTCGAGAATGGGCGGCAAATTCAATTCTTCGAAACTCTTGATCTCGGCTGGCACCAGTCTCATGGCAATGCCAATGCGACTGAGCGAGAGAAAGGCGTTACAGCGGAAACGGCGACCGTCCTCGGCACTCCAGGCAAAATTGGTTTCTTTCTGCTCGTCGAATTCCCTTTTATTGAACGGCGAGAGCATCATCAGGAGAAACCCGTCCATATCCGCGCGCGTTAAGGGCGGTAGTTTGGAAAGCGGAATAAGAAAGCCGGAAACCCTGATGGTCGGTGGCCGGCCTTCCGAAAGATGGAGGTCCGAAGCTCCCTCTTTGACGACCGTGGAAACCAGTTCGTTTAAAAGTTTGTTTTGAGGCATGGGCTTTGATTATTTCCCTCCGGGCATCTGGAGATTGGCGATTTTCAGGGCTTCTTCGACCACTTCGGTCGGGATGCTGGTCGCCTTGACGATGTAGCCCTTGATGCCGAGTTTTTTGGCCTGTTCAATCTTGTCACGGCCGCTTTCGTTGGTGAGCATGATGATGGTGGCGCTTTCGGCCAGTTTTTCCTTGCGGATGGCCTGCAGCAGTTCCAGTCCATCCATGCCGGGCATGATGATGTCGAGAATGAGAATATCGGGCTTGGCTCCCCCGCGAAGCTTGGAGAGTGCTTCCGCCGAGCCGACGGCCACATCAACCGTAGTGCCGCTCGATTCGAATTTCTTGCGGTACATTTCGAGCAGGAATTTGTCGTCGTCTACCAAGAGGACTGTATACTTTTTGGCCATGTCTTATTATACCCCCACACCTATCTTGCTATCAATGCAATTGGTTTTACTACGTTTTGGAATATCAATTATTTTTCGAGTAGGCATATTTGCTTGTAAATATTTTAACCTTGCATTAAAACCAATGGCAAGATAGGTGTGGGGGTTATAGCGTATTAATTTCTTCAAATGGAATGACGCGTAGAAAGGCTTTGGTAATGGCGTCTTCTTTCATCGAAAGCATGCCTTGGGCGCGGGCCACTTTGTAGAGTGCCTGCTCGGTCGGGTCCTTGAGGATGATGGCTTCGACCTCTTTGTTCATATCGAAGACTTCCGCCACCGCGATGCGTCCCGAGATGCCGTTTAAGCAGGTGGATGTCGGCTCGATTTCGTAGATTTCCTTGCCGAACGGAATCTGCTTTTTGAATTCAGTCGGCAAGTCCTCGAACTGCTTATCAATCATGATTTTGATGGAGCCTTCGACCGGAATCGACTTGCCGGTGCCCGGGCACAATTTCCTGACCAGTCGCTGAGCCATGGTGAGAATAAGGGTCGGCGCAATGAGGTAAGGGTCGACGCCCATGGCGATAAGGCGCGGGATGACTCCCAAAGCGTTGTTGGTGTGGATGGTCGAGAGCACCAGGTGACCGGTGAGCGCCGCGTGAATGGCGAGCTGGGCGGTTTCTTTGTCGCGGATTTCCCCGACCATGATGATGTCAGGGTCCTGGCGCAAAGTGGTGCGCAAACCGTTGGCGAAGGTGTAATCGATTTCGGGGTGGATTTGCGACTGTGAGACTCCTTCGATGGAATATTCGACCGGGTCTTCGAGCGACAGGACATTCCGGTGATCGCGGTCGACTTCTTTGAGCATGGCGTAGAGCGTTGTCGATTTGCCGGAACCGGTCGGGCCGGAAATAAGCACTAGTCCGTACGGACGCTTGATGGCCGCGCGCAACAGATTGAGATTCCTCTCCGAAAGGCCGAGTTTGTCGAGTTCGGCCACCCCTTTTGACTGGTCGAGGAGGCGCATCACAATCTTTTCTCCGTAATAGGTGGGGAAAGTCGAGACTCGGAAATCGATTTTTGCTCCCTCGATGGTGGCCGAGAAGCGGCCGTCCTGCGGCTTCCTCTTCTCATCCAAACGCATGTTGGAAAGTACCTTGATACGGGCCACCACTGAAGAATGGACTTCGGAAGGCAGCAAAAGCGAGGTGTTGAGCTGCCCGTCGACACGGAAGCGCACCCGGACATTTTCTCTGGTCGGTTCGATATGAACGTCAGAAGCATTGCCTTCCGAAGCATAGTTTAAAATAGTGGCGACAATCTTGGTAACCGGGGCATCTTCGACTATTTTTGCCTGCAGGTTATCATCATCGACTTTTTCTTTATTCACCGCATCTTCGGTTACACTTGCGCTCTTGAGTTCAGAGAGCACCTTGGTCACCTCTCCCGAGAGGCCTTCGTACTGTTTGAGCGCTTCCTGGAAATCTTCGTTGCTGATGAGAAAGAGCTTGTAAGGCATGCCGATGCGCGCCGAGATGAAGTTGAGTGCGTCGCGCGCCTCCAGGTCGTTGGGGTCGAGCGCTCCCACCTCAAGCACGCCGTCTTTGACCCCGATGGGCACCACTTTGTAGTGAATGGCCGAATCTTCCGGAATATATTCCAGAATTTTGCCCGAAACTTCCATATCCTTGAGACTTCTCTCAGGTACGGTACCCTTCGTACTTTTGCTCGGAGGAGTGGTAGCCATAGCCTTTAATCCCGCCCTATCACATCAAAGGGATTCGGCCTGCCGACCGGTTCGGAGGGAATTGCGGTGCTGAAGTCAGTCAGAAACCGGTAAGCGAGGGCGGTGAAGAGATTGTTTTTGAAATCGATGCCGGAAAGCTCGTTGGCCGTTTTAACGAGAGTGGTATCCGACTCGGAAACCGGCGCGCGCAGCCAATAAGTGTCGATGGAGGTCTGATACTCGGAAAGGCCGGATTCGCTGTTCTGGAAGACCAGGCCTCTCACATCCATGATTCTCAAACTCTTCTCGAGGTCCTCGAGAAACCGGCGGAAATTGGCGTAATTGGAAATGAAACCGAAGGTCAGGGTAATTTTATTGTAAGGCTTCTCGTTTTCCGGCAAGACCGGGAGCGAGGCGTCCTGGGCGAAAGCCGCGTCGATGCGCACATTCTTCAAAGCGATACCGTGAGCTGAAGCGATGGTATCGAGTTCCTGGGCCATCCGGACCGTGTCGACATGGTCGGGTAGCACCTTGCCTAAACGTTCGATTTCGACTTTGGGAATGCCGTTGTAATCGACCAGGAGCTGGTCGCGGGTCTCGGCGATGCGGCTCATATTGTCGAGCACATTCTGATAATCGGCGGCCGAGGTCCTCAAAGTCTGGACCTTTTCGTAATAAGGTCTGGTGAAAGTGTAGAAAAGAGCGACCGAGAGGAAGAGCAGCAATAAGGCGGTGGTGTTTTTCATCCCATTAGAAATTTAATTTGAATAATTTTACCACTAGTTTTGATTTGTAAATTTCTAACGGGATTCATATTATTGAGCGGTTTGAGGTGAGGTGGTCGCGGCCCGCGGCGTCGAAGTGGCGGCTTGCCGTGAACCCGTCGAATCGGTCGTAGTGGCCACGACCGTTGCGGCCGGCGCTACGACCGGCACAGTTGTACCCGAGAGGCTTCTCTGGTAGGAGAGGAGTCCCGGGTCAACGGAAGCCTGGAAGGAAAAGATGACGTTACCCTTTTCATCCAGGACCAGGTCGGAGAAAGCCACGTTCTCCAAAAGCCCGCTTTTGCTGAAGAGGTCTGCCTGCAGCGCCAGCGCCGAATAACTCCTGGCCTCCCCTCTCATCGAAAGCCGCAGACCGCTTTGGTTCATCTCGTAACTGAAACTGGTGAAGCGCACGTTCTTGATGGTCGAAGCTTCCAGGAATTTAAAGAGTGGCGATAAGAGCAAGTGAGTGCCGATGAGGTCCTGGGTAGAGTTGATGCGGTCGTTGAGACGAATGAGTTCGTTCACTTTCTCGGGCTGAAGTTCGGCCCGGCCGCCCTCAATCTGGGTAGCCATCTTGGCGATGGCATATTTGAGGTAATAGCTGTAGCCGAAAACGGCCATCGCCAAGATGACCGAGAGAGAAAAGACGGCAGTGGAGACAAAACCGAAAAGATTGCGCTCGCTTCTCCTGCCTTGCGTGGGCAGGGTAGCGCCGGAGCTCCCGATGGGACTCTTGGGTATGAAAGATGATTGAAATTTGGGTTCCATCCACTCCAAATTATAGAACAGAATGGATACAAGCCCTAGCCGCAAGTGTTTATAACTTTATAAATGACAAAAGCCGAGAGAATCAGCACTGAAGTGTATTTCTCGCCTTACGGCGGTATTTAACTTCGGTGGGTCTGATTCTGCTCGGCTTCAACGACATACGGGTGTGACATAGGCCACTCCTACAAAGCGACGACATCCATCGCGCGCTCCACGACTTGTTTGCGGATACGCTCTTTGAATTCGGCAACGACCGCCACCTGAGCGCCGACCAGCTCATCCTTGACCTGGTCATATTCGTAGAGCCATTCCTCGGGCGTCAACTGCCCTTGTCTGCCATCCGCAAGCAATCGGCCTTCGACAACCAAGAAGTTCTTGCGCCGTACCACTTCAGTCACTTTTCACCTCCTTTCTACCATTATTATACCGATTTTATTCGCTATCTGCAAGCCTTCGGAGGGCCAAACCGATGGCTACGGCGAACTCCGGTCCCGTTTCCCTCAAAATGTTTTCGAGAAATGCCGGCGCGGCCACTTTGTTGAAAGGCGCCCCCATTTCTACCTCCGTTTTGAAATTGCTTTTGGCCAACTCCGATAATCCTTTGAGCGCCGCTCCCCCGCCGACGAGTATTACCTTGGCCACCGTCTTGTTGAATTTCTTTTCGAAAGAAAGAAGTGTTGTGTTGACCTCGGCGAAGATGTAGTCGAGCACCAGGGTGATGAGCTCGGTCAGTTTCGGGTCCTGACCAGTGGCGCCGATGCTTCGCTTCATCACTTCGGCCTGCTCGGGGGTAATGCCGAGCGATTTGGCGATGGTCGAAGTGATGTCTTGCGAGCCACGATTGACGGTGTGTGAGAGCCGGATGATGCCGCGTTCGATGATATAGAGTTTGGTCGAAGCGGCGCCCATGTCCATGATCATGACCGGCCGCAAAGATTCGTCGAGCACGGCGCGCATGGTCGAGAATATTTCAATTTCGAAAAATCCCGCGTCGAGTCCGGCCTTGGTCACCACTTCCTGGTAGCGGGCGATGGTTTCTTTGTGAATGGCTACCACCAAGACGTCGATTTTCGGGATGGCGGTCGAGAGCGGGATGACCGTCGGCGCACCGAGCGGCGCTTCTTCCTGTGGCTCGTTTCTGACCTCGCTTTTCGGGATGACCGACCAGTCGAGCATCACTTCCTCGATGGGCACGGGAATGTATTTGCGCGCCTCGAGCGGCACCATGGTCTCCAATTGCTTGGGGCTCACTTCCGGCATTTCGATAACCGATATGAGCGAGGAGGCGAATGGTATCGAGAGGCCGCACTTCTTGGTGGTGATGTTGACCTCTTTCTCTTTCATCAGGTCGCTTAGAGCCGCGGCCAGCTTCTCGGGCGACAGCTGAACCGCCTGTCCGACCGTGAGCCCGGCGTACGGGCCAAGGGCCAGTTCGCCGTAGGTCTCGAGGATAGCCTGCGCGCCCCGGCGCCGGATTTGGACGATTTTGATAGCCGAGGAGCCGATGTCGATACCGATAGCTCTGGGTTCGCTCTTGTTGCTGAATAAGTTAGTTAGAAATGACATATGTTTTATAATATCATGAACTATATGTATTTTTTCTACAGATTAAGGGACTTCTTGCTTGATTTTCTCTTTCCGAAAAGCCGGCAGGTCCTAGAGTTGGAAGCCCTCTCGGTCGAAACTATTTTAAAAACGCTACCTCCTGCCGCTCCGCTCTCGGACGAGAATCTCATCGCCCTTTTCGACTACAGCCATCCCTGGGTCAAGGAAATCATTTGGGAGATTAAATACGGCGGCAACCGCATCCTCGCCGATAAATTGGGCGGCATCCTCTACGACACCATCATGGCCGAATTAAACGAGCAAAATGTCTTGGCCAAATGGCGCTCGGCCCTTCTCGTCCCCATGCCGGTCTCCGACCGGCGCCGCTTCGAGCGCGGCTGGAATCAGGCCGAGCTCCTGGCCGCCGCGGTCGCGGGCTTTGACCGCGGTGGCCTCCTCAAGTATCTCCCTCGCCAACTCGCCAAAACCCGCCATACGGAAAGTCAGACCCGGACCGCGAGCAGAAGCGAGCGCATGCATAACCTCGCTGGTTCGATGAGAGTCATTAATCCCCTCTCGGTCGAAGGCAAATTCGTGGTCCTCCTCGACGATGTCACCACCACCGGCTCGACCTTCGCCGAAGCCCGCCGCGCCCTCCGTGAAGCGGGTGCGAAAAAAGTGCTCTGCGTGGCAGTAGCACATTAGATATAGGATTCTGGATTTATGATTTAGGAATGATTCTTAAATCCTAAATCTTACTTCTTAAATCTTAACGTGTACGCAGTAACGTATTAACTTTTATAACCCCCGCCACATTGTATTCATCCCATTCGTCGGAAGTCACTTCTTCAATCGGATAGAGAAAGCCTGTTACGGCGATGGTGTCGTCTGCCTTTAGGTCGGTGTTGGCATCCTGGATGCGGCTGATGTCGAGAGCGTAGAAGACGCCATCGCGGCTTTTGACACCGAGAGTGCAGTCGGTTTCGTCGACGACGCCGGTCTTAAGCGGCAAGCAGCTGAAGTTGCCGGTAATGGTCGTGGTCTTGTCGATTTCTTCGTTGACCACTTTGTCCCAGCCCTTGAATAAGAGAAAGCCGAAAATGACGGCCACTACCAACACCACCAGCCAGACCACGTTCCCTCCCTTCGCGCCCTTTGTTTGATAGCTATTCATCCCATTAGAAGCAGGTCTCGGTCAACGAGCCTTGCCTAGTTATATTATCGATAAATGTTCGACCATTTTTCATCTTAATGTATGGCTCCTATTGAAACCGTGACCGAGGCTTCTAACGGGATTCATATGGGCACATTATAATCTTCCTTGCCTTTTTGGCAAATACCCTAATAATTAACTCCACTATCCATTAATCAATACCAAAATCATGCTTTCAATCTTTACCCAATACAACGCACTCAGCTTCCTCCTCTTACAACTCACCATGGCCATCATCTTCATCTATCACGGCTGGCCGAAGCTCTCCAAACCGGCAGGTATGGCCGCCGGCATGGGCTGGTCCCCACTCGTCGTACGAGTGCTCGGCGCGGTCGAGATTCTTGGCGGCCTGGGCATATTATTGGGCGCCTACTCCCAACTCTCCGCTCTGGTGCTCGCGTTAATCATGCTCGGCGCCATCTACACCAAGATTTCCAAATGGCACATTCCGTTCTTCTCCCAGACCAACACCGGCTGGGAATTCGACTTCATCCTCTTGGCGGTGAGCCTCTTTCTTTTGACCAATTCGGGCTAAATCAGGTTAATTGTTGTGCTTTGACCTCTTCTAGATTTGCTGATTCAATATAGCTAGAGTTGCACACACGTGAAGAAACCGCGGCCGGCGAAGAAAGAGAAGCGGGGCTAAGCACAGCCCACAATCCGGATGGTCCCCAGCCATCCGGATTCCTGTTTTACGCTCTGCTGGAGCCTACCGGCCGCTTTTGTGAGGCAGCTTCTTGGCAAACATCTTGGCGTTCCGGGTACTGCCCTCCATCCTCGGCGGCCGGGTCAACCGGTCCCCTTTCCTAATCTCCCACTTCTTGTCCACTTCTGATCTTTTCATCCCGTTAGAAGTTACTTCGATTAAATTTCATAATAATATTATATCCCACTAAAGTATATTGAGTTAGACTTCTAATGGGATTCATCCCTCTATTATAGACGGTTTACGGTTAGTAAAATAATTGGCAGTGGTCTCGGGTTAAGTGCCCGCCGGGTCAACCTGTGTTACTATAGAATTGCTATCAAAAGATACAGAGAGTATATATTATTTCTAGCGATCTTACTCCTGGTTCTCTCAGGTGT
>LCQJ01000005.1 GCA_001004085.1 Parcubacteria group bacterium GW2011_GWA2_50_10b
TCTTGAACGACCGGCCGAGAGAATGCATTGGTTTCCGAAGTCCGATGGAGTATTATTATTCACTAACTAGTGTCCTACTTGAGGGGTAGCGGGAGGAGTTTGTCAAAGATGTTATAGAAGCATATAATTCCCGTATGTTCAGTATATTCATGCTTATCCCGGTGATTCTTATATTGGTTTTGGTGCTCGCCGGGGTGGGTGTCGCTTCTTTCATTAACAGAACTAAATCTAACAACATGGACCCAAATCAGAGAACTGCAGGCTCGGCGCAAGATTTCTTCCTGCATGTCGGCGCGCTTATCACTTTCTACACCAGCGCCATCGCGCTTATCACCATACTTTTCGAAGCCATAGACTACGCCTATCCGAAGGTGGTCAATGTCGGATATTACGGCGCTCCCTCAATAAGTTTCCAAGTAGCGATACTTATAGTGGCCTTTCCGATCTTCCTCCTCTTCGCCTGGCTCTTGCAGAGGAGCTATATCAAAGAACCGGCGCTTCGCGAGGCTCCTGTCAGAAAGTGGCTCTCTTTCATCACTCTGGCGATTGCCGGCGGAGTAATGGCGGGCGACCTCATCACGGTTCTTTATATGTATCTCGACGGACAGGACTTTACCACCGGCTTTCTTTTGAAAGTGCTTGCACTGGTAGTTATCGCCGGCGCAGTCTTCCTGTATTACTTGCGGGAAATTAAGAATCTTATCAGCGCTGGAGAGCGAAATGTCTGGAGAGTGGTCGGGGTTGTAATCGTAGTCGGTTCGATTCTAATTGGCTTCTCCGTGCTCGGTTCGCCCGCCAAACAGCGCCAGCTTCGCTATGATAATCAGAGAGTGACTGACTTACAGAATATTCAGTGGCAGATAATTAACTACTGGCAGCAGAAGGGCATCTTGCCGAACACTCTGGCAGAGACCCAAGATTCCATTTCCGGTTTCAAGGTTCCCATGGACCCCAAGACTAAAACGTCGTACCAATACAGACTGACAGGCCCCACCTCGTTCGAACTTTGTGCCACCTTCGACCAGCCAACCCTCGCCTCGCGCTCGAGTGCGCCTTATCAACTTTCTTACCCGATGGGCAAAATAGGAGAGAATTGGGAGCACGAAGCCGGACGTCAGTGTTTCGAGCGTACCATCGACCCGGAACTCTATCCACCAACCAAGAGCCTTAGGTAAGGTCGAATTTCTAATGTCGAATGTCTAATCAATATCTAAGTCAGAATGTCTAAGTTAGTCATTTAATCATTTAGGTTTGATTTGTCATTAAGCATTTGTCATTATGGCTTTATGAATGAGTACGACCCCAAAGAAATCGAGCCCAAGTGGCAGAAGGAGTGGGAGAAGAAGCGCTCTTATGATGTCGCGGAGGATAGCCCAAAGCCAAAGTACTATTCTTTGATGGAATTTCCGTATCCCTCCGGAGACGGATTGCATACTGGCCATGTGCGTGGCTATACGGCCATGGATATCATCTCGCGCAAGCGCCGGATGGAAGGTTACAATGTCATGTTCCCGATAGGCTACGACGCTTTCGGATTGCCGACGGAGAACTACGCCATCAAAACCAAGCGTCCCCCCGCCGACATCACCAGGGAAAACTGCGAGAATTTCGAGAAACAGTTCAAGAGTCTCGGTATGTCGTTCGACTGGTCGCGCGAGGTCAATACCACTGACCCGAAGTATTACAAATGGACTCAGTGGCTCTTTCTTAAATTCCTCGAGCATGGTCTGGCGTACAAGGCGAAGATTCCCATCAACTGGTGCCCGAAGGATAAAATTGGCTTGGCGAACGAAGAAGTAGTGGACGGCAAATGCGAGCGCTGCGGCACGCTGGTAGAACTTAAGGAGAAGGAGCAATGGATGCTCGCCATTACCAAGTATGCCGACAAGCTTTTGAGCGGACTTGATGAAGTCGACTATCCCGAGAGAGTGAAGGTGCAGCAAGAGAACTGGATTGGTCGCTCCGAAGGGGCCCTCATCAGATTTGATGATGTTGAAATATTTACCACCCGGCCCGACACCATCCGGGGCGCTACTTTCGTGGTGGTTTCGGGAAAGGCAGATAAATTTACCGGCAAGTATGTGACTAATCCGGCGACGAAAGAGAAAATCCCGGTCTGGGAAGCCGAATATGTTTACAGCGATTATGGCACGGGCGCCATTATGGGTGTGCCCGCCGACGATGAGAGGGACATGCTTTTCGCGGAGAAATATAGTTTGCCCATAGTCAGAGATTATACAAAAGCCGGCTTTGAAGATTTCGGGAAAAAAGTTATTAAATATAAACTCCGGGATTGGGTGTTTTCCAGACAAAGATATTGGGGCGAACCGATACCGGTCATCCATTGTGATAAGCCCGCCCGACCGGACGGTCGTTCGGGCGGGTGCGGCATTGTGCCCGTGCCAGAGAAAGATTTGCCCGTACTTCTGCCAGAGGTCAAGAATTACCAGCCTACGGACACCGGCGAATCGCCACTGGCTTCGATAGAAGAATGGGTCAATGTTGCCTGCCCCAAGTGCGGCGGCAAGGCCAGGCGCGAGACTGACACTATGCCCAACTGGGCCGGCTCTTCCTGGTATTTCCTGCGTTATTGTGACCCGCATAATGATAAAGAGTTTGCATCAATGGAAAAGTTGAAATACTGGATGGGTGATGCCGGCTTGCCCCGTACCGAACGAAGTTCTGGTACTGGGGTGGATTGGTACAACGGCGGCATGGAGCACACAGTTTTACACCTTTTATATTCGCGCTTCTGGAACAAATTCCTGTTTGACTTAGGACTCGTGCCGGTGAGCGAGCCGTACAAGAAGCGCACTTCGCACGGCCTGATTCTGGCCGAAGGCGGAGAGAAGATGAGTAAGTCCAAGGGCAATGTGGTTAATCCCGACGCCATCATCAAAAGTTTCGGTGCCGACACCTTGCGTCTCTACGAGATGTTTATGGGCCCATTCGAGCAGGCTATTGAGTGGAATGAGAGTTCATTGATTGGTCCAAGAAGATTTCTCGAGAAAGTCTGGAAGCTCAAGGCGAAGATTCCTAAAGGTCAGACCTTAAGTATCGGTTCCCAAGGTCTGACCTTAATGCATTCGACGATAAAAAAGGTATCAGAAGATATCGAGGCCATGAGATTCAACACTGCAGTATCAACTTTAATGATATATGCAAATGCATTGGAAAAACACGGAGGAATTGTACAAGAAGAATACGAAACTCTGTTAAGGCTGCTCGCGCCGTTCGCGCCACACATGACGGAAGAGTTGTGGCAGTCGCTCGGACATGCTGATTCCATCCATACTCAACCATGGCCCAAATATGACCAGAGTAAGCTCAAGAGCGGAGAAGCGACTATTGTTGTTCAGGTCAATGGTCGGGTGCGGGGTAAGTTTGTGGCTTCTATAGATATGGGTGAAGCGGAAGCATTTGAGAAAGTTAAAAGTCTTCCGGAAATCCAAAAATGGTTAGTTGGCAAGGAGGTTCTCAAACGAGTTTATGTTCCTGGAAAAGTGATAAATATCGTAACTTCTTGACATCTATTGACACTAGAGGGGTATAGTGATAGAAATAGGCTAAATATGAGCGAAAAGATTAATCTTAGCTTCAAGCCGAAGGAGGCGTGCAGACGCCTTTTATCCGTTTTAACCAAGCGCGGGCAGGATGTCATCGTTTCCCGATATGGTCTAGGCGCCAAAGCGCAGAAATTGACCCTCGACGCCATCGGCAAGAAGTACAACATTACCCGTGAACGCGTCAGACAAATCGAGAATCATTCACTCGCCACTATCCGGAAGTCAAAGGCTTACAAAGAAAGCGAACCGGTCTTTACCGAACTCAAAGCGATGCTTCTCGGCCTCGGCGGCATCGTCTCCGAGAAAGATCTCTTGCATCACTTGAGTCCGGACCCGGGGCTCCAGAATCATTTCCATTTCTTGTTCGTCATCGGCGAAGAATTTAAGCGCGAGAAGGAAGACGAAGAATTCAAGCACCGCTGGCACGTCGACCAGGAGCTTTCCCAGAAAATCCAGGCCGCTTTGCGCAAACTCTACGCCAAACTATCCGATGACGAACTGGTGGTCGAAGGCGACCTCATCAACTCCTTCCTCGAGGAAGTCAAAGATCTCAACGACAAGTACAAGAACGAGGAGGTGATCAAGCGCTGGCTCTCCATCTCTCATAAAATCGGCAAGAACCCGCTCGGTGAATGGGGACGCGCCTCATCTCCGAACGTCAACGCCAAAGGCATGCGCGATTACGCTTTCCTGGTCATCAGAAAGCACGGCTCTCCCATACACTTCAAGGAAGTGGCCAAGGCTATCGAGCTTTATTTCAATAAAAAGGCCCATGTCGCCACCACGCACAACGAACTCATCAAAGACAAGCGCTTCGTGCTCGTCGGCCGCGGACTCTACGCGCTCTCCGAGTGGGGTTATATGTCCGGCGTGGTCAAAGACGTCATCAGAAAAATTCTCGAGAAAGAAGGACCGCTCTCCAAGGAAAAAATCGTTGAAAAGGTGCTCAAGGAGCGCTACGTCAAGGAAAACACCATTCTCGTCAACCTGCAGAACTCCAAGTATTTCAAGAAAGACAAAGACAACCGCTACCATAACGCCTAAAAAATAGGTTAGACCCCCACACCTACTTTAATACTGCGCTTCGCGCCTAAATGAAATTTGGTATTAAAGTAGGTGTGGGGGTAGAATAGAATAATGATATTCGACGATTTCTTCTCTCTGTTTCAGGGCGAAGTACTCATAAAAGCTTTTGGCATCTTGCTCTCCGCCTGGCCGGTCTGGGTGCCCCTGCTTTTAATCAACGTCGCCTTTACCACCTGGCTGAACTACATCAGGCGCCTGTGGATAGGCAAGCAGGGAAGCGTGCTTTTGGAAATCAGACTGCCCAAGGAAGTGACCAAATCGCCGGCGGCCATGGAGCTGGTCCTTCAGGGCATCTGGGAGAATGCCAACATCTCCACCCCTGAGGACGCCTTCTGGGAAGGAAAGCTCCGCGAATGGTTCTCGCTCGAAATAGTCTCCATCGGCGGACAGGTCAAATTCTACATCTGGGCCTTTCCGCGGTGGAGGAAAATCATCGAATCAAGGATTTACGCCCAGTATCCGGAAGCGGAGGTGTTTGAGGTCAAAGATTACGCCGTAGATATCAAATATGACCCGGAGAAATTTACCGCCTGGGGTGTTAACACCGGCCTGGTCAAGGCCGACGCCTATCCCATCAAGACTTATATCGAATACGAGCTCGACAAGAAAACCGGCGACGAACAGGAAGAAATCGTTGACCCCATCACGCCGGTCATCGAATATCTCGGCATGCTGAAACCGGGCGAAGTGGCCTGTATTCAGATGATTATCCGCGCTCACGCCAAAGAGAACTACCTTTACGGCCATGTGGGCACGAAACCGGACTGGAGGGGCGACATCAAGAAAGAGATTGAGAAGATGATTCAGGATGAGTCGTTGCTCAAGCCGACCGAAGGTCAGACACAAAGCTTCCTCAACCTCACCAAATCCCAGACCGAGACTATCGCGGCCATCCAAAGAAATGCCGGCAAGCTCGCTTTCGATACCATGATCCGCCTCATGTACATCGCCCCCAAGGACGCGTTCGAGAAGACGCGCGGCATGGGTATTATCGGCTCGATGCGCCAGTTTGGTTCGGGCACCCTCAACGGCATCAAGCCTGTTTTCTTCAGCTTCACTCATCCCTGGCAGGATTGGAACGGTATCCGTAAAAGGGAGAGGATGAATGCTTTTATGGAGGCATTCAAGCGCCGCGCTTTTTTCGGCACCCCGCATTATCATTTGTTAGCCAAACCCTATATTCTGACCGTTGAAGAGGTGGCCACTCTTTTCCACTTGCCGGGCTCGGTCGCCACGACACCGACGCTTTCTCGCGCTCCGTCGAAGAAGTCCGAAGCACCGGCCAATCTGCCCATTTAGTCTTCATGCCGCCACCGACTTTAGCCATCGAGAAAAGGATTTACCTTTTTTTATTAGGGATTGTTGTTTTCGTCTTTATCGTCTGGGGTGTGGCGCCGCCGGCCTCGTACCCCTCCGGCTCCATTATCGATATTCCCGAGGGTTTGGGCCTTGATGCGCTTTCTCAGAAACTCGAACGGGAAAATGTCATCCGTTCGCCGTTCTGGTTTCGCGCCGCCGCTATCATGCTGGGCGGCGAGCGCGGCATGAAGGCCGGCGAATACTACCTTTCCCGGCCGCAGAATCCTTTTACCATCGCCTGGCGCATTTTAAACGGTAAATACCAGATTGAGACGGTTAAACTGACCATTCCCGAAGGTTTTGACGTCAAGGCCATCTCAAACCTTTTTGACCGGCGCTTTCCGTATTTCGACAACGAATTGTTCATCAGGGTGGCGCCGGAAGGCTATCTTTTCCCCGACACTTATTTCGTGCCGGTGACCGCCACCGCCTCTTCCACCATCCGGCTTTTGAGGGACAATTTCATCAGAAAGATTTTCCCGGTCATGCCGGAAGTGGAGTCTTCCGGCAAATCGCTCGAGGAGATTATCATCATGGCTTCGCTTATCGAGGCGGAAGTCAAGACTCAGGCGGACAGGGAGATGGTTTCCGATATTCTCTGGAAGCGCCTGAAAATCGGCATGCCACTCCAGGTCGATTCGGAAATGGGTACGTACGAATGGAACGGTCTGCCCGAGCGTCCCATCAACAATCCCGGCCTGGAGAGCATCTCGGCGGCCCTGTATCCGACCACTACGCCCTATCTTTATTTCTTGACCGGTGATGACGGCAACATGTACTATTCTCGGACCTTCGATGAACATGTCGTCAAAAAACAAAAATACATCTCCCGATAGCAAAGCAAAGCTTGCTACGGGACAAGCGTTAAGGCCCAGAGTCTTCGTTGGTTTATCTGGAGGTGTCGATTCTGCCGTGAGTGCCGCGCTGCTCAAGGAACGGGGTTTCGACGTGACGGGAGTCTTTATCAAGGCTTGGCAGCCGCCGTTCATGCCCTGCACCTGGCGGGATGAACGGCGCGACGCCATGAGAGTGGCCATCGCGCTCGATATCCCGTTTCTCTTTTTCGACCTGGAGAAGGAATATAAAAAGGGAGTAGTGGATAAAATGATAGAAGAATATAAGGCTAATCGCACGCCTAATCCGGATGTGCTTTGTAACCGGGAGATTAAATTTGGCGCGTTCTGGGAGAAGGCCAAGGCACTGGGCGCGGATTTCATCGCTACCGGCCATTACGCACAGGCTTTACAAAGGGTTCCCCTTTATAAAGCTACCAAGGGGAACCCTTTGCAGTTGAGGGAAGGCAAGGACAAAGAGAAAGACCAGAGTTATTTTCTCTGGACGCTTACTCAGGAAGATCTTTCTCACACGCTTTTCCCGGTCGGTCATCTGGAAAAACCGGCGGTGAGAAAATTGGCGCAGCAATACAAGCTGCCGGTGGCGGAGAAAAAAGACAGCCAGGGCGTTTGTTTCCTGGGAGAGGTCACCATGGAGGAATTTCTCTCCCATTTCATCGAAATCAAACCGGGCAAAGTCTTGAATACGGAAGGGGAAACCATCGGTTCCCACCGGGGCGTCATCTATTACACCATCGGCGAACGGCACGGCTTTGAAATCACCGACAAAAGCCCGTTAAGCGGCGCTTTCTACGTCATCGCCAAAGACGCGGCGGCCAATACGCTGACCGTTTCGAATAAAGAAAGCGAAATCCTTTCCCTTTCGCCTTCCAAAATCACGGTCAAGTCGGTCAATTGGCTAAACGAACCGGAGAGTCCCACACTCTCCGCCAGAATCCGCTATCGCGCCGATAAGCTGCCCATCACCCTGGTGCTAGCCGGTAAGAAACTGGCGGTAGCCTTCAATGAGCCGGTGCGGGGACTGTCGTTGGGCCAGTCGGTGGTCTTTTACAGCGGGGAAGAATGTCTCGGCGGTGCTGTGATGGATAAGGTTGCGGCTCTCTAGTATAATTAAATAATGACAGAAACCATGAAGAGCAAAGCGCCTTCACATCTCTCTTTGAATACGGACGAAATTAACATTGTTAAGGCCTCCGGCAAACACGAATCCTTCGACCCCGAAAAACTGCGCTTCTCGCTTTTGAACTCCGGCGCTTCCGCCGAGGCGGCCGAAGACGTGCTCGCGCATATTTTGCCGGAACTCCATAGCGGTATGACCACGGCAGAAATCTACAGCCATGCCTTTTCTATCCTCAATCAGACTAATAAGCCGGTCGCCCGAAGCTATTCCCTCCGCCGGGCCGTGATGGATCTCGGTCCATCAGGCTTTCCCTTCGAGGATTTCGTAGCGGAAATATTGAGGGCCAAAGGATTCGAGTGTGTGACCCGCCAGACTGTGCTCGGGGGATGTGTGGCTCATGAAGTGGATGTGGTCGCTTATAATGAGAAGAAGCTCATTATGGTTGAAGCCAAATTCCACAATGAGCTGGGCACAAAATCCGACCTCAAGGTTGCCCTCTATATCAAGGCCCGTTTCGACGACCTCGAGGAAAATGTTTTCAACTACGGAGGACAAAATCGCAAGGTGACCGACAGCTGGCTTGTCACCAACACAAAGTTCTCTTCTACTGCCATCCATTACGCCGTTTGCAAAAATATGACGCTCATCGGTTGGAATTATCCGGAGAAGGGGAGTCTGCAGGACATGATTGAGGAAGAAAGCCTTCATCCCATTACCTGCCTCACCTCGCTTTCAGGGGAGCAGAAGAAATCACTGCTCGCCGGCGGAGTGGTGCTTTGTTCGGCTATCGCCAAAGAGCCGGAAGTCTTAAGAAAAATTTTCGGGGAAAGTTTCGATTCCAAGCCGGTCCTTAATGAAATAACAGAATTATAATGCTCAACTTCACGAACTTCGATATATCGCTGGAGCCTTTTGTTTACCTGGTCGCCGCCTTGATTCTCGGTTCCATTCTCGGCATCGAGAGAACCCTGGCCCACAAAACCGCCGGGGTGCGCACTTACAGCTTGGTCAGCATGGGTTCCTGCCTTTTTATTCTTATTGCGCGCTATGTGATACCCACGGTCGAGTCATTCAATTATGACCCGATGCGCATGGCAGCCGGGGTAGTGATGGGGGTCGGCTTTCTCTGTGGCGGCGTCATTATCTTCAAGGATTCAAGTCTTGTCGGTTTGACCACTGCCGCTGGTTTGTGGGTAGCGGCCGGTATCGGCATGGCGGTCGGTTACGGACTCTTGGGACTCGCGGTCCTGGCTACGGTCTCGACGCTCTTGGTCTTTACCCTCTTCTGGTTTATTGAACAAAAGATTATTTCACGGAGATAAAATGGCGGAGAGAGAGGAAGGGCTGAAAAAAATCAAAGAAGAAGTTTTAAATCTCTCCGTTTCGCCGCTGTACGCTGAGAGAGTTAAAAACAAGTATTTCCCGGTCATCGGCGAGGGTAGTCACTCGGCGGCTATTATGTTTGTGGGCGAAGCGCCGGGCGAGAACGAAGCCAAGACCGGCAGGCCTTTCTGCGGCCGGGCCGGCAAATTGCTCGACTCGCTGCTTGATTCTGCCGGCATCAAGCGCGAGGATGTCTACATCACCAACATCGTCAAAGACCGCCCGCCGAAGAACAGGGACCCCTTGCCGGATGAGATAGCGATTTACGCGCCGTTCCTGGACCGGCAAATCGAACTCATCAAACCCAAAGTCATCGCCACCCTCGGCCGTTTTTCCATGCAATACGTCATGAACCGCTACGGCCTCGAATTCGAACTCGATTCGATCAGCAAGCTTCATGGGCAAATTTTTTCGGCTGATAAGTTCAAGGTCGTGCCCCTCTATCACCCGGCCGCGGCCATCTACAATCAGCAACTCCTCTCTACGCTTAAGGAAGATTTTAAGGTGTTGATAACTCTATCTTGATGGTTGCAAAGGTTTAATATGTGTGGCATTATTAAAGTAGATGTTCGTAACTGGGGGGGGCAAACATGCAGCTTGCACTTAGCGGCGGCGAAAACATCAGTCGCGGTGACCCGGTTCAGCAAGTCGGCCCGTTCGCGCTCATTCAGCTCAATCGGCCGGTATACGTCCTCGAGGTGGTGGGCAGCGAGCTCGAGCTCTCGAACGAGCCCAACGGCCCGCCTCTCAAGGACCTCAGCGGGCAGCCGATGCACTTTCCGATTCAGAAGTTCCGGAAAGTAGCCGCTTAGTTGGCGGAGGGAGACGGTCCCAGGGGCGACGCAAAAAGCGTCGCCCCTCTCTCATTTCATAATTAAAATATGCTATATTCATCCCATGCTCTCATCTGAAATACGGCAGAAATTTTTGAATTTTTTCGAAAAGCGTGGACACGCTGTTATTCCTTCGGCTTCGCTCGTGCCCAACAAAAGCGATAGCTCGGTTCTTTTTACAACGGCTGGTATGCAGCCTCTGGTCCCGTACCTCATGGGCAATCCTCATCCGGCTGGGAAGCGCCTGGTCAATATCCAGAAATGCGTGCGTACCCAGGACATCGACGAAGTGGGGGACAATACTCACGACACTTTTTTCGAGATGCTCGGTAACTGGTCTCTGGGAGATTATTTTAAAGAAGAGGCTATTCAGTGGAGCTACGAATTGCTAACGTCTAAAGAAGAAGGCTTCGGTCTCGATATTAATAGATTGCATGTAACAGTCTTCGAGGGAGATGAATATGCTCCGCGCGATGATGAATCTGCCAAAATTTGGGAAAAAATCGGTATACCAAAAGAGAAAATCAAATATTTGGGTGCCGCTGACAATTGGTGGCCTGCTCGAAAGACCGATTTCAACTGGACCGGTCCAACTGGACCTTGCACTGAAATGTTTTATGACGATGTCGAGATTTGGAATGATGTCTTCATGGAATACAGTGCGGAAAACGGTAAGATTACCGGTAAACTTTCGCAGAAAAACGTCGACACTGGTGCCGGACTTGAGCGTCTCGCCATGGTCCTTCAGGGCAAAGACAACATTTTTGATACAGACCTCTTCAGCTCTATCATGTCCGCTGCCGGCTCGAGAATCGTCGCCGACCATATCCGCACAGCCTGCTTTATGATTGCCGACGGCGTGACTCCATCCAACACCGACCGCGGGTACATACTGCGCCGTCTCTTGCGCCGCGCTTATGTGAGGAATAAGGACCTCGGTCCGGTTATCGATGCTGTGATTAACCACACAAGTTACAAAGGACTTTATACTTTCTCCCCCGATACTCAAGAGGTCATAGCCCAAGAGTTGGAAAAGTTTAAAAAAGCGCTTGACGCGGGCCTCAAGCAAATAGAAAAAGGAGAGGACCCCTTTATACTTTTTACGAGTTTTGGTTTACCATTAGAGATCATTGAAGAAGTGACAAAGATTGACCGGGCTAAATTTGAAAAGCAGATGGCAGAACACAAACGACTTTCGAGCGTCTCTGGTGAGCAGAAATTTAAAAAGTAATTGTGGTATAATTTATCCCATGTCGAAAAAGATCGAGGATATCATTCCGCCAGAAAGACGAAGGAGCATACGGGACATCCCAATACCTGAAGGCCGGCGCAAAAGCGACCCGTTCTCGCCACGCCCTGCCACTCCGGCCAGAGCTACCGCCAGAAAAGCCGCTCCCGCCATTCGCATCGAAGAGGAAGAAGAATCTGCTGTTCCAGTTTCCGGACGCAATCCGGATTTCCCGCGACGCAAAAGGACTTCGAGAAGGAGAGTGTGGATGGCCGCAGGTGCGGGAGCGCTCATCCTCATTTTCGCCGTTCTTTCGATGTTTAACGGAGCCACTTTCGCCTACGTGCCGAAATCGGCCGCCCTTATTTTCAACAACGAGACCTACACGGCTCACAAGTCGGGGACGGAAGGACTTTTCTACAGTGTGGTTAAACTCTCCCGAGAGAAAGGGGCCGCCACGCCGGCCGGCGGCGAGACCGATGTCGAGAGAAAGGCCTCCGGAGTAATCGTGGTCTACAACGATGCTTCCGCCGAACCGCAAAGATTGATTGAAAACACACGCTTCGAATCTTCCGCCGGCAAGATTTACCGTATCAGAAACGTCATCACTATCCCGGGCAAGAAAACCGTCTCAGGGGTTTCGCAGCCAGGCACTATTGAAGTGACCGTGTACGCCGACGCGCCGGGCGAAGCATATAATGCCGGCCTTTCCGATTTCACCGTGCCGGGACTCAAAGGCACTCCGCGTTATACTTCGATTTATGCCCGCTCCAAGACCCCCATGACCGGCGGTCTGGTTGGCAAGGAAAAGACGGTCAAAGCCGAGGACCTGGCCCGCGTCAAAGCGGAGCTCCAAGGGGCTCTCAAGGACGAGTTGTGGCAGGAAGTCCAGGCCGAAGTGCCGGGGGATTTCATCCTCTTTCCTTCTCTCTTGTCCTATACTTTTGAAGACCTGCCGCAGGGGGCCGGTTCGGGCGACAACGTCACCGTCAACGCCCGCGGCAACCTCTATGGTGTTATGTTCAAGAAAAGCGACCTGGCCGGTTACCTGGCGCTCAAGAAACTGAGTGTTCCCAAGACCGAGCCGGTGGAGGTGCCTGCACTCAGTTCCCTTAATCTGACTTTCGCCGGCACGCCCCCGGCCGACCTCCTCTCGGTGAGTGAAATTAATTTCAAAATCGTCGGCAATGCCACAGTGCTGTGGCTCACGGACGAAGTGGCTCTGAAAGCCGATATCCTCGGTCGCCACAAGAGAGACATCACAGCCATTCTCAAGAATTATCCGACCGTCGCTTCCGCCAGCGTGACTGTCAGACCTTTCTGGAAAAGCACTTTACCGGCCGAAAGCGATAAGGTTTCCATCAAGAAGTTGTCAGCCCAGTAGCCACTTGTCCCATTAGAAGCCAGGGTGTACAAGCCAGTCAATATAACCTATTATCAAAACATAATAAGCAAAAGCTTCTAACGGGATGAACCAAAACAAAGAGCTCGAAAAGACCGGGGTGGTGGTGGAATCCCTGCCCAATATCATGTTCAAGGTGAAATTGGACCATAACGGAGAGGAAATTCTGACCTACCTTTCCGGGAAAATGCGTCTGCACCGTATCCGGGTTTTGGTGGGAGATAAGGTGCTCCTGGAGCTCGAGCCCTACGGTGGCAAAGCCCGCATCACCAAACGTTTATAAAATTCCTCAAGTATCACCTAAACTTTGTTAAGTAAGATACTATGATATATCATAGTATCTATATAATAATAGTATTTTTATGAAAGTAAAAATCGGAAAATTGGGAAAGAAAGAGGTAATGCGAACTCTTGATACCCTTTATACTGCTGCCAGTGCCATTCAAGGAAGAGAGGCCGTAAAACTTTTTCTGCGCGATTTGCTCACACCAAGTGAGCGGATAATGTTGGGGCGTCGTTTGATTATTGCCAGGAAGCTTATAAATGGAGAGACACATGAAGAAATAGTGAACAGTCTTGGGGTAGGCTACGACACTATTATGAGAGTGCAAAAATGGCTTGATGACCAGTTACCAGGTTATGAAAAGGCGATTGAAGGTATGGAGAAAGAATTTAAAAATAGAAAAGACAAAATGCTTTATGCAAAAAGTGCCATCTACCGTTTGAAGAAAAAATACCCGATGCATTTCCTGCTTTTTCCGACCCCAAAACTCAAAGATTTTAATTAAATATAATAAAATAAAACACTATGATATATCATAGTAATGAAGTTAGATTTATCACACGAGGAAATCGTCGACATACACATGGGAGCAACCGGCTATCACGAATACTAGGGAATGAGCTTCATCTGAGGTTGTGGGGAGGGGAAATAAGGGGACGCCGCGGGCGTTGTCCTAGGTACACACATTTGGCGGACTAAGTCTTGAATAATCGGCAAGAAATTCATTCGGTGTCTTGCCGCCCAATCCGCAGTGCTCAAGATTGTTGT
>LCQJ01000006.1:0-1263 GCA_001004085.1 Parcubacteria group bacterium GW2011_GWA2_50_10b
TTCTTTCTCTCGAGTCCGGCCAGTTTCTGGAGCCTCATTTCGAGAATGGCATTGGCCTGAAGTTCGGAGAATTTAAATTCCTTCATGAGCGCGGAGCGGGCATCATCAACACTCTTCGATGCCCGAATGGTCTTTATCACTTGCTCAATGTGGTCAAGCGCTTTCGAGAGGCCGAGGAGGATGTGTTCGCGCGCTTCCGCCACCTTGAGGTCGAAGGCCGAGCGGCGTCTGACCACCACTTCGCGATGTTTGAGAAACTCGACCAACATGCTCTTGAGCGAGAGCGTCTGAGGCACGCCGTCAACCAGAGCGACCAGGTTTAAGTGGAAGGTTTCTTCAAGCTGGGTGTGTTTGTAGAGCGCGTTTAAAATTTTCTGCGGCTGGCTTCCCTGCTTGAGGTCGATGACCACCCGGATGTCTTTGGTGGACTCATCGCGCAGGCCCTTCACTCCTTCGATCTTTTTCTCGCGGACAAGGTCGGCGATCTTTTCGATAAGTGTTGATTTATTGACACGGTAAGGGATGGCGGTGATGACAATTTGGAAACCGCTTGTTCCCTGCCTGCCGGCAGGCAGGTCGACGATGTCGGCCACGCCGCGGACGACTATGCCACCGCGCCCGGTGGCGTAAGCGTGATGAATATCCTTTTCATTGAAAATAATGCCACCGGTCGGGAAATCCGGGCCTTTGACGAATTGTAGGAGGTCTTCGGTGGTGGCGTCAGAGTTATCGGCCAGGTGAATGGTGGCATCGACTACCTCCGTCAGATTGTGCGGCGGGATACTCGTCGCCATACCCACAGCGATACCTAATGTGCCATTCAATAAAAGATTCGGCACCACCGCCGGCAAGACCGATGGTTCCTTATGCGTGCCGTCGTAGTTGGGGCGGAAGTCGACTGTCTCCTTGTCGATATCCTTAAGCATCTCGCCAGCTAGCCTGCTCATCTTGGCCTCGGTATAACGCATGGCGGCGGGAGAATCGCCATCTATGGAGCCGAAGTTGCCCTGACCAACTACAAGCGGATAGCGCATAGAGAAGTCCTGGGCCATCTTGACCATCGAGTCATAAACCGCCACATCGCCGTGCGGATGATACTTGCCGAGCACTTCGCCGACGACCGTCGCGGACTTACGGGTCTTGGCGGAAGCATTCAAACCAATCTCGTTCATGGCGTAGAGAATGCGGCGGTGCACGGGCTTCAAGCCGTCGCGCACATCCGGCAACGCGCGGTCGGTGATGACTGACATGGCGTAGTCGATG
>LCQJ01000006.1:1354-21714 GCA_001004085.1 Parcubacteria group bacterium GW2011_GWA2_50_10b
TCTTCAACCGCCTTATTGGCACTAGCCTCGGTGCCGCTTGTGGTGAGCGAAGTCGAACCAAAATTAACCAGAGCCCAGATGCCGAAAACGAGCAGAGTAAAACCGCCGGAAGCCAGGAGAGCGAAACGCTTCTTGTGATGATGGGGCCTTTGATGGAGGGTCGCGAGGTATTGTCTCATCTTATTCTTAAATCATGAATCCTAAATCCTAAATCATTCCTCTTTCAGAACCACTATCTCACTCTCCTTGCCTTCGAGGTCTTTCTTCTTGACCACGAATTTGTCGAGCGCTTCGACTTTGTCGCCGCCCTCTTTGATAAATTGGTCAAGAGCGGGCTTGGCGTAATGCATGGGAATGATGACGGACGGTTCGAGTGAGACCGCCAGTTTGTAGGCCGCGGAAGGCTCGAGCACCTCATTGCCGCCGACCGGTACGAAAAGGATGTCGATATCCTCGATAGCCTCGAGAGTCTTGGTCGGCAGCTGTGGATTGAATAACGAGCCGAGAAAACAGAGCTTCAAACCTTCAAAAGATATGAGGTAGATGGTATTCAGTTTGTCTTTGGCCTCGGAGAGAAAGCCTTTGATGAAAACGTCTTTGATTTCGTATTCACCCGGACCAGCGATGACGAAGCCGGACTTCTCGGCGGTCTCGGCGCGGCTGCCGGTAAAGAGCGTGACGGCGGCGCTGATCTTGGATTGAGGGTTAACCGCCAAGGTGAGTTCGCCTTGGGAAATTTTGAAGCCCTCTACCCCTTGGTAGCTAATAATCATGAGGTAATTATAGCAAAAATAAGCCCTTTTTTCACGCTTGACAGAAGTACTATAGTGTGCTAAGATAGGCACAGATACAAGGGCGGGACCAAGCGGTTCCGCCCTTTCCAAAGGAGTTTTATGCTTGACTCGATTGTGATTGCGGTCGTGATCGCGGTGAGCGTGGTGGCCATCCACCTCATCCTCGAACACCGGCGCAAGAAGCGCGAGTGGAAGAGGATGATGGAGGAACGTTTTAAAGATTAATGAGCTAGTCAAAGAATACCTTGATTAGCTCATTTTTGTTTGCTATTGTATCCAGGTTCTTTATCAGTCCCCGTTTCTGTTATCCCTTTTGCTCTGGCAACCACTGATGAAGCAAAAGGACCGGAAGCGGCCACTCACATGTCATTATTTGGAAGAAAGAAAAAGAGCGAAAGCGAGAGAGATTTGGAGGTCGTCGGAGCCCCCGAAGAGAGGGTTAAGACCGACACAATCTCGCTCGCTGGAGCAAAAAAAACTAAGAAGAAAGCGGCAGCCCCTCAAGAGGATGCCGCCGTAACCGCGTATCTGGAGAAAATTCCTACTCCTCCGGCGGTCGACGACCTGGTGGAGGGCCCAGTCATCTCCATCGACAAGGGCGCGGTCTTTATCGACCTGCCGCCCTTCGGCACCGGCATCATCTACGGGCGCGAGTTCATCAACGCCCGAGACATTATCAAAAAGATTAACGTCGGCGATATCGTCGCCGGCAAAGTCGTCGGCATCGGCGGCGCCGAAGGTTATATTGAAATCTCCCTCAAGGAAGCACGTCAAGCTATCATCTGGAACGAGGCCGAAGACGCCATCCGCGAGAAGCGCGTCTTCGAACTGCCTATCTCGGATGCCAACAAAGGCGGCTTGATTATCAACTGGCAGGGCATCATCGGCTTCTTGCCGGCTTCCCAACTCAAGCCGGAACATTACCCGCGCATCTCCGACGGCGACAAGGACAAGATTCTCGATGAATTGAAGAAACTGGTCGGCGAGAAGCTTTCCGTCACCATCATCGGTGTCAATCCCAAGGAAGGCAAATTGATTTTCTCGGAAAAGAGTCCTGAGACCAAAGACAAGGAGAACATCGTCGCCCGCTACGCCTTGGGTGATGAATTGACCGGCGAAGTGACGGGTCTCGTCGACTTCGGCGTCTTCGTCAAACTCGAAGAAGGTCTCGAAGGCCTGGTCCACATCTCGGAAATCGATTGGGGTCTGGTCGAGAATCCGAAAACCATGTTTAAAATTGGCGAAAAGGTCAAAGTCAAGGTGATTGAAATCAAGGACGACAAGATTTCCCTCTCTATCAAGGCCCTGAAGGAGAACCCGTGGCGCGAAGCGGAGAAGAAATACAAAAAAGACGCCGTCGTCCAGGGAGTCATCATCAAATTCAACAAGCATGGCGCGCTGGCCTCCATAGAGGAAGGTGTCGCCGGCCTGGTACACGTCTCGGAGTTCGGCTCGGAAGAGAAACTGCGCGAGAAGCTCGAGATGGGCAAAGTTTACACCTTCAAAATCACCCTCTTCGACCCCAAAGAGCAGAAGATGGCACTGAGTTTCGTGGATAAAAAGTAAAAAATAAAATGGGAAAGGCCTGCCAGCGCGTGCGCTGGCAGGCCTTATCCTCCTATGTGCCTGTTTCTTTCTGAACGAAATGTTGCACCAATTTCCGTCGAAAGTCAATCTCAAGTTTAGATTTTTGGATTTAAAATTTTCACTATGATATATCATAGTGCTCGTATACAACTATTTCTGCTATAGCCTGAGATAGTTGTATACGTTATCTTTTCACCACAGTGAGATAATAACGTATGCGCAGATTTAGAATTTCCCCTCCATAAAATCCATTTGTTCGGCTGGAATACTTTTGCTTATTCCGTACCTTACTACTTGGTCAATTGAATTCTTATCGTCTGTGCGAAATTCGAAAATTCTGCCGCCCTCGCCGTCATCAGCTCCGAACGCAATAATGATGTCATTTTTATCTTCGGCTCCCCTGCCATCCATGTACCACGGCACATTCGGGTCGTCATAATGCTTTACCATGGCTTTCTGCAGCTCTTTAAGCTGTTCTATGTCAGCGACCACTTCATCTATACCAATCCATTCATCCCGTTCGAATCTTTCAATAGTTTTCGCTCCTAAGTCATCCAGAATTTTCGGGTCGATAAACGCTCCCCGCACCACTCGCATCCTGTATTTTTTCATTTTATTTTCTGGTGATAAAGCTTAAAGATAAGGTAAGCCATTCCCTCATTTTTGATCTTTCCTTGTTTGACCATCTTATATGCTTTTGGAAGCGTAGTGGGTACAACAGTTATATCTTCATCTTCGTCTCCGTTCAAAGGAGATTTTGCAAGACCCGTGGCAAGATATGTATACCTTTTCCAATCAAGTGATTGTCCCATATCAGTGAAGTGAAATAACTTCAAATTCCTTGCTTTATAGCCAGTCTCTTCTTGGAGTTCCCGTTGGGCTGCTTTGATCGGCTGTTCCCCCTTATCAACTCTACCAGCAGGAATTCGCCATAAATACTTTTTATATTTAACCCTGTATTCTCTCGTTAAAAGCAACCTTCTTTTATGATCAAAAGCGAGAATTGAGACGCTGGGAGGACGGCTCGCTATCTCAAAAGTTTTTATCTTACCACTTGGAAATACGGCTTTCGCCTGTTTGATCTCATAAATAGTTCCCTTAAAAACGGTTTTATAATTTCCAACCTTGACTCTATTTTTCATTTTATTTGTTCAACTCCAGCTGATAAATCTGGGTGTCATAGCCTCGAGTTTCTTCGTCATTGCGAGAAAGTCCGAGAGATTCAAGTTCTTTGAATAATTCTTGTCTAACTTCCTCCGCATCAATATTTTCATCAGTCAACTTTTCAAGCTCAATAAAAGTCCCGAGCCTCTCTACTTCATCCAGACAAATCTCATATAGTCCAAGCTTACCTTTGCGACGAATCTTCTTCACCTCGACTGCCGGATACCACCCCAGTAGTTCAAGCATGTGGTGAATCTGCTTCGGGTCCACTACCTCTGTCTCACACTCAATATTGTCGCTTTCGTTGGAACGTTGCTGTTTTAAGGTAAGTTCCGCAGAATCCTTCAAGTAACGGATGCGAATAACAATATCTCCCTCCTGTGCCGATTGGAATTCGTTCCTTGAGCCCTTCAAAGAATAAACGACATCATGCTGACTAATCGGCTCGGAAAGCACGCAACCCTTTTCGGCGAGTTTACTTTCAACCTCTTTGAGATTATTCGCCCTAAGTTTTATTTCTATTTCTCGCACAAAATTTAATTAAACTCCGTCATCGCCGGGCCGACGCCCTTCTCAACGATTGCTTCCGTGGCCTCTTTGGCACGCTTAAAAACTTTTTTCAATGTCTCCATCTCCCCCGGCTTGAAGTCGCCCAGGATGTGCTTCTCGACCGCCGCTTCTCCTTGCGGCTTTTTGAGCTTGCCGCTTGGCGTAACGGGAGCAATACCGATACGGATACGGATAAAAGCTTCGGTCTTCAAGGCTTTGATAATTGATTCAAGTCCTTTGTGACCGCCCGAGCTTCTATTATAAGAAATCCTCATGCTGCCGAGCGGCAAATCTAAATCGTCGTAAATGACCACCAGTTTCTCGGCCGCCTTTTTGCTCTTGACCGCTTTTACCACTCCGCTTCCCGATTTGTTCATGAACGTATCGAGATAAACAAACTTCACCGGGAGGTCCGAAGCATTTTTGGCAATATATTCCTCCGCCATCCGTCCTGTGTTGTGACGGGTGCGCGCGTACTGTGCTCCGGGATTCCCTAAACCTACGATGATATACATATTGCTATTGTGTCAAATCAATTAAGATAATACAATCGTAGCAAATTATGGACTATCCGAAAGAAGAAATGGGCAGTCCTACTTCGCCCAAGGCTCCTCAGGACAAAAACTCAAAGAGTTTTTGGAAAGAGCTGGGCAAGCTCCTTTTCCTCGCGCTAATCATCGTCATCCCCTTCCGTCTCTACATCGCGCAGCCCTTTATCGTCGACGGCGCATCCATGGACCCGACATTCAGGAACGGGCAGTACCTCATCGTGGACGAAGTGACTTACCTCTTCAAGACTCCAGAGCGCGGTTCGGTCCTCATCTTCAAATATCCCGAAGACCCTAAGAAGTATTTCATCAAACGCGTCATCGGCCTCCCCGGTGAAATCATTTCTCTTAAAGAAGGTGCGGTTACCATCGTCAACAACGACTACCCGGAGGGCCTCACTCTCTATGAGCCTTACGTCAAATTCAAAAAAGAGGATTCTTTGAACTACACTCTCGGAGAGGGCGAGTACTTCGTCATGGGCGACAACCGACTGGGCAGCTCCGATTCCCGCGTTTGGGGAGCGGTGCCGGAAGCCAACATCATTGGCCGGCCCATCATCCGTTTCTTCCCACCGGCTCTTTTCCCCGGGGAGAATACACCTGAAGAAACTCCAGCCAACACAACCCAATGACACAAAAAATAGAGCGTAAACCGAAGTGGAGCCTCAATGAGTTCGACAGAAGCCTTATCACCGCCACTTACTTCGGCTTCATGCCTGTCACTGCCCCGAGAATTAGCGCAGAAGACGTCGAGATGACTCGTTTCTGCGGCGAAGAGCCTCATTACGATGCCGCCGAGAAAGCCGCGGTCATCAGACACTACTTGGAACAAAACCTGGCATCGCTTCCCCATCCGCTGGCCATTGTCTACAAAAAACCGCCAGCCAGGAAAAGAACGGGCGGTTACGCCCTGCACTTCATCGGTTCCACCGGCGGCATCGCCGAAGCGACCCTCATTCGCGCCGCCCTCTCCATACTCTCCGAAGAAGGCCATGAGCATATGCGGGTCGACATCAACTGTGTAGGCGACAAGGAATCGCTCGCGGTCTACGAACGCGAACTCGGCAACTTTATCAAGAAGTTCGGTGCCGGGCTCTCCGAACCTATCAAGGCGCGCGTCAAAGAAGACGTATTCAATCTTTTCAGGCTCGAGGAAGAAGAAGCCATACAGCTGCGCGCCATCGCCCCATCCTCCATCACTTTCCTTTCGACCCAGAGCCGCCTTTATTTCAAAGAAGTGCTCGAGTACCTGGAAGCGCTCGGCATCGAATTCCGCCTGGCCTCCGAATTGGTCGGCGAGAAAAATCACGCTTCCCACACCATTTTTGCCATCAAAGCCGCCGGCGCGGAAGCCGAGGCGGAGGGCGAAACAACGCTCGCTATCGGCTACCGCTATTCGCGCCTGGGCCGCCGTCTGGGCTTGAGAAAAGAAATCCCCATGGCCGGAGTCAACATCTTTACCCTGCCCGGCCGCGAGCACGAGAAAAAAGTCTACAAACAGCTGCCGCGACCCAAGTTTTACCTCGTCCAGCTCGGCAGGGAGGCCAAAATCAAAACCCTTTCATTGATAGAAATGCTCCGTTCACACCGCATTCCCGTGCACCATTTCCTGGGCAAGGACAAGCTGACAGTCCAGCTCTCAAACGCCGAGAATCTGCACGTCTCGTATCTCATCATCATCGGACAGAAAGAAGCCCTCGACGGCACCGCCACCGTCCGAAACGTGGCCACCAGGGCCCAGGACACCATACCGCTCGCCAACCTGCCCCAATACCTCAAGCACATCGCATTATAAATCTCAAGCACCAATGAACAATGTCCATTGGGAAATTTCATTGGATATTGAGATTTGGATATTGGACATTCTTTTCCTCTTGTGTTAAATTATCCCTCGCAATGCAATCAATGGTCAATATCGAAGTCGTCAAAGGCTCGAGCGAGAATAACCTCTCCGTTTTGAGGCGTTTTACCAAGCGCGTCCAGGCCGCCGGGGTTCTCCCCCGCGTCCGCTCCAAGCGTTATACCGAGCGCACGCCTTCTCCCAATACCAGACACGCCAAGACTGTCGCCTTTCTAAAGAAAAAGGAGATTACCGCCGAATTGATGAAGCTCGGCAAAATCGCGGAGGTCACGAAGTTCACCCGCAGACGAAGATAAATTTTCAATTTACAATTTGCAATTTTCAATTAAAAATCGGACTCGAAAACGGACTCCGAATGTTAAATTTGAAAAATTAAAGGATAAAGTTTTGGGAAAAGGTTACGAACTCTCCCTGGTTTTCTGCGGCAACAGCCTTTCGAGGAAACTCAACCGCGTCTACCGCGGCAAAGACCGGCCGACCAACGTCCTCTCATTTCCGCTTTCGAAAAATAGGAATGTCACATGGGCGTAAAATGGAACAGGCTGAGAAAAAATTATTACATGGCGCGTCAAATCATCACGGGCATTGATATCGGAAGCTTCCAAACCAAGGTTGTCATCGCTGAACACACCTTCGACCAGGGCCACTTCGCGCCGCGCATCATCGGCACCGGCGTAAGCGATTCGAGAGGAGTGGAGCGCGGCTACGTCACCCATGCGGCCGAGGCCGCCATTAGCGTCAAAACCGCCGTTGCCCGGGCGGAGAAAATGGCCGGCATCAGGGTTAAAAGAGCCTACGTCTCTTTCGGCGGCATCGGCCTGGGGAGCGTCGTCTCGAGCGGTACTATCGCCATCTCGCGGGCCGACCTCGAGGTAACCGAACACGACCTCGACCTGGCCCTTGAAGTCGCTGAAGCGGCTATACCGAAAGCAACCTCGCTCAACAAGAAAATCATCAACACCATTCCGGTGGAATGGAAAATCGACGGCAAGCCGGCTTGGGGAGCGGTGGTCGGGCTCAAGGCCCAGAAGCTTGAGGTCAAGGCGCTTTTCATCACCTGTCTCGAACACCATCTCTCCGAGCTCATAAAAACAGTGGAAGAAGCCGGAGTGGAAGTGGCCGACGTGGTCGCGGCCCCGGTGGCCGCCAGTTTCGTCACGGTTTCGAAAAAGCAGCGCCGGGTCGGCTGCCTTTTCGCCGACATCGGGGCCGAGACACTCTCGATACTGGTTTTTGAGAACAACAACATCGTCTCGCTCGAAGTCTTCCCCATCGGCGGCTCCGACATCACCAATGACATCGCCCTGGGACTCAAGATGGGTCTCGATGACGCGGAGAACGTGAAGCTCGGCGGCTTCTCCCGCACCACTTATGCCAAGAAAAAGCTGGATGAAATCATCTTCGCGCGGCTTGAGGACTGCTTCGAGCTTATCCATGTTCATCTAAAGAAGCTCGGCCGCGACGCCTTGCTGCCGGCCGGCATCATTTTGACCGGCGGCTCGGCCGCGACCCAGCATATCAAAGAACTTTCCGAGGAAGTGTTGAGTCTGCCTTCCCAAGTGGCTGAAATCCACTTCGGCTCGAACGAAAAAAACAAAATCAAGGAGACCATCTGGGCCACCGCCTGCGGTCTCTCGCTTCTGGGCTTCAACGCCGACAACGAACAGAGTCTCATCGGCCGCAGGAACGGCCCTCTGACGGCTGCCGATGGCAAAGACCTTTTCCAAAAAGCTTCCCGCTGGATTTCCCAGCTTTTGCCCTAAACCCCCACACCTATCTAGGTATTGTTTTTAATGCAACTTGAAGTTGGTTGGAATAGTAATTTACTCCAGAAAACAAATAATGCCCTGGCACAAAATAAAACAAATTGTATTGATACCTAGATAGGTGTGGGGGTAAAACGGCGAAACATTTTCAAATATTTGTCTATCGCTTTCCTTTTCCAAAGCCTTTGGGTAAGATAGGCCCATCATTTAATTTAAACGCATGCCCCAAATCAAACCAGAAGTAGAGTCTTTCGCCAGAATCAAGGTCATCGGAGTGGGCGGTTCCGGCAAGAATACGGTCAACCACATGATCAATTCTAAGGTTAAGGGAGTCGATTTTATCGCCGTTAATACTGACGCCCAAGACCTTCACCACTCTCTGGCCAAGAAGAAAATCCACATCGGCAAGAATCTGACCCGGGGCCTCGGCACCGGCATGAACCCCGAGCTCGGCAAGCGCGCCGTTGAAGAGACCAAGGAAGAACTGCAGGAGGCCATCAAGGGCGCGGACATGGTCTTTATCACTTCCGGCATGGGCGGGGGCACCGGCACGGGCGCCGCTCCGGTCATCGCCCGCACGGCCAAGGAAAGCGGGGTGCTCACGGTCGCGGTCGTCACCAAACCCTTCTTCTTCGAAGGTCAGCAGCGCATGCGCTACGCCGAACAAGGCATCGAGGAACTCAAGCAAGCCGTCGACGCCCTGATCGTCATCCCCAACGACCGACTTCTCCAGACGGTCGAGAAGAACATTACCGCCAAGAACGCCTTCGCCATTTGCGACAATATCCTCAAAGAAGCGGTCGAGGGCATCTCGGACCTCATCACTACTCCCGGCATCATCAACATCGACTTCGCCGATATCCGCTCGGTCCTCGAGAACTCCGGCGCCGCGCTCATGGGCATCGGTGCCGCCTCCGGCGAGAATCGCGCCGAGGAAGCCGCCCGGGCCGCCATCTCCTCCCCGCTCCTGGAAATCAATATTAACGGCGCCAAGGGAGTGCTCTTCTCCATCGCCGGCGGCGACGATTTGACCATGTTCGAAATCCAGGATGCCGCCAAAGTGATCACCGAATCGGTCGACCCGAACGCCAAAATCATCTTCGGTACCGTCCGCGACGAGAAGCTCAAGAAAGGCGAGGTCAAAATCACCGTCATCGCTTCCAACTTCCCCGAGAACAACAGCCAGCGCAAGGCCACTTCCCTCTTCCAGGGTTTCGCGGGCGAAGAAGAGCGCGGCAAAGGCAAGATTTTCAACACCATCGCCACCCCTGAAAAGCAGCCGGCCAAAGAAACCGTCGATATCAAAAAGCCTGTCGGCGCCCCCGCCGCGGCCAGCCCCGTCGAAGACAATGACGACGACTGGTCGGCCGTGCCGGCATTCCTGCGACGAAGCAAACTCAAATAGGTGCTAGCTGCTAGGGACTAGCTTCTAGCTTGAACTAAATTTTGCTATTCTTAATTGCATTCTGTATTAAAAATTAAAAGCTAGAACCTAACACCTAGAACCTAGAAGCTTATGTACGATTTAGCGATTATCGGTGGAGGCCCCGCCGGCGTTTCCGCCGGCGTTTATGCTGCCCGCAAACGCCTCAAAACCGTTTTAATCACCGAGTCTTTCGGCGGCCAGAGCACCGATTCCCCCGGTATCGAGAACTGGATAGGCTGGAAGGTCATACCGGGTACCGCATTCGGCAAACTGCTCGAAGACCACCTGCGCGCTTACAAGGGCGATGCGGTCGAAATCAAAGCCGGAGAGAAGGTGGTCAAAGTCTCCAAAGACGGCGAGGTCTTCAAGCTGGATGTGGAAAGCGGTCAGTCTTTCAAAAGCAGGACCGTGCTCGTGGCCACCGGCTCTACCCGCCGCAAACTGGAAATCCCCGGCGCCAAGGAATTCGAGAACAAAGGCATCACTTACTGCGCTTCCTGCGACGGACCGCTCTTTGCGGACCAGGATGTGGCGGTTATCGGCGGTGGCAATGCCGCCTTCGAAACGGCTGCCCAGCTTCTCTCCTATGCCAAGTCGGTCACCCTGCTTATCCGAGGCGACTCGTTCAAAGCCGATGAAGTAACTGTGGAGAAGGTGCTTTCCCACCCGAACATGAAAGCCGTCAAAAACGCGGTGCCCAAAGCGGTCAAAGGCTCCAAATTCCTGGAGTCTCTGGTTTATGAGGAAAACGGGGCGGAGAAAGAATTGCCGGTCACGGGCATTTTCGTGGAAATCGGCCTCATCCCCACCACTTGGTTCGTCAAAGACCTGCTTCCTTTGAATAAAATCGGCCAAATTCCGGTCGACCCCAAAACCCAGCGGACCACGGTGCCCGGAGTCTGGGCCGCCGGAGATTCCACGGACGGACTTTATCATCAGAACAACATTGCCGCTGGCGATGCCGTCAAAGCACTTGAGGATATCTACCTTTCGCTGCACGCCCAATAATATAAAACGATTTAGCCCCCCACCACTTTTACAATTGTTAAAGTGGTGGGGGGCTTTTTCTTTCCTACCTGTTGATGGTCACTATCTGGGTGACCTTGAAGCACCGCGGCTCCGGGATGGTGCAGGCAGCCACTACGACCGCCCCGCCGACGAGCGGCCAGAACCACTTGCCGTTGCGCCGGAGACTGAACCACGAACGGCTCTCCTGTCGCGCCGCAACGGTGCGCTGGGGTTCCGAGAGCGTTCCTTCAAGACGGACGTTGAGCGTCTCCGGAAAACGGTGGTCCACGCTGCCGGCCACGTTGAGGACCGAGTTGCGGATCGGCGTCTCGATCACCCGCACTTGTGCCGGAGTGGCGGCGAATGGTACTTCGGCGTAAATGTCGTTGTCGCATTCGGCCAGGCGCTTGACCTTGCCGCTTCTGTCGAAGACAACCGGCCGGCCGGCTTCGATGCGGACCCAGCCGCGCCTGCCGATGCTTTCGGGCAGAGACATTTCGAGGCATCCGCCCGTCGCATGCGGCCCGATGAATTCCTCACGAGGATTCAGGGCCCGCCGGTGGATAACCGACGGATGGTAGAAGGGCGCGTTGGTCGCCGCCAGACACTCGGCCGAGGTGGACCAGTGGTTGGTCTGGGCCGCGACGTTTGAGGCGGTGAAAACGAGCATGGCGGAAGCGAACAGAAACATCTTCATGAGAGGCTCCAATCTGAATGTGAACTTGTTCCTGGCCAGGACTTTATCACGCGGACCAGGACCTGTAAACCCCCACACCTTTTATATGAAAAGGCAACAAAAAGGTGTGGGGGTAAAGGGTCTGAATATTAAGACGTTATACCTGTGGTTATCTTAAAACAAGAGGTGCGCGATAGAGGACTCGAACCTCTGACCCTCCCCACGTCAAGGGGATGCTCTACCAACTGAGCTAACCGCGCATTCGAGACTAGATTACACTAATCTCTACTCTGGCGGAAGAGGTGGGATTCGAACCCACGAGGGCTTGCGCCCTGCCGGTTTTCGAAACCGGTTCATTCGACCACTCTGACACTCTTCCTTTTTTCCTCTATGTAAGCTCTAAACTTATTAACATGTTTAGGATTAGAGCAGCCAATTTCACCAAAGTATCTTACTATATCTGATTCTCTTCTCAAAACTATACAATATTTAGATGTTTGTGTGGGAGCAAATCCACTTTCGATTAGAGTGCTTTTGAAGAATTCAAGAAGAGGTATAGAACGGTTTGTGAAATTCATTCCCGCATTTTTATATACCTTGCCCTTTATTACATGCTTATCAACATAAAAACACCCATCAGTATCAAATAATCCTCTAAGACATTTCCTTTTGTAATCGGGATTACTTTCTATCCAGTAAGGTATTCTATCTTGATTTCTAATCTTGCTCCCTGACTGTATTCCCATCGATTTTAAAAATTCTACAAGAAGAGTTCGGGACAAAACAATAATATTTACATTTTCTTTGATTCTTTCTTTCGGAAGAACATGGAGGCGAAAAACTTTTTTAATAAGGCGGGCGACGTAATCAGAGTAATCCTTATCATCATACTTATGTAATGTGATAGTTACCTGTCTCGCCGAAACGCCCCCATCGCCAAGTAAAATCCCGATAAATTCTGACAGATCTTCTGAAAATATGGGCGGGGGAAATTTACGGGCCACAAAGGGCGACGACGTCAAAGAATTGTGGGTTATCCTTGCTTTTTGACCTCCTAGTATGCGACCTGACGGAGTGCCGGGGTTTCCATAAAGTTTTATCCTCGCCAAACCACCTGTGCGAGCGATCTTTTTCAAATGCTCTTTTTGATTAAATTTCACATTTTTATTATAGCATTTTTCGAGTTGATATATGCACACAGCTCAACAATAGAATTGAGCTTTAAAAGCTAAAATGCTACTATTATTCACGTTTAGGGCCCTATCGTCTATCGGTTAGGACATTACCTTTTCAAGGTAAGAAGCGGAGTTCGACTCTCCGTAGGGTCACAAAGCGGAGCTTTGTGAGGCCGCAGGCTGACGAGCTGAGGCGAGGCCGCACAAAAATTTAGCAAAGTTTTATGCCTGGCCATACTAGATTTGCATGCAAAGCATACAATAATTTATGAAAATTCTTTCCATAGAAACAAGCTGTGACGAGACGGCAGTCACCCTGCTCGAAATTGACGGCCCGCTCGATAAGCCGGATATCAAAGTCCTGGGCAACACCCTGCTTTCCCAAGTGGCTCTCCACGAGCAATACGGAGGCGTCTATCCAACGCTCGCCAAGCGCGAACACATAAAGAACTTACCCGTCCTCTTGGAAAAGACACTCCATGAGGCCGGGTGCGTAATGACCAATGACCAATATCCAATACCCAAAGAACTCGATTTTATTGCTGTTACCGCCGGACCAGGGCTTGAGCCGGCGCTCTGGGCCGGTATTACCTTTGCGGCCGAGTTGGGCAAACGCTGGGACAAACCGGTGGTGCCCGTCAATCACATGGAGGGGCATATATGGTCGGTTCTTTATACGGAACCAAAAATTTCTAATGACGAATTTCTAATTTCTAAAAAATTAGAGTTGCCGGCTCTGGCCCTACTTGTATCTGGGGGGCATACGGAACTGGTTTTGGTCAAAGACTTCGGCCATTACCAAATCCTCGGCCGGACCCTCGACGACGCCGTAGGCGAAGCTTTCGACAAAGCGGCTCGCATGCTCGGGCTCTCGTACCCGGGCGGGCCGAAACTCTCCAAACTGGCCTCAATATCCCGGGGAAAAAAGGGGTCGCTGGATTTTAAACTGCCCAGCCCGATGCTCCATTCGGGCGACCTGAACTTCTCTTTTTCGGGGCTCAAGACCGCCGTGCTTTACAAACTGAGAGATGCCAAGAGGGATGACGAGGAATTCAAAGAAGACATGGCCAGAGCTTTCGAAGACGCCGCCGTGGCAGCGCTCGCGGGAAAGACCCGGACAGCGCTCGAAAACTTGGGTGATGAAATCAAAACTTTAATCGTGGCCGGCGGCGTCTCCGCCAATACCCGGCTGATTTCGGAACTCGGCAAAATGCTCCGATCCTTCCCGGCGCTCGCCTTCCGCACTCCGGCAAGAATGCTGACCACCGACAACGCCGTGATGATTGGCATCGCCGCTTATGTGAGTGTCGTCAAGCGTCCGGAACTGCTTAAGGGCGGTGAAATCAGCGCCGAAGGCAACCTGACTTATTTATAGTGATTTATGGTGAGTTTATCGAACCAGCGTAGTCGAACTATTTCTTAGTATCGGTCACCATTACTGTTCTGTTCTCAACTTCCTTGGTAACGGGTTCTTTTTCTTTCAATATTGATTTGGCTTTGGTCGTGCCTGAGACATACCATGTTTTGGCGGTCTCCCGGATGGCAGGGTGCTTGCCCAATACCCAGATTAAAGAGATTAGGAAGGCGACAAGGAGAGGCAGGAGCAAGCACCACAGCTCGAGAAGATAGGCCCCGACCCAGGCGAGGGCAATACCCGCGATAATTGTCCACCATTTGGCCCTGAATCTCTTAAGGACATTTTCCAGGGTGTCCTTATAAAGGACATTTTCCATGATGCTGCCTAAGATATAAAGGACAATCAGGATAAGCAGGAATTGGTAGAGACACTTCACAGTATCTGCGACTGTATCTGGCCATGTGAAGAGGGCCACTGCCAGGCTTTCCGGTCGTTCTTTGTCCGGTTTGTCCGAAATTTGTCCTTTAGGGACATCGCTGCCTATGACCGGTATAGACGTGAGGGTGCTGGTGCCGGCGCCTTCTTTGTAGCCGCCCATTTCCTTGCTGATTGGTGCCTTGATGTCCTTTATAACCTGTGGATGGACATCGGGGATAGAACTGCCGCAGAGGATTTGGTTGATTTTGCCCAAAGTCCGAATATAGACATATCCCGTGGGCTGGTTAATGCCCCAGGGTGTCAGAATCTCGTCTTTATACCTTAACTGGAATTCGTTGACCGCTTGGCGGGTTGCTTCATCGAAAACACCGTTGACAGTCACGTAATCAAATTTTTCAAATACTTTCAGGAAAGCCTGAAGCTTGATGACTTGCATTGGGTCATTGCTATAACCCATGCGCATATAACTCGAAAGGTAAGGGCAGAAATCGGATACGGTGGCAGCGCCAAGCACTTGACCGGGAGATGAACTCCCGCCACTTCTACTGCTTCCCCCGCCTCCACCGCCGCCTCCCCCTCCACCGCCACCCCCTCCGCCTCCGCTTTGATTAGTGATATTTAGAACTAATATTTCAGAATCAAGGCCGCCTACGCATGTGTTCACGGCAAAAAGGGTGATATTAAATGTCCCAGATTGAGTTGGTGTCCCTGAAATAGTGTTATTCCCGCTATTGAAAGACAGGCCGGGAGGAAGATTAGTTGCGCTAAAGCTGGTTGCGGTCGTAGAAGAAGCTGTTATGGTATATGTATATGGCTGGCCGACTACCGCCGAGTCGGCAGTGACGGAGGTGATTTGGGGAGCAGGGCAAGCTTCACCGACATCATCGGTCTCAAAGATGACGAGAGTCTGCTCTGGACGGGCGGTAGTCAAAACGATTGAACCGTCTGAATTTGAATTTTGATTAAAGTTGAAGAAATCAAGGACATCGTTTACCGGTTGAGTATTTTGGTCATTATACTTCGCGATTTGCCAGTTAGCTCCCGTTACGGAAAGAGGAGAATAGCCGTATGCTCCAAATGCTAAATTATCATACGTAACGCAATCCGCGTCATTTTCGCTTGGCAGTATAAACCTCGCGTTTGTCGAAAAAGTGGCCGTTGTCCAGAGCTTTGTCTGGATCGTCGTAGTGCCAGTCCCTGTGTTTGAATCCAGGTTGATAGAGAATATTCCCGCTGGCAGTCCGGCCGTAGATGTCGCGATGACATTATCTTTATCCGCCAGTATGAGACAGAAAGTGATTTTGCCTGTTGGGGCAGGAGGTGGTGGTGTGGGTGGCGGAGGAGTGGCCACCAAGTTTATAACCACCGAATCACTAGCGGTGTTGCTGCCATTGGTGCAGTTGAGGGTCAGCGTGGTCGGTGTACCAACGGCCGGATACCAGGGGTGTCCGGAGTCAATCGGACCACCGCTGCCGGAAAGAGAAATGCCGGAATCACCGGTGGGAGCGGTGAGAGTACAAGCTGTGGCGCTGTCGGAAGTCCAGGTGTAATTCCACGAATCACCATCGTTAATGGTCACCGGACCGTCGGAGCCGTTGGCCTTGATATCGGCGCTAATGGCCGCATAAGCAACTGGAATACCGATGGAGAAAACAGCCAGAGCCATATAGGTGGCCGCGGTGCGAACCAATATCTTCTTGATTTTCTGTTTTTTGGGGAAAAAGCCTTTCATGTCGTACCGACGCATCAGTAGTACCTCAACCTACTTTTTTATTGATTAAAGTCAAGTTTTGTAAAGGACATTATTTTATCATTATGTCCTTTATTTTTTGTCCTTTAGGATACTTAAGCCGCGCATTCAAGCGTGGTATTATTAGAAGACGCATGAATGATAAGTTTCTTAAACCGTATAATCCCGAAGAGGTCGAGTCAAGGATATACAAACTTTGGGAAGAAAGCGGCTTTTTTAATCCTGACAATCTCCCCGAAAGGCACCGTGAGCCTTTTGCCATTGTCATGCCGCCACCGAACGCCAATGGCGACCTCCATGCGGGCCATTCTCTGGTCATCACCATTGAAGACATTCTGACCCGTTACAAAAGAATGCGGGGATTCAAAGCCTTGTGGATACCGGGGGCGGACCATGCCGGTTTCGAAACGCAGGTCGTTTACGAAAAGAAGCTTGAGAAAGAAGGGCGGACCAGGTTCGGTATGGACCCGAAAGAACTTTACGGCGAAATTCTCCAATTCACGCTGGACAACAAAGCGGGCATGGAAGCTCAGGTCAAAGCATTGGGAGCCTCGTGTGATTGGTCGCGAGAGAAATTCACTCTTGACCCGGATGTGGTTGAGAAAACGCAAAAGACGTTCGTTAAAATGTTTGATGAGGGACTCATCTATCGCGGCAAGCGGGCCATCAACTGGTGCTCGAAACACCAGACTTCCCTTTCGGATGTTGAAACGGAATCGGTGGAGGAAGCGACGCCGTTTTATTATTTCAAGTACGGACCTTTTGAAATCGGTACCGTCCGCCCGGAAACCAAATTTGGAGACAAGTACGTTGTCATGCATCCGGATGACCAGCGCTATTCACAATACAAGCACGGGCAAACCTTGGAAGTAGAGTGGATAAACGGGCCCATTACCGCCACCGTTATCAAAGATGAAGTGGTCGATATGGACTTTGGCTCGGGTGTGATGACCATCACGCCCTGGCATTCGCAAGTGGATTTTGAAATCGCCCAGAGGCACAAACTAGACGTGGAGCAGATTATAGACTGGCGCGGCAAACTGTTGCCCATCGCCGAAGAATTCGCCGGCATGAATATCAAAGATGCCCGGCCGAAAATCGTCGAGAAACTCAAAACGAAAGGCTTGCTCGTGAAAGTTGATGAAAGCTATAAAAACGTGGTGAAGAGATGCTACAAATGCTTAACCGTCATCGAACCGCAGGTCAAAGACCAGTGGTTCGTGAAAATGGCGCCGTTGGCCAAGATGGCCCTTGAGTCGGTCGACAAAGGAGAAATCAGGTTCATCCCGGACAATTACGAAAAGATTTTCCGCTATTGGATGAACAACACCATCGACTGGAATATTTCGCGCCAGATTGTCTGGGGTATTCCCATCCCGGCCTGGTTCAAAGATGGAGAAGTCCGTGCCGGCCTGGAGAAGCCGGCCGAAGACTGGGAACGGGACCCTGACACCTTCGATACCTGGTTTTCCAGCGGTCAGTGGCCGCTTATGGTAACCGGTTTCCCTGATGGCAAAGATTTCAAGACCTTTTATCCGACCGACGTAATGGAGACCGGCCAGGACCTAATCTTTAAATGGATACCTCGCATGGTCATCTTCGGCCTCTATCTTGCCAGCAAAGCGCCGTTTAGCAGCGTTTATTTAAACGGTATGGTCAACGACGCCCAGGGCAAGAAGATGAGTAAGTCCAAAGGCAACGTTATCAATCCCCTTACGCTTACCAATAAATACGGAACGGACGCTTTGCGCATGGCTCTTATCGTCGGTAATACGCCGGGCACAGACCTTTCGCTCCGCGAAGACAAGGTCAAGGGTTACAAGAATTTCGCCAATAAAGTCTGGAACGTCAGCCGCTTCGTCTTGTCGCAGCAAAACGAGGGTGAGCTCAAAAAGGAGCTGGTCGAGGAATTCGAAGCTCTCGCGAAAGACCTGACGATAGACATGGACAACTACCGATTTTATATTGCCGCCGAAAAACTCTATCATTACATCTGGCATCGCTTGGCCGACCAAATTATCGAAGAAAGCAAGGGTAAGCCGGAATACGGCGCGACGCTTTATTACCTCCTCGAGCATTCACTTAAATTGCTCCACCCATTCATGCCGTTTATCACCGAAGAAATCTGGCAGGAAATTCATAAATCCAGAATCTTAAATCCTAAATCTACTTTATTGATGATAGAAACTTGGCCATCATGATGAATCCCGTACGAAATTTCCGTTATATAATGACTATGGTTTATAAGTTGCGTTTATTTCGTACGGGATGAACTTCCAGACCATTTTCTACGCGCTCCTAGGCGGCATTCTGCCGGCCCTGCTCTGGCTTTCTTTCTGGCTGCGCGAAGACAGGAAGCATCCGGAACCGAAGGGCCTCATCGGCAAGACCTTTCTTTTCGGCATGCTCACCGTCATCCTGGTGCTGCCGTTCCAGAAAGGCGTGGATGCCGTTTTCCCGGACCTGATGCTGCCGGCCATCTTTCTCTGGGCGGTTTTGGAGGAATGTTTCAAATTCGCGGCCGGTTATTTCGGCGGCATTCATACTGTTGAGGATAATGAGCCGGTTGACCCGATTATCTACATGATTACCGCTGCCCTAGGGTTCGTGGCGCTCGAAAACACACTCTTCATCCTCGGGCCACTCTTGGGAGAAGACGTGCCGGGGAGCATCATCACCGGCAATCTGCGCTTCATCGGAGCAAGCCTCCTCCATGTCATCACTTCCGGCTTCATCGGGGTCTCTTTGGCCTTTACTTTCTACAAACCATTCCACACACGCCTGGCTGCGATTCTCTCGGCGCTCATCGCGGCCATCGCCTTGCACACGATTTTCAACATACTCATCCTCAAATGGGGAGATGCCGGTACCATGATTTCTTTCGTCTCCGTCTGGGCCGGTGTGGTGCTACTATTGTTCTCTTTTGAGATCGCCAAAGCATTGCACGGCAGGAATCCTGGGGTATAACCCCCACACCTATCTTTCGGCGCTTCAAATGTTAATAAGACTGATTGATAAAAAGATAGGTGTGGGGGTATAATTAAATAATATGAATCCCGTACGAAATAGTCGTAGTACCTCTGTACGGAGATTAAAAATTAACAATTAATTTCGTACGGGATGAAAAATAAAAGAAGCTTTTTCGAAAGATTGACTGGCGCCGTCCGGCTGGAAGACGAAGACGGATTGCCCGAGAACGTTCCCGTGGCAAGAAACTCAAATAAAGCCGACATCTTCGAAGAAGCGGAGGAAGCCCAGCTGACCGTCGACGTTTACCATACGCCCACCGAAATTATCATCAAGACCATGGTGGCCGGCGTCAAACCGGACGACCTTGATGTCTCTATCACCCGCGATTCCGTCACTATCCGGGGTGAACGCGGCGAAGAAAGAACCGTTTCAGGCGACGAATACATCCACCGCGAACTTTACTGGGGGGCATTCTCGAGAACCATCGCCCTGCCAGAGGAAATAGATGTTGACGGAGCTGAAGCGAGTGAAAAATACGGCATGCTCATCTTGCGTCTGCCCAAACTCGACAAAAACCGCCAGACCAAACTTAGGGTGAAGGGAAATTAATTGGTGCTGGGAAGGACCGCCCGCTATGGAGCGGGTTCAGCCTCGCCCGCCGAAGCCTCCGGCGAAGGCTGGGGAGAGGGTTCCGGTGCGGCTTGCCCCGCCTCATCAGTAGGCGGGGGTTCTGCTCCGACGCTTTCGGTCGGAGTCTCGACCTCCGGCTCTGCCGGAGCGTCGGGAGTACTTGGTTCAGGTTCGGGTGCTGGCTCGGGACTCGGCTCCAGACTCGGTTCGGGAGTAATTTCAGGCGTGGGTTCTGGTGTCGGAGTATCGTTTAATGTTTGAGAATTAACTAAATCAAGCAAAGCTCGGATGTCCATTTTAGTCAGGCACTCTCCGTCCACGCATATTTTTTCTTTTGCGTTAAATACGTTTGCAAAAACAGAACCTATCCCATTCCCCACATCCGCGAGCCAAGTTGTAATCTTTGCGAATATGTTCGCAAAGAAACTAGAGGCAAAGGATTGGCTTTTTGGCGTCGAGGAAGTAGTCGTGGAAGCTATACTCTCAAGATTCAAATTAAGTTCTTGGACAGCAGAGGTTAAGACAGGAATGAAGGAGACATAAGAGACGCCCATGTAACCATGCTCGGGGTCTACGATAGAGACCGCTTGAGGGAAGACTTCTTGGACATTCTGGGCGATGAAGCCAGTTTCAGCTTTGCCAGGAGTATTAATCATATTGT
>LCQJ01000007.1 GCA_001004085.1 Parcubacteria group bacterium GW2011_GWA2_50_10b
CGTCAATGCCGGTGCGTTCTCTGCCACCGTCGGTCAATGCCTCCCACTTCCCCTCCCCCGTCTTTTTTGCCTCGACGGAAAGTACGATGCATTGCGGCCCGTACACTTCTGCCGCTTTGCGGATGAATTCCGGATCTTTTATGGCGTAGGTATTAAGCGCTATCTTGTCCGCGCCGGAGCGAAGCGCCATCCCTATGTCGTGGAGCGAGCGTATGCCGCCGCCGGCGGTAAGCGGAATAAAAACGTTCTCGGAAACAGACTTGAGCTGTTCGAAGTCCAGATTGCGCTGATAGAGGCTCGCGACGATGTCCATGTACACTAGCTCATCCGCGCCCTCCGCGTAGTAGCGCTCGAAGAGATTCTTGGGCGTCCCCACAACGCGCAGGCCTTCGGTCCGCACCGTTTTGACCACATTGGGTCCTTTTATATCAAGCCGTGCAATAACGCGCATATGTTTATCATAGCCCTTATCGCGGCTTTACAGACGCGAGCGCGGTAATGAGCGCCGCGGCGCGCTCACTCGCCTTGCCGTCGAAAGCGTACTCTTTTTCGAGAAAGACGGTAGCCGCGCGGGACATTTGTTCGCGTGCTTTCGGATCTTTTGCGAGCGCATGCATGCTACGCGCAAGTTCTTCTCTCGTCTTTACGATTATCAACGCGCCATTTTGCGCGTAGGGAGCCAGGTGGTATTCAGCCATACGTTCAAACCCAGGAGAAACGCCAAAGTAGATAAGCGGCTTGCCGCATTGCAACGCTTCAAGCGTGGTGGTCGAATAATGCGACACTACGATATCCGCCTGCGAAAAAACTCCGGCAAGCGGCTCAAATTGAGCTATTGCGTACGGCACTCCCTCAAATGCGCGGGATATTGCTGTTTCATAAAAAGACTGTCTGGAGTACCCCGCTCTTAGTTTGACGACCACCGAAACGTTTGCTGCCCCCCGCGCGGCTGCGGCAACGGCGGAAAAGTATTCTTCAATATCGTAGGTGTCAATTGTGCCGGGCTTAATCGGCGGCGCAATACAAAGCACCGTCAGGCCAGCGTGCGAAGCAGCTGGTTTGGCGCGATACGTTTCGGCAATAGACGCGTAGACGTCAAAGCGCGGAGAGCCGATCACATGCGTAGCGATTGAATCTTCCGCCGTCTGAAGCTCTCTTTGCGTGAGGAGTCCATATACGCCCATGTGTTCGGCGCTGTGGCGCCGGTCCATCGATCCGGGACCGTAATACTCTATTCCGTGCTGCATTTCCAGAGAGGGTATTCTCATCTCCCGCGCAACCCGCGCAAGAATAACAAAATGCGTCTGGCCGCTCATCGTCGAGCGCAACTCAACCACGTCGGGCTTCAAACGCGCCAAAAGCGCGTAGGTATCGTCAATGTCTTTCAAAACATGCGAGACAAAGTCGGCAACAACCGTGTCAAGCGCTTTGACCATTAAAGGCTGGAGAGAAAAGCCCCGAAATAGAAATGCCGGCATGGCAGAATCATTTTTGATTGATTGCCACATCTCTATAATTTTTTTTAGAGCGGTATCTCTTTCAGAAGAAGCACCGCTTGCGTACGCGTCCATATGCACAAAACGCATGCGGAACCTCCAGATATTAAAAAGACCCGCATAAAACGCTTGCCTTCTGTCAAGAAGAAAAACCTCGGCCGAATTGATAGTTTTTAGGTACGGTGCAAGATTGTCCCAATAATCGCTTGCGAGTATCCGCAGGCTCCGCTTGCGGCGCGCGCATGAAACCGCCACATTTAAAAGACCTAAACCAAGACTGAACAACATCTGTTTGGCTTTAAAGGACGCGGCGGATGTCTGCGCGCGCATCGGCGACGCACTTTCCGGAATGAGCGCCTCTATGCCGTTCTTTACCGCCAGATACGCCACCACGTCAACAACTGTTTTAATACTGTGAACCTCTAAACAAAACCCGCGCGGCGGCACTACTGTTGTCGAAGAAAATACGATACATCGCGTGAGCCCGGAATGCCGCGCAAGAACATTTGCAACGATATCAAAATAATAGATAAGCGGGGTGAGGTACGCCTGTATAGGAAAGAAATAGAGGCGCGAGAGCGATACTCCGCGGTAACTGAAGAACTTCCATCGTTCGTCATCGAATAGATCGGTAAGCCATTTTTCACCAAGAGTCATCGGCTCGGTGGTGCGGGTACGGTAGTCTCTGCCAGACCGGAACGGTATTTTTTTTTCACTCAGAGCGTGTTCTATTTCTGCATCTAAAGAAATCGCCAGATACCCCTCTTTTTGCAAATCTGGATGCTGTGAGAGAAATCCTGCAAGCAGGTCTGCGTGCTTCAATTCTGAAAGGAATATAATATTTTTTTCATTACGCGGAGACATTATGATTGTAACAGTTATGGAACGGGTATAGTTACCGCAGCGGCTCGCGCAACGTACTGTATCGCAACAGCGCCCGAAGCGCTTGGTCAACGGCAAAAATGGCGTAGAAGAGAGGAAAAAACGCCGGATAATGCTTTCTAAAATAAAACTTGATACTGCGGTTGTACACGCGCCGCCGCCAAGAACTGTCCCTCCTGCCGTAAGAGGTTGATTTAAGATGGGTCGCTACGGCGTCCGGAACGAGATATATCTTATATCCGAGGTCATAGAGCCGTTTGCACATGTCTACATCCGTAAACTGAAACGCGAGCCTTGGGTCAATAATACAGTCGCCGACCGCGGCCCTCCTCCATATGAGGCACGGTATAGCCGGCTGCTCTATTTCGCAGACGCGGCTTACATCCAATCCGTCGTACCGGTAGCGTTTAAAGTAGCGCAACCCGAGCAGATACTTATCGATAATTCTTCCAATAAGGGTGGTAAAAAAGAAAAATGCCGGCGTCATTATCCGGCGATAATACATCTGCGCCGAGCCGTCCTTATTGCGCAAATTTGCGGTAGCGGCACCGGCATTTGGAGTGCTGTCCATAAATGCAACCAGAGCCTGCATGGCGCCCGTGTGGAGCACTGCATCCGGGTCGAGGGTCAATATATATCTTCCTTTTGTCTCAAGCATTATATTTACCGTTGCCCACCCGGCATTTTTTTCGTTCTGCACAAACCTAAACCGCGCGTCACTTTTGTACACAGAATCAACGCGAGAAAATCCGCCATCAGACGACGCATTATCAATAACCGTCACCTCTATTTTCAAATCACCCGCGGTAGACGCTATAGAGCGGAGCGCGCCATTAAGCAGGTCAGAGGTGTTGTAATTTAAAACAACAATGGAAATATCAGATTTTTCTTTCATTGTTTGACTTTTTCCTCATAAATACCGACGCTTCGTGGAGGCTATGTATGGTACCGATATCAAACCATTCTTTTTTTAGAACATGCGAGTTCAGAGTACCTTCCTTAATATACAAATTGTTCAAATCAGTAATCTCATATTCGCCCCTTTTGCTCTTTGGGATCTGCCGGATCTTTTTAAAAACAGTGTTGTCATAAATATAGAGCCCAGTGACCGCGAGATTGCTTTTAGGCTTTACCGGTTTTTCTTCGATACCAGTTACCTTACCCTTGCTATCGATGGTTGCAACGCCAAACCGCTCCGGATCACGGACTTTCTTCAAAAAGACCGACGCGCCTTTTTTGAATTTCTTTATAGAGGGAGCGATGTTATCCATAATGATATTATCTCCGAGGAACAACACACAGTTATCATTACCTATATAATCCTCGGCAAAGTACAGTCCGTGGGCAATGCCGCTTGGTTCGTTTTGTATTGCATACACTATCTGTATCTGTTTCCCTTTTTTTGTTCTAGACCTGAAATGCTGTCCGGAGCCGAGAAGCTTCACGAATGAGTCGATATGGTGCGGCGACGTTACAATCATGATTTTTGATATACCGGCATCAACCAGTTTTTCAATAGCGTGATAAATCACCGGCTTATCAAACACAGGCAATAGGTGCTTGTTTACAGCAAGAGTCAACGGGTGAAGCCTGGTACCGGTGCCGCCGGCTAAAATAACCGCTTTCATGCCCTTATCCTATCTATGAGCTCTTGTACGCGCAAGCCTTCAGCGAAAGAGGGGGCCATCTGCTGCCGGCGCGTACACGCGCGGACGAACCTTTTTGCAAGTATCCTTACAATCTTTACCCGTTCGTCTTCTTTTTTTAGTTGCTTATCTTTTGGCACTTTCACGCGATTCTCTCCACCGGCGCTGTATGTTTTGACGATAAAATTGTCAACTACCGCGTCTTTATTTTCGAGCACGATTACACCGCGTTCGCATATAAAGACAAGCCTGTGCGATACTTGACCGCGAGAGTCGGACGACAGATGCACGCTACCCGTTACTCCTTTTTTAAATTTTAAGTTCAAATCAAAGCCAGACTCTCCGTCATACGGATTGCCTTTTGCGTACAAGAACAAAACTTCGGCATCGATAATTTTACCGGCAAAATTTTCAAGATAATATAAACCGTGAGAAAAATAGAAAGACAGCGCGCCGCCGCCTTCTTTAATTTTAGTTCTCCACGACCACCGCCTAAGGCATATATCACGGCTCTGCCATTCCCATTGCACCGAGATGTGCTTCAGCTTGCCGAACCGCTTTGAGTCGAGTAGCTGTTTGACCTTCTTCCACTCGGCAATTTCTGGAAATATAAAATCAATGCCGTGCGTAATATTTTTCTTGCGAGCCAGAGCGTATAACTCCCGCGCCTGCGCGCTTGTAGCAGTAAGCGGCTTTTCAGCAAACACGTGCAGCCCTTTTTTTACAGCTGCTTTTGCAATGAGGTACTGCGCCTGCGGCGGAACGGCAATAGCAACGGCATCGAGGTCTGCCCGCTTAAGGAGTGCGGGCCACTGTGAGCGGTTAGTGCATACAGCGACAACCCTACAGCCTTTAACCGACTTAAAAGCCGGGAGCAGCCCAACCGCGCCAAAACCGGAACCGATGATGCCGATGTTAAACACGCTATACTTTTGAGTTTTTAACGATGCGGAAGTCGGGCAGAGGTATGACAAAGTCGGATTTAAGTCCCGCTTTTTTCAACCGCTTCATAATAAACTCGCCGTAGTGCCACGCGAGCATTACCACATACGCGGGCTTATCTTTAAAAAGTATGCGCTCGTGCACGATGGGTATATGTTTGCCCGGCAGATACATGCCTATCTTAAGGCCCTTATCGACTTCGGCGATATAAGGAATCATCTCCTTATCAACGCCGTAGTAGTTAAGCAGTGTTACGGCTCGCCCGGGAGATGACTTGCCCACTATCGACTTCCCCGACTTTTTGGTCTTGATGAGAAAGTCCATGAACTCCAGACGTGCCACCTTGACGCGCCGAGCGAATTTTTCATACGTTTGTATATTGCCCAACCCTGCGGCTTTTTCTTCTTTCAGCAGATTTGTGACATTTTTGCTTACCGTACGCCCCTTGCCTTTAGTGACGTGCACGCGGATATTTCCGCCGTATCGGCTCCCGCGCTCCACATCGGTCACGGTAAAGTCGTATTGCTTAAAGAGAGCCATAAGTGACCGCAGTGAGTACGTCCGCAAGTGTTCATGATAGATAGTGTCAAATTGACCGCCTTTTATAACGTCGAGCAGATAGTGCGTTTCAGAAATAAACACACCGTCATCTTCCAGTAGGTTGTAGACGCCCATGATAACTTCACCGATGGTCTGCATGTGGGCAAAGACATTCGTCGTGGTAATGACCGCTGCCTTGCCGTATTTTTTCTTTATTTTTTCGGAGGTTTTTATATCAAAAAAAGACTGAAGCGTTTTAATGCCGTGCGCGTTCGCGTACTTGGCGATATTGGTCGGCTCGACGCCCAGCGTCCTGATGCCCTTCTTCTTAAAACCGCTGAGCAGCGTGCCGTCGTTGGAGCCGATATCAATGACGAGGTCATTTTTATTTAAATTATATTTTTCGATGAGCGAGTGGCTAATCAGCCGTTGATAGTCGGCCAAGGGCTTGGAAATGCCGCTCCGGTACGGATACCCCGGATGATAGACATCCTTCCCGTCGACGCAATAATCTATCTGCACGCCGGTGCAGGACTCGCACCATATCATGCGCAGTGGGTATGTCTTTTCGGCTTCATTCAGCATGCTCTTAGTAAGCAGGGTGTCGCAGAGCGGCTGATGCCCAAGGTCAAGAACGGTATGCAACTTAAACGAATTGCATATTTGGCAGCGCGTAATCGGCCCTGTTTTGACTAGATGATGCTTCGGATATATCAATTTCATATAGGCTCGAGTTTAGCACTAGATATGCGCGTTTGCCACACCTGCGCGTTTAAGCGCGCGCTTAACCCATGAGCCATTCTTTAGGTACCATTCGACTGTCATCTTGAATGATTTATTTAGGTAGTGTCTTGGCTTCCATCCGAGAGCTTTCCGCGCCTTTGAAGCGTCTATGGCATATCGGCGGTCATGGCCGGGGCGGTCTTTTACGTAAAGAACGTCCGACTCGCTTTTTTTAAAATACGCCAGCATTCTGCGCGCGAGCGCGATATTGCTCACTTCGTCATCGGCGCCGATATTGTAAACTTCTCCTGGCTCTCCGCGCAGTAATGCGAGTACAAGCGCCGAGCAATGGTCGTCTACATGAATCCAGTCGCGCACATAGAGCCCGTCGCCGTATATCGCTATCGGCTTTCCTTCCATAAGATCAGCGGCGGCTTTGGACGAGGCGTATGGCGAGTTGGGCAGTAGGGGCGAGGTTTCGGTAAATTTCTTTTTTGAGTGCAGAGGCAGGGCGCCGTAGACCTCGTCGGTGCTTACTTGTACGAATTTTTTGAGCGACTTCGCATCCCGGAGCGCGCCGAGCAATACCGCGGTGCCCAGCACATTGGTCCGGACAAACTCCTCCGCATTGCCATGGATGCTCCTATCTACATGAGACTCCGCCGCAAAGTTGATACCGTATGACGGCTTATATTTTTTGACCAGTCGCGCCATAAGCGCTTTGTTGGCTATGTCGCCCTTGATAAAAATAAGGCGTCTTGCGGGCAAGCCCTTGAGATTCTCTTTATTACCGGCATAAGTAAGCGCATCAACGCACACGACCCTCGCTTTTGGATGCCCAGCGAGCAGCTGCCGAATAAAATTGGAGCCTATAAACCCGGCTCCACCGCACACTACAATGGTTGACCTGCCAAAACTTTGCATTGCGTGATGTTACTTTAAAAATGCAGTTTAATCAAATTGACTAGGACTTTTTCCAATACACTCCCTCTCCGTCAATAGGAATAATCTTATCGGTAATACCGTGCTCACGCCGGTAATCATCTACGGCTTTGCGGCAGTTTAGTATCTGCCCGTAATCATCGATAATGCAGAAACCGCCCACGGATAGCTTGGGGTAGAGGTTTTTAAGGATGTCTTGGGTGTATGAGTACATATCTCCGTCAGCTCGGAGGAGTGCGAGCTTTTCAAAAGGGGCTGTTGGGAGGGTGTCTTTGAACCAGCCCTTGAGGAATTTTACCCCTTCGTCCAGCAAGCCGTATTTGGCGAAGTTCTCTTTGACCGTTTCCAGTGGGACAATCATCTCATAAAAGATGTAGTGGTGGTCGTCTTTCTCAAACTCTCCTTGAGGTTTGGGTAGTCCGGCGAAGCTGTCAGCAACCCACACCGTCTTATCCAACTCAAGCTCGTCCACGAGAGCTTTCATGAATATGGTGGCTCCACCCCTCCACACTCCGCACTCAATCAAATCCCACTCGATGTTGTTGCTGGCAATCTCCCTTACGCAGTGCTCGATATTATCCATCCGGCGCAGCCCTATCATGGTCTCCGCCTGCGCGGGTCCCCACTTGCGCAAGTAGTCTTCCGGTCGCGCATACGTATTTTGGCGCACCACCGCAAACCCTTTAGTACGGAGGTACTTATCCAGCAGTTTGAGCAACCGCGTCTTCCAGTGATGGTCGAAAGTTCGGAGCGGCTTGTACTCCATCCCCGTCCGATGATAATCGAGTAGGACTTTTTTAAGCAGATCAATATACGTTTCTTTTTCAATCATATTATAGTATTGTACCTGCATCTTCTCATGAAAATACTGTCTGTTAAAACCTTGGCTCTGCCCGAAATAAAGACTGTGCAGTTTGCCTTATTTAAGGACAATCGCGGATACTTTACCGAGAGCTTCCGCAAGAGCGACCTCGCTGCACACCCCGCGCTCGCGCCACTTGCCGGCACCGAGTTTGTACAACAAAACGAGAGTTACTCGCTCCCGCACACGTTGCGCGGACTCCATTTCCAGTGGAATCCGTATATGGGCAAACTCATCCGCGTACTGTTTGGGCACATGATAGACATAGTCGCGGATATCCGTGTGGGCTCACCCACATTTGGTAAAGCAATTTTGTACGACATGCGACACAGCCCCGCGGCAGAGAGCGGCGAGTGGATTTGGGTGCCGCCCGGCTTTACTCACGGCAATTTATTTTTGGAACCTACGGCGATTGAGTACCTTTGCACCGGTGAGTACAGCCAAGGCTGCGAAGCGGGCATCTCCCCGCTCGCCCCCGACCTCGATTGGACCTTGGCCGACAAAACACTTAAGGCAACTTTTGACACGACTGTGGCATCTCCGGCATTGATTATTACCGAAAAAGACCGCATGGGACTGGGCGTAAAAAACTGGGCCGCCGATGCGCGCTCGGGCAATTTTATATATGGCAAAGTTTAACCAACAGAAGGTACTCTGCACCGGCGGCAGTGGGCTTTTAGGCAAAGAGCTCAAAAAGTTGCTCCAGAAAGCGACCTTCCCTACCTCGGCGGAGTTTGACGTTACCAACAAGCGTCAGATGGAGAAATATATCCGTGCCCATCGCCCTTCGCTTATTATACACGCCGCCGCATTTACCTCGCCGCCTCGTATAGATAAAGACCCGGCAAAAGCCATAGCAGTAAATATTATAGCCACCGCGTACTTATCTGCGCTGTGTTTGCAGCACAATATAAAATTGATATATATCTCCACCGACTACGTGTTTGACGGCAAGAAGGGTAATTACAAAGAAGATGGCCCGATGTTCCCTGCAAACAAATACGCGTGGTCAAAACTCGGCGGCGAATGCGCGGTCCGTATGCTTGACGACTACTTAATAGTCAGAACTTCTTTTGGGGAAAAGGTGTTTCCTTTTGAAAAGGCGTTTGTCGACCACTATACGAGCCGCGAAACCGTAGATGTGATAGCAAAAAAAATAATTACCGTACTCAAAGCCGGCATACACGGTACTATTCATCTGGGGCACGCCCGTCGCTCGCTGTATACTTACGCCAAAGCGCTGGGTGGGGAAAAAACTATCGGCAAGATGTCTACTGCAGACGTGAGCTTTTCGGTCCCTAAAGACACCTCTCTCAATACCGCGAAGTATAAAAAATATGAAAAAAAATAAAAAGATTCTGGTAGGCGGCGGCGCGGGATATATCGGCGCGCAACTCGTTCCATTGCTTGTCGATGCGGGCTACGAGGTTGAGGTCATAGACCTGCTGTGGTTCGGAAATCACTTGCCTTCCAATATTAAAGTCACAAAAAAAGATTTGTTTGAGTGTACTCAAGCGGATATGGCGGGTTTTAACGCTTTTATCTTCTTGGCCGGCCTCTCCAACGACCCTATGGCCGAGCACAGCCCTTCGAAGAACTTTATCTTCAACGCGGCTCTGCCTTCCTACTTGGCCTACACGGCAAAGCGGGCGGGGGTAAAGCGTTTTATATATGCCTCTTCGTGCTCGGTATACGGCTATACCGAGGATAAAGTGTTTGATGAAGAGTCGCCCGCCTCTTCAAACTATCCCTACGGGCTCTCCAAACTCCAAGGCGAGCGCGGTGCGCTCGAGCTCCAGGATGAACATTTTTCGGTCATCAGCCTGCGCCAAGGCACCGTCTGCGGCTATAGCAAACGGATGCGCATGGACCTCATCGTCAATGCCATGTATAAAACCGCTATGGTTGACGAAAAAATTACCGTCAACAACCCGGACATTTGGCGGCCTATCTATGACATCCGGGACTGCGCGCGAGCTTTTGTGTTGGCACTCGAAGCGCCCGAGGATTTAAGCGGCATCTTTAATGTTTCGTCCGGCAATTACACCGTGGGAGATGTCGGCGAGCGAGTTAGACAAAGAGTGGAGAAGCTTTCGGACAAAAAAATAGACTTAGAAATAAAACATGTCGCCGATATGCGAAATTATAAAGTTTCGACAACAAAGGCGGAAACAGTCTTGGGTTTTAGGCCTGTGCATTCTGTAGAGGATATCGTTGCCAGCCTGCACGAACATCAAGGAGATATGGGTAACCTTAATCAGGATAATTACTACAATATCAGGATATTCAAAGAAATAGCGAAACGCGAGGAATTGCGCAATAAGCGCCTTTCCGAAATAGACGATTTCAAATACTAAAGCTGTTCAATAATCTTCTGCATACGCGGCACTGCTACTTCATAGGACTCCTCCTCGCGGATTGTTTTTTGCCCCGCCGCCCCAAGCTGTGCGCGCAGCTCTCTGCTCTCGAGAAGTTTGGCCAGCTTTTCTACCCACTCATCGACACTGTCGGCGAGATAACCGTTTACACCATCGTGCACCACATGGGTAATCTCGCCCACCGCGCTGGTAATCTGCGCGAGTCCGCAGGCCATATACTCGTACGGCTTGTAAGACGAGCGCGACATATTCCACTCACCTTTCTCCACCAATGGGTTCACCCCAATATCAAAACTCTGGATAGTCGGTGCCATCTTGCCCGGAGGCAGATACTCTACAAACTCAACATTGAGACCGGCAATCGGTTCAAAAAGTTCTTTAATCTTTGGAAACCCCCACACTCCTATGAGCAAAAATTTAAAGGGTACTGCTGTACGCGCAGGCAACTTTTTAAACACCTCCGCGAGGAGTGAAAGGTTTTTGTAATGATCCCGTGCGGTGCCAACCCAGCCAATGATAAGCGGGCTCTGGGGCACAGAGTAGTCTTTGGTGTACTTTGCGTAGTCTGCGAGCTTAACCGTGGTGTGAAAGATATGCACATTTTTGTTGTATTGCCGCACCCATGTTTGGAGCGCCCGGCTGCACACAAACACGACATCGGCCATCTGTACCAACTTTTTTGTCTTATAAAAGTCGTGCATATAAATAGCGTCGTCAAAATCAAAAATCATCTTCCGCCGGAAGAGCGTCAGGTACGCGACTATGATGGCAAAAAAAAATTTGTTACCGATAGTCCTTTGTAAAAACACAATATCTCTTTTTTTGATTGAAAAAAGCGAGAGTATGGTCGTTACAATAAGGAAAAATTTCTTCGGCCAGCGCGTAGTCGAAATAAGGACCACCGGCGGCCAATGCACAACCGTGTCTATACCGCGCTCCCGCAGTTCATCGGCAATACGCATCGCCCGCTGGCGGGAGTCGCCGATCTTCTCGTCCCCTTTAGTATAAAAATGTATCTTCATAATGCAGACATAATTTCAATAAACTGCCTTGCGTTTTCGTCCCATGAAAATTGCCTAGCGCGAAGCATGCCATTTTCTTTAAGATCTGCGCGCAGCAAAGCATCGGAGGCAATACGGCTCATCGCCGCGGCTATGTCCCTGGGCGCGGAAGGGTTTACCAAGAGCGCCGCATCCCCCGCCACTTCCGCAAGCGCACCGTTATTGGACGCGATGACCGGCAGCCCCGCGTGCATAGCCTCAAGCACCGGCATGCCGAAGCCCTCAATAAAACTCACGAAAACAAGCGCTTGCGCTTTGTTGTACAAATACTTCAGCTGTCCGTCTGTTACATATCCTAAAAAACGCACGCGCTTCTCCATCCCAAGCTCGCGCGCCAACACAACGAGAGAATCGGCATACGTTCCACTCTGCTTGCCGGCGATGAGTAGTTCGTGGGTTGTATTATTTCTTGCAAAGAGCCCGAAAGCCTTTATGATGCCGGCAACATTCTTGCGCTCCTTGAGCACCCCGGCAAATAGAAAGAAATTATCCGGAGCAGGTATAGGCTCCGGCGTTCCATCCAAAGCAATGAAGCCGTTATAGATAACTTTTATTTTGTCCGGATTGGTTCCAAAATGCCGTATAGTACTTTCTTTTGCAGTGTTTGATACAGCAATTATTTTTGTCGCTTTCCGGAGCGAGAGCGCGTGGGCGCAATACAAAACCGCTCCGTTTATCTTTTGTAAAAGAGAGCGTCCGGGCAACTCCAGGTACGCGAAATCGTGCACGACCACGATTGCCCGCTTGGGGAACAGGAACAGCGGCACTATCGGATTAAAAAAAATATACAGGTCTAAATTGCGGTCCATCTTTCGCGCTCCCTGCAAAAACAACGAGGTAACTCCCATCGCGTTTTTTGTATACACCACATAGCTGTTTTTGCGGTCTGCCGCACGGATTCCCCGCGCCATCTCAAATACCGCCCGGCCCAAGCCTCCCGGACTCTTCTCCCCGTATGGGTCAAGTAACAGGCCTATGTTCATACTTTGGAGGACAGTTTGCGGACGTAGTACTTTATTGTACGAACAATCCATTTAGAGCTCACTCCGGATGGATAGGTGCGGCGGTGCGCGGTGAGAACTTGTATATCTTCCTGTTTTATCGGCAGGTTATGCCAGAATAATTTTTTGTACCCGTCGAGGACAAGCGTCCCGTCATAGAGTTGAAAGAGTCGTGTATAGCAACTCGTGTCTGAATTCATCTTATCAATTGAAGCGTCGTCTATGCCGAGTTTAGAAAATAACTCATCGAGCGCAAAAAAGGCGTTTACACCCGCGACAGCGGCCAGGCGATACCCCTTTTTTCTGCCAAGTTCGACTAACGCAAGCAGAGAAGAGCCTTGTTGAACCGACCTGTCGCGCGGTTGTATGAACGAAATATCGTTCGGAATGGTTTGATTGAATTCAATGACAACGAGCCGCGGACGGTACTGCGAAAGTGAGTTCCATATGTGATAGTCATTGCCGTCTATGTCAACGGAGAGCAGGTCGAAGTCCCGCGGTATCGATGTACGCGCGAGAATGGAGTCGAGCGAATGCTCTCCCTCAAACTCTACAAACTCGTTGAAGCAACGCGCGCGCGGGGTGTTTTTATAAACCTCCTTCAATTTTTCGGCATAGGTCGGGTCGGCTTCTATAAGCACACCCGACCAACCGTCCTGCATGATGAGTTTCCAAGTATTACTGTGATGCGTGCCGTTGAGCGCGCCGAATTCGACACACCACTTATTTTCCGCACCCATCCGGCGGAATATCTCCGCAATGATGCCGTCTTCTCCGTGTTGGGAGGTAATGTTTTTTTTATATTCTTCAAGTCTGCCGTTTTTTATTTGCGTATCCATATATCACTTTTGCATAAACTCCTTTATCCGCTCTGCGCGCGCTTTCCAAGATATCCCACGACCCTTGCGCTCCGCAGCGGCTACGCGCCCGGCTACGTCGGCGCCGTGACCTATAGCATACGCCGCTTTATCCGCAAGGTCTTTTGCGTTGTCGGGCTCGTAAAAAAGCACCTCCTGTTCGGAGACAATCTGCCGTATCGCTGGCGTTCCGCTCGCGACGATAGGCCTGTCGGAGAGCAAATACTCAAACAGCTTCATGGGCGAGGTGTATAAGCGGGACTGCGTATCCCGCTTGGTGCCAAGCACCACCAGCGCATCGGCGGCCGCATACCAGAGCCGCATTTCATCATGCGGACGGCTTCCTGCAAAGTACATAGCATCAGGAAGCGGCTCGCGGACAAGCTCCGCAAAGCGCTCCTTATCACCACCCACCACATACCAGCGTATATCCGGAGTCAGGACAGCCGCATGAGGCAAAATTTCCAGGCCTTTCCAATCAAAAAAACGCCCGGCATACAGGACAATGCGCTCCTCCTGCGGGAGTCCGAGCCGCTTGCGCGCCTCTTTTTTATCCGCCGGAGCGAAGCCGGCGTTGTCAACGCCGTTAGATTCCGCGCAATACCGCGCCGGCGAGGAAGGAAAAGTCTTTTTAAGCTCCTCGACGATAATTGGGTTGATGGCGATAATTCCCCGCACAGAACGAAACAGGAAACGCTGCGCGAAAGTGTTTGGCTTCCCCCCGTGCATCTCCGAGAAAAGAGGAACACTAACAAGCGGCAGCGCCGAGGAAGAGAAATTATCCAGGTCGACCGTGTAGACGATAAAGTTTTCTCCTTTTATTTTTTTCCGCCACAAAAAAACAACAGATGCCGCCATAAAAAAATACGAGCTTATCCGATACCCTAAACGGCCCCATGTGTACAGGTCGGGCACCGGCAGGAGGCGGATGGTGGGCACCGAAACGCGGAGCGCGTAGAACTCCTGTATCGACTGCATTGCGGTAGCGCGCGACGGCACCACGAGGCTTACATCAATACCGGCTTCGATAAAAGCTTCGCACATCTTGGCTATTTGTATGCCGTGCGCCTTTTCGGTTGGCATGCGCGCGTTGGCTATATAATACAGTTTCATTGCGGGCCAAGCGCGCGAAGCCTGTTGAACTCGCGTATGATGTGCGGCATTTGGGCGTCGATGCGGAAGTAATTGACAAATGCAGCGCGAGCTTCGCGTTGCATTGTTTCGAACTGTTCATTCGAAAGTGATTTGTGAAAGTCCGCGATTATTTGTGGGAGACGCTTAATGTCTCGAAAATCTACAATGAGCGAAAATTTATGCCAATCAACAACATCGCTAAAAGGGAAGTAGCGCTCGGTGTCAATAATGACGGGTATGCGCCCGAGCGAAAGTATTTCATACAGGCGGTACGATGCGTTGCCGTACCCGCGCACATCAAGCGCGTAGTCGCTCTCAAGAATCATCTCCGCGAACCCGCGCCGGAACTCTTTCATTTCGTCATATGACCGCCGCGGAGATAAAGGAGAAAAAAACTGTCCCGTAAGCTTGCATACGAGCTTATCGGAACGCTCTAGGATGCGAAGAGCCTTAGTGCGCAAGAATATGCCGTTGCTCATTGCAAAGTAGCGGTCGTCCAAGAGTCCGCGTAGGTAAAGGGGGCTCTCGTCAAGCCTTTGATGCACCGTATTTTTGAACGTTGTTTTTACCATACCGGCAAAGCTGACCACCGGCTTCCCCTCTCCTTTGCGGCGTACCCGCACTACTCCGTCCGTGCATCGCAACAGAAGGTCGTCTACCTGCGTCGGAACTTGAATTCTCGTGTGAGGAGACTCAAAGCGCAGGTGTACTGGGAGCCGATTTCTCCACCACTCCTCCCCCAAAGTACGATACCCTCCATACCGCATGATGTATGCGTTATCGATACCGAGAGGAGTTTCCCCGTCGCCAAGACCATCAACTAACAGCGGCAACCCGGCGCTCTTTGCCGTTTGCGCGCACTCTGTTAAAAGCGCGGGGTCATGCCGCATGAGTGTCGCTTGGCGATAAGGCGCAAAGACCGCATCGGCTTTTGTTATATCGTCGGTAATGCCGTAAAAGCGGGTATCAAAAGAAAAAGAGTTAAAAAATTCCCTCGAAAGAAAAGATGATTCCGGTATCAAATTGCCCCAGAACGGAAAGAGGAGGGTGCTCGGTACGTCTTTTATCCTCCGCCACGCCGGATCCACATAGAGCCTCAAAAATGTAATCGGCTGTTTCATAGGGGTAAGCGATATAACTCATAACGCCCGTCGCTGTAAACAAGTTTCGCACGGAGCTCTTCAGGATGCCAGTTAGGATTAAGGATAACATCTTTTAGTATGTATGAGACGTGATACTTGCGCAGATAGCTTTTGATCTGCGGCTGTATGTCATCGGTAAATGTTCGTGCGAGCGAGTTAAAAAACGGGTCGCCGAGCAGCTCTGCAGAGGTCGGCGTCGCGCCGCAGTCGCGGGCTTTGTCCCAAAAAAAGAAGAAGCGGCAGAGCTTTGCTTTGCGCTCTATAGTCTTGGCGCGATGAAATACATCCTGCCGCCCCAGATACGCCCCCATATCGGACTGCAAGTCTGCCGCTGTCGGATTGTTAAAATACTGCGATACCAAGTACCGCTCGATAAGCTCCTTCGTGGAAACCAGGTGCCACATACCAATCGGTGTGTAGAGCGTGAAGTGGCGTGTAAATATCGGCAGAGTGGAGGTAATCTCGTCGCGCGGATCGCTCCAAACAACTACAGCGCTCTGCTCGTGCGCCTGCAACCACTCAAATGGTTTTGTAAAATTCTGTTCCTCAATCCACGCGTCGCGCCGCGATTCGGGCATAGCGACAAACGACATAAAATAATACTGTGTATAGTACGCGCTTGCCAGCGCAAGTATTCCGATTGCCGCGACCGAGAGAGCGCGTACCGGGAGCGCAAGATCAGCGCGCCGTCTCCAAAGGTACGAACCGAGCATAACGGTTACAAACAGAACCCACGGCAAAATAAGCATCCGCACGTGTTCGCCGGTCTCTACCAAGATACCGGTCAGCGCATTGCTTCCTTGCGTAATCCACAGCCCAAGACCGCCGACCGCGGCAAATAAACACAGACGGCGGAACTCTCTGGTACGCAGCGCCGGCGAGCGCCAATAGAGCACCGCCAAGAGCGCGAGTATCGCTCCTATCCATCCTCCTGAATACAGGATTTCCGCCATGGGAATGCGCGTATATACGAGCCCGAAGCGCGCGATACTTTCCCAAAAGTAAGGAGATGTGTGCGACAGCCAGAATGTATAGAGTACCGCCGGCAGACCAAGAATGCCGCTTAAAACGGTGGTTATCAGCGCTGACTTAAAAAACTGCCAATCACGCCGGACGAGTGCGTATAGCACGAGCAGCCCGAGAGTAACCGCCACCGCCTGCCACAGATAAGAAAAAAGGTAGAAGGTAGAGGCTGAAACAGCGGAAAGCAACAATATGTTTGTTTTGCTCTGCTCGCGCATAAACCGCGCGAGCGCCAGATAGAAAAGAAAGTAAAAAGGATATACCGGCTGGAGATTGGCCGGCCGGAAGATGTGCGGGTAGCATTGCATATACAGCGCGACTACGCCCGCAACACTTATCCACGGCGGAACCGCGAACTCCCGATAGAGCAGGTAGGCAACAGCGGCAAACGCAAGACTCCAAAGAACAAGATTAATAAGCATCGCGGCATTAAACGGTAGCCCAAGGAAGAGCGGAAGCGCGTTGAGCCACGCGCCGCCGAATATGACGAGAGGCGGATCAAATCGGTGTTCAAAAAAGTACGGATTGCCGTCATTATAGTATCCTTCAGCGATAGTTTGCACATGCGCATAATAAAAGCCCTCATCGCCGAACATCGGGGTAAATCCTTGCCATTTAACTCCCAGCACAGAGGCTACCTCTACAGCCGGAATCATGCTGAGGAGCAGAATAATGCCGAGGAGCACAGCGATTGGAAGCCTTTTTAGTTGTGAGGTTGCCCGCATGCGCTTAGTGTACCCGCATTAGTCTTTTTGGTAAAAACCGATTATGCAGGCCGACGCGGATGTATGCTAGCAGGTCTTTAGACTTGGCGCGTCCGGTAGAGGATTTGCGCGTTATAAAAATCTCCCACGGCGCGTCTACCTCGGCAATGCGGTAGCCGAGCCGCAAGGGTTTTAACATCGTTTCAAAAAAGAACGGATGCCTCGGCTCCTCCCAGCGGATGCTTTTGACAACCTCGGTGCGGAATGCGCGGTAGCCGTAGGTCAGGTCGCTCAGACGCGTGAGATATATAACACGGAAAACCTGCTGGAACAAAAAGTTAAGCGTCATTTTTACCGGATTGTATCCGTTGAGCGCAAACCCCTTCCGCCAGCGTGTGGCGGTCGCCATGTCATAGCCCTCCTCAAGTTTTTTAATTCAATCTTATTGCCGTAGCGCGCCACAAGCTCAGCAATCGCTGTCCTGGTCTCACGCGTCGTAAGACGAGCCGAGGCGGCGATAACGACCCGCAGGTCGTGGCCCTGTAATTTCTCAAAAACCGCCCTGACCGTCTCCGTCAAGAGCGGTCCCTCGTCAAGCGTCGGCAATACGACAGTTACACGCATAATTCCATAAAAAGGTACCCCATAGTATCATGAACGACAAGCTCATATCTATGCCCGAATTTGCGACACGCGCCATTTATAGAGCCTCGCGCTCTCGCATCATGCGGGTGGCGTTTTTTGGCGGGTTCGGCGTTATTGTCCAGACTATTGTTTTTGAGATTGTGGGGATTTGGCTCGGGCTCCTGCGCCCGTCGCTCGCCACTTTGTTGGGAGCCGAGTTCGGCATTATCACGAACTTCTTTCTCAATAACCGGTTTTCGTTTAACGACCGTACGCACGCGCCGCTGCCTATGCGCTTGCTGCGATTTCATGCGGTGGTGTCAGGCTCGCTTTTTATACAGTGGCTGTGCGTGTTTACCGCGGAGTCGCTTACCGCAAATACTTGGGTGATACACGGCGCCTATGCGGGAGGTATTTTGCTCGGGTTTATCTCCAACTACACCGGCTACCGGCTCTGGGTGTGGAAGCATCACGAAGAGCCTGCAGTATAAAAGAACTCCATAAACACCGAGACAATACGCTCGCGGTCTTTTGGCGTGAGCATTTGGTGCGAGCCGATGTAAAAGCCGTTGTTGTTAATCCACTTAGCGACAGGGTACTGCGCCTCGAGGTCGCCGTACAGCTCTTTATAAAACGGCTGGTTGATAAGCGGAAGCATGTCGCGGGTTTCGATGTTGTGCTCCTCGAGATACTGGACCATGTCGGCTTTCTGTATTGGTGAAGATTTTTTAATAACAATCGGGTACATCATAAACACATGCTCCGCGCCGGGAGCGGTCGTCGGCAACTGAAGATGCCCGCCAAACTGAGCGAGATGTTTGTTAAAATACGCGCCGTTTTCCTTGCGTTTTGCGATGGTCGCTTCATACCGCTCCAGCTGCGCGCAGCCCAGCGCCCCCTCCATCTCGGTGACGCGGTAGCTGTATCCCCTGCGGATAAAATTAAACCTCCGGGAAATGATTTCTTTAAGGTCTTGGCCCTTCGCCTCTTTGCCGTCGTCAATCGAAATGTAAATATTGTCCCGCCCGTGGTTGGCGAGGCTGCGCAGGCGCTCCGCGAGCACCGGGTTGTTGGTCATGGCGATGCCTCCAACCCCCGTCACCAAAATATGCGCCACGTAGGTCGAAAAGCATGCGATATCGCTCATAACGCCGACCGAGGTCCCCTTATATTTTGCAAACATCGTCTCGCACCGGGTCGATATTGTAAGTCTGCGCGTCTATGTCTACAAAAACAGGCTTTAGATTATTAGCCAAAATAACGTTGCTTGAGGCGACAAAGGTGACCGCCGGACACAGTATCTCATCATTGTCCCGCCAACCGTGCACCTCTTTGAGGCAAGCGACCGCCATCTCAAGCGCCGAGGTACCGCTGTTAACCATGATTGCGAAGCGCGCGTCGTGCGCCGCAGCGAACTCACGCTCGAAGCGTTTGATAAACGGACCTTGAGAGAGGCGGCCAGACTCGAGCACCTCGTTTACATAGCGCTTTTCTATATCGGTGATTTCGAGACACCCGACACCTATTTGCGTATCAATTTTTGATGCTTTTGGCTGTATGGTTACTTTTGAAAGCTCACTGTCCATCATAATCTCCACAAGTTTTGTAAAGGTAGTGCGCGGTTTCCATCCGAACGACACAAAGGCCTTGCCGGCGTCGCCGCATAGATAATCCACTTCGTTGGGGCGAAAATATTCCGGGTCAATTTTTACCAGCGTCTTGCCGCTTGCCGCGTCAATACCGACCTCATCGGCTCCGGCACCCTCCCACCGGAGAGTGATGCCGGCGCGCGCGAAAGCCGCTTCGGCAAATTCGCGCACGGTATGAGTCTCGCCCGTGGCTATGACGAAGTCTCCCGGTGTTTGCTGCTGAAGCATTTCCCACGCAGCCTCCATATACTCCGGCGCGTAGCCCCAGTCGCGGGAGGCGTCAAGATTGCCGAGCTCAATATACCCGCGCTTCCCCGCCGCAACCTCGGCGACGCCGTGGACTATCTTGCGGGTTACGAAGTTCATTCCGCGCCGCGGCGACTCGTGGTTAAAAAGAATGCCGTTGACGACAAACATGCCGTAGCTCTCGCGGTACACCCGCGCTATTTCAAACGCGTAGAGCTTGGCAACTCCGTATGGACTGCGCGGATGAAACGGCGTGCGCTCGTTCTGCGGAGCCTCTTTTCTGTCCCCGCTGTACAGCTCGGAGGTGGACGCCTGATAGATTTTTGAATTGAGACCCAACAGCCGCACGGCTTCGAGCAGCGAGAGTACGCCGAGCGCGTCGGCTTGCGCGGTGTAGGACGGCACCTCGAAGGATATTTTGACGTGCGACTGCGCCGCGAGGTTGTATATCTCATCGGGCTGCACTTTTTTTAAAATAGACATGAGGGAGTTCATGTCGGCCATGTCGCCGTAATGCAAGTGCCGGTGGCGCCCGGTATCGGTGGTAAAAATATGGTCGATATTGTGCCGGTTAAAGGTGCTCGAGCGGCGCACGAGGCCGTGCACCTCGTACCCCTTTTTAATAAGCAGCTCCGCCAAATAGGAGCCGTCCTGGCCGGTAATGCCGGTAATAAGGGCTTTTTTCATAGCGGTAAAAACGCTCCAGCACTATACCGAAGAGCCTTTACCTTGTCCATATTTGTACGATGCATGGAGTTGATAAAATTTCAAAGTATGATATAATTTTTTCAGATACAGAATATGCCAAGTGGAGACTTTCTAATGGACCTACGTAGAATCGAACAAACTGCGCGGAAAACGGCGCTATCGGTTGGGAAGATGCTCCTGGAGATGCAGCCGCGGGCGACCGCCCTCGCTCAATCCTACAAGGATTTCGTCACAGACGCCGACCTCAAGGCAGAAGAAATGATTGCCAGAGAGTTGTGGCAAGAATTCCCCGCTATACCGATGTATGCGGAAGAAGGCGGTGGAGTCGCAAGCACCAAAGGGCCACTGTGGGTCATCGACCCCATTGATGGTACGGTCAACTTCTTCCGTCAGGATGATCATTATGGCGTGTCAATCGCTTTCGTGATGGACGGAGAAACGCAGGTCGGCGTTGTGTACTTTCCGGGCAAAAAAATACTCTTGCAAGCGACGGCCGATACTATCCCGGTTGCAGGAGTCAACAAGCATGGCGACATGAAAACCGCACAGGTATGGATTGACTGGA
>LCQJ01000008.1 GCA_001004085.1 Parcubacteria group bacterium GW2011_GWA2_50_10b
GTGGTCGAGAAAGCCCAGGACGGACGTTTCTCCATCAAACTCGATGCCGCCGAAATCGAAGTGCGTACCTCGCTTCTGCCCGGGCCATACGGCGAATCGGTGGTTTTGCGTGTGCTCAATCCGGACGCCATTTCGGTCGAACTCGAACACCTCGGCATTCATCCGAAACTGATGACCATCCTCCAGAAAGAAATTAAAAAACCGAACGGCATGATTCTGACCACGGGACCGACTGGCTCAGGCAAGACCACCACCCTCTACGCCTTCCTGAAAAAAATCTACACCCCGGAAATCAAGGTCATCACCATCGAAAACCCGATTGAATACCATATCGAAGGTATCGTCCAGACCCAGGCTGAGGCTGAGAAAGGCTACACCTTCGCCGAAGGCTTGAGGAGCGCCTTGCGCCAGGACCCGGACGTCATCATGGTCGGAGAAATCCGCGACGAAGAGACCGCCGGGGTAGCGGTCAACGCGGCGCTCACCGGGCACCTAGTGCTCTCGACGCTTCACACCAACAATGCCGCCGGCTCTTTCCCTCGGCTTCTTGACCTGGGCATTAACCCCAAAGTGATGAGCTCGGCGGTCAACATTTCCATCGCCCAGCGTCTGGTCCGCACCCTCTGTCAGGCCTGTAAGAAGGAAACCGTTCTTGAGGGCAGAGAAAAAGAGCTGGTGGAGAAAATCTTGGCCGGCATTACGGACCAAAGTTACCTGGAGGGGGTGCAGAAAGAGAAGCACTGGACATCGGTCGGTTGTCCGGAGTGCAACGGCTTGGGCTACAAGGGTCGCATCGGCGTTTATGAGGCCATCCTGGTCGACAACGAAATTGAAAAGGCGGTCATCGCCAACCCTTCGGAACGCGATATCCGCGAGGCGGCCAAAAAACAGGATCTCTTGACACTTGAGCAAGATGGTATTTTGAAAGTATTAAATGGAGTAACAACCCTTGAAGAACTGGGGCGGGTGGTTAATATGGAGTAAGACCATTCGACAAGCTCATGGTAAATCGAGCACGTAAATCTCTAAGCAACACTTTAGGAATGCACCAAAAGCTAAACGATTCTTTCAAGGATGGCATCAGTGGCCACAAGGGTACCAAAAGCGTCCTTAGAGAAAAGTCCAAACGCCCCGAAGGGCGCGTTGCTTAGAGATTTACGGGCTGGATAAGAACTGATGACTTCTTTTCTAGACTAGCACAGAAAACTTTTTATGTCAAGTCAAAAGAGCAAAGCACCAAAGGAAGAAAAGGCGGCCGAAGAAGCCGGTTACGCTTCGTTTTTGGACAAGGAACTGCGGCCCTCAAGCTGGGCCGACTACATCGGCCAGCAAGCGGTCAAAAACAACCTCAATATCCTCATCCGGGCCGCCACCGAACGCGGAGTGCCGCCCGAGCACGTGCTCTTCTACGGCCCTCCGGGGCTTGGCAAGACCACGCTTGCCCACTTGGTGGCCAAGGAGACCGGCCGCAATCTCAAAATCACTTCCGGTCCAGCCATCGAGCGTGTCGGCGACCTGGCCTCAATTCTTACCAACCTCTCCGCCGGCGACATACTTTTCATCGACGAAATCCACCGCCTCAACAAAACCATCGAGGAAGTGCTCTACCCGGCCATGGAATCCGGTGTGCTCGACATCATCATTGGCAAAGGCCCGTCGGCGCGCACCATTCAGCTCGAATTGCCGCCCTTTACCCTGCTTGCCGCCACCACCAGGGTCGCCATGATTTCCTCGCCGCTCCGCAGCCGCTTCTCCGGTGGAGTGTTCCGTCTTGAGTTCTACACCGAAGAGGAAATTGCCGAGATTTTGCGCCGTTCGGCCAAAATCATCGGAGTGAATATTGAGAAAGGGGCGGAGAAGGAAATCGCCAAACGCTCGCGCTTCACGCCACGCACGGCCAACTACTTCCTCAAGCGCGCCCGGGACTTCGCCCAGGTGGAGAGCCGGCCGTTCGATACCGAAACCGTCAATCTCTCCCTCAAACTCCTTGGCATCGATGAAAAAGGTCTTTCTCCCGCCGACCGGCAGCTTCTCGAAGTGATGGCGGACAAATTCGGCGGCGGGCCGGTCGGCCTCGGCACTTTGGCGGCCGCGCTCTCACTCCTCACGGTTACGAACATCTGGGTAAAAAAGTGCCGGCCAATCTCCAGAAAAAACTTTTATAAAAGATTGCTAAATTCTTCTTTAGAAATATCTAAGTCGCGTAAAATCCCAGAGAGAGTTCCTTTAGGTATTTCTCCTCCATGCACTGGAATTGTAGTACGCCGCCCATCTTGATGTTTAAGCATCAAATGACTGCCTTTCATCTTGCCACGTGGTATAAAACCCAAGTTAGACAAAATTTTTACCAGTTTCTTCGAAGTTACTGGTTGGAGCCTAGGCATGAGCCTTCGTTTTTAATTTAAAGGAGATTGTTTCAAACGATTCGAAGCTTTTGTCATCTGGGATCTTTTCCTCATCATAGTTTAAGCCTTCCAAATAAAGCTCCATGGCTTCGCGCAAATTCTTTTTAGTCTCAAGTATAGTTTTGCCGAAAGTGTGGCAACCTGGAAGAGCTGGAACATAGCCATGGAAATACTTGCCGTCGGGTTCAATAATTGTACGATATGTGTAATTCTTCATGGATGACATATTACTCTTAATAGACGGGCTAAACAAGCCTTTTTTTCCGCAACAAAAAACCGCCAGTGTCTTTTGCCTCCGAAGAGTAAAGCGGGCGATTTGGGCACCTGGGAGGTACCCATATTAAAGGTGTCTAGACGCCACTGTGTATAAGCTATAAGCTAGGGCCGCGGCTCATCTCGACCGCTTCCAAGCAAGTGAAGGGTGACGTCTCTTCTCCCATCTTGCGCGCGGCCATAGATAAGGCGCGCGAATACAACATGCCGGCGGACAATATCGAGCGTGCAGTCAAAAAAGGTTCCAGCACAGATGCTCAAACGATGGAAGCGATTACCTACGAAGCCTATGGTCCGGGCGGTTCGGCGCTCATTATCGAAGCTCTGACCGAAAGCAGGAATAGAGCGGCGCAAGAAGTGAAATTTATTCTTTCCAAACACGGTTTCGAGCTGGCCACCCCCGGTTCGGCCGCTTGGGCCTTTAAAAAAGAAAATCATGAATGGAAGCCGACCATGACCATTCCCCTCTCGGAAGCAGACGGCCAAATTTTATCAGCGCTCATTGAAGAGCTCGAAGACAACGATGAAGTCCAGGATGTCTACACTAATGCCGAATAGGGTGCTCGCTATCGACCCGGGCTTTGACCGTATCGGGGTCGCGGTTTTAGATAAAGATACGGTCCTTTTCTCCACCTGCATTGAAACCAACCGTAAACAGCCACACGAAGAGCGTTTGCTAACCATAGGCGAAACGGTGAGAAAAATAATAAAAAAGTGGCAACCGCAAAGCTTAGCTATTGAAACTTTATTCTTTAATCAGAATACCACTAGCGCCATTAAGGTGGCCGAAGCGCGTGGCGTCGTCCTCTTTGAGGCGGCCACGGCTGGGCTTAAGGTCTTTGAGTATGGACCACAGGCGGTAAAGATCGCCGTGACCGGCTACGGCAAGGCCGACAAAGCCGCAATTAATGGTATGGTAAGAAAGCTGGTAACCATCCCTAAAAGCACCGCCAAAAAGCTAGATGACGAACTTGACGCCATCGCGGTGGGGATAACACATTTAGCATCAACTAGCAAACATAAATAGATAATTTATGTTAACATTGCTTTTCAAATGACTAGCAAAAAAGTAAAAGAAGTGCGTACTGGTGTTTTTATAGACGGTTCAAACCTTCTATGGGCCATGATAAGAAAAGATGATAAGGGAGATAAGATTAATTACGATATTTGTTTTGAAAAGCTAAAAGAATTTCTAAAAAAGAACTACTCTCCTGTTTTTTATAATTATTACGTTTGTGAGGATAATGTGGCGACCTCTGAGCCTTATCTTAGCAGGTCAATAAAACAGAAAAACTTTCTAAAGAGACTAGAGGGATACGGTTACAGTGTAAAAAGGAAAGACTTAAAAGTATTGAAATCTGGGGGAGCAAAATGTGACACGGATGTAGAGATTGTATTAGATTTGCATAAATATAAAGACGATATTGATAATATAATTTTGTTTTCAGGAGACTCAGATTTCAGAGGAGCAGTAGAAACATTCTTTAATATGGGTAAACATATTAGAATTTATTCTTTTAAAAGTTCACTATCTTGGGAATTGAAGGAATTTGCTATAAAAAATCCACGCTGTAACTATAAACTCCTAGATGAGCTAAAAGATAAGCTGGAAAGGATACGGTAAGTATTTATCCACATATACGTTGACAGTATATGCCCACTTCACATATACTGTGGGTGTTAGATATTACCGACCCCCAGCAATGGGGGTCGGGTCTTTTTATTATTGGAACTATAAATTACGAATTACTTGACAGTATTATTTTTTAATGATAAAAAAGCGCCAGATAACGCTCATTGAAGAGCTCGAAGACAACGATGAAGTCCAGGATGTCTACAGATGGAGAGTATGGTCCGGAAACTGGTCTCGGTGCCCGCGAGCGCCGGCAAAAGGCTCGATGACGAACTCGACGCCATCGCGGTGGGGATAACACACCTTGCGACCCAAAAGGGTATCTGATACAAATAAGTGCATTCGAAATTTAAAAGTAACGTTTATTGAAAAATGGAAGATGATATCTTAAAGGACGATGAACTTGAGCCTGAAGCCCCTCTTGATGAGCTTGAGGGCAAGAAGAAAAGCTTGCTCGATGACGAAGATGTGGAGAGTATTGAGGACCTGGCCGAAGAGGAGTTGGAAGAGGAAGAGCCTTTCGACGACGTAGACACGATGTAGGCCCTAAGGGCTGACAAAAACCCCGCTTCGGCGGGGTTTTTGTTTTTTTATTCTCTCATCACTTTAATGAACCGATGCTTGCCGATGCGGTAGACCCCACCGGGGAGTTCTTTGACCGCCCCTTCTTTCTCGAGCCGGTTAAATTCCGACTTGGAGGAAACCAGCCCGTGCTCGACGAGCACGTCCCGCAAGACCGCGTCCTTGCCGATTTTGACGGTCTTAATATCTTTCGGCGCTTCGCCCTTGGAAAAAGTTTCTTCAAAATTTTCTTGCGCTTCTTTCGCCACCTCTTCGCCATGGTAAAGCTTGGTGATTTCAAAGGCCAAGCGCATCTTGGCCTCCTTGGGATGGCCTTTCATAATCTCTGTGATTTCATTTGTAGGCACATCGGTTAAGCATTCAAAATAAGTTTTGGTCAAATTATCGTTTATCGACATAAGCTTGCCGTACATATCATTCGGCAAATCTTCCAGATAAACGGCGTTATTGTAAGTTTTACTCATCTTGCGACCATCCGTACCTTCTATCAGCCGCGTGGTTAGCACAAACTTATCGCGCTTCTTGTAAGCCGTCTGAAGAGTCCGCCCCGCAAGCATATTGAATTCCTGGTCACTACCACCGAGCTCACAATCCACGTCGAGCACTACCGAGTCATAGCCAACCATGATCGGGTATAAAAATTCGTGGAGCGAAATGGGGTTGCCCTCCTTGATACGTTTATCGAACATGTCACGCTGGATGATTTGTTGCACCGTAAATTTGCTTGTCAAATCAACCAGGTCGGCAAGTTTCAAAGCATCAAGCCATTCATGATTGTATTTCACTTCAATTTTAGACAGGTCCAATATCTTGCTAGCTTGTTCTTTGTATGTTTGGAAATTCTTCTCCACCTCCTCTCGGGTTAATGGCGCGCGCATCGTGTCGCGCCCGGAGGGGTCCCCGATCATTGCCGTAAAGCTTCCGACCAGAAAAACGACTTCGTGACCGGCATCAGCGAAGGCTTTGAGTTTGCGAAGCGGCACGGAATGACCCAGATGAAGTTTCGCCCCGGTCGGATCCACTCCGAAATATACCCGCAATTTTTCTCCAGATTTAAATTTCTGCTCGGCCAATTCTCTTGGAATAACCTTTTCGACTGAGCGTGAAAGCAGTTCTGCCACGTCTTTATCCATGAAAGTATACTAACATATGTTAAAATGAGTGTTCGAATGAATCCCGTACGAAATTTATGTTATATGTTTATCACATTTTATAAATTATGTTTATTTCGTACGGGATGAAAAAATTCCTGAAAAGGATGCGGCATTCCAACCTTTCTCTGGCGGCCGCGGCCGTCACACTCTTTGCCCTCGGTCTCTCCATCCTCTGGCTGGCATCGCTGCGCATCCCGGCCCTCGAGAGCATCTCGGAGCGCCAAATCGACCAGTCGACCAAGATTTACGACCGCACCGGCCAAATCCTCCTCTATGACCTCTCCAAAGACGTCAGGAGAAACCAGGTGACCTTTGAAGACATCTCTCCTTACATCAAAGCGGCCACCATCGCCATCGAGGACCGTTCTTTCTACTCCCACCGCGGCTTTATCTTGAGCTCCTTCCTGCGCGCTGTCTGGGTTAACCTCACCACCCTCTCCTTCAGCCAAGGAGGTTCGACCATCACCCAGCAAGTGGTCAAAAACTCGATTCTGACCAAGGACAAGACGCCGACCAGGAAACTCAAGGAATTGATTCTCGCCCTCAAACTCGAGAAAGTCCTCTCAAAAGAAGAAATTCTTTCTCTTTACCTCAACGAAATCCCTTATGGCGGCACCATTTACGGCATCGAGGAGGCGGCCCAAAACTTCTTCGGCAAAAGCGCTCGGGATGTCACTCTCTCTGAAGCGGCTTATCTTTCCTCCCTGCCCAAAGCTCCAAGCTTCTACTCTCCTTATGGCTCCCACCAAACGGAACTTGAGGCTCGGAAAAACCTGGTGCTCTCCGAAATGCTCAAGAACGAATTCATTACGCAGGAAGAATACGACGCCGCCATGAAGGAAGGGTCGGTCTTCAAAGAGAAGCAGGATACGGGCAACATCAAAGCGCCGCACTTTGTCTTTTTCGTCATCGATTACCTGGCGAAGAAATACGGTGAGGACGCCGTCCAGAACAGCGGCTTTAAAATCGTGACCACCCTCGATTACTCGATCCAGCGCGACGCCGAAGCCATTGCCAAGAAATACGGCCCCATCAACAAGGAGAAGTTCAACGGTGAGAACAACGCCATGGTAGTCATCGACCCGAAGACCGGCGATATCCTGGCCATGGTCGGCTCCAAAGATTATTTCGATAAGGAAATCGACGGCAACTTCAACGCCGCCATAAGCCACCGCCAGCCGGGTTCGACCTTCAAGCCATTCGTCTACTCGGTCCTCTTCAATAAAGGCTACACCGACCAGACGGTGCTCTTTGACGCGCCCATCCAGTTCTCGACCTCCTGCGCGGGGGACTTTCTGGTCACCGACGACAAATGTTACGCGCCCGGCAACTACGATGACCTCTTCAGGGGCCCCATGACCATTAGAAACGCGCTCGCCCAGTCCATCAACGTTCCAGCCGTCGAGGCGCTTTACCTCGCCGGGGTCAAGAATTCCATCAAACTGGCCGAGAGTATGGGTATCGAGAGCCTGACCGATACTTCAAACTACGGCTTGTCGCTGGTCCTCGGAGGCGGGTCGGTGTCTCTGCTTGATATGACGGCGGCTTATTCCGTATTTGGAAACGACGGCACAAGAAATCCCTATACGCCGGTGCTCTGGGTCGAAGACGCGCAGGGCAACATCATCGACAAGCATATTCCGTTCCCGCGCCAGGTGCTCCCGGAGCAGACCGCGCGCATTATCTCGAGCATTCTCTCCGACAACACTGCGCGCACACCAGGCTACGGCCCCAACTCCCCGCTCTATGTCGCCGAACGCGATGTGGCGGTCAAGACCGGTACCTCAAACGACTACCGAGACGCCTGGATTATCGGCTACGCTCCCAATATCGCCATCGGCGCCTGGGTCGGCAACAACGATAACTCGGAGATGGAGAAGAAGGTGGCCGGACTCATTGTTTCGCCCATGTGGCGAGATTTGATGGATAAAGTCCTGCCTACCCTGCCGGCCGAATCGTTTACCCCGCCGACACCCGAAGACTCTTCCAGGCTCAAGCCGATACTGCGCGGTGAATTGGGCAGCGAGCCGCACTCTATCCTCTACTGGGTGGACAAAGACAATCCTCGCGGTCCCATACCGAGCTATCCGGGCAACGACCCGCAATTCAATAATTGGGAATACGGTGTTAAGCGCTGGGCGGCTACTCACGGCTTTGGCGCCTACGCCACTCCGGTTACCACCGAGCCGGCCCAGACTCTGCCGCCAACCCCGGCTGACGCGGGCTTCATCCCTTTGCCGGCCAACTAACCTGTTTATTTATAAACAATCCGGGAAACCGAAAGGCGGTAAACTTCTTTCAGTTCGTCTTTAATGGCCGCTTCCTTCAGGGCAATTTCATTTTTAACGGCCGGGGAAGCGGAAATTTCAAGCACCCCGTCTTTCCATAATATTTTATCGGCCGGAATTCCGGCACCGGTTCTTTTTTGAATGACCGCGGCAATCGTCTCTTTGGTCTCGGTATCTTTGTTTAAAGCTTTGGAAAACCTTTCCAGGAGGGAGAGAAGGTTTTTCATCCCGTACGAAATAAACTTAATTTATAACTCGGGTTGAACATATAACGAAAATTTCGTACGGGATTCATGGCGGATTACGACTGATTCATCGGCATGACAAGGTAGAGGAAACTGGAGTCGCCAACGCCCCGAATGACAATCGGCTTGGCCTGGCCCTTGAAACTCAAGGAGAGGCTGTCGGTGGAGAGTGATTGGAAACAGTCGGTAAAGTAACGGTGATTGACGTTAATGGAGATATCTTCGCCTTCAAGCACGGCCTCGACTGATTGCACGCTCTCGCCCACCGTCGAGTTCTTGGACTCTATTTCGAAGTGCTTGTCCTTCGGGGAGACTTTGATAGTCAGCTGGTTGAAAGCATCGGAGAAAATAAGGCTGGTTTTAAGGGAGTTAATCAGGTCCTGTTTCAAAAGCACGGCGGTCGAAGTGGCGTCTTTGGGGATAATCTGGCGGTAATCGGGAAAATTCCCTTCGATGATGCGCGAGACCAAGTAGACCCCACCGGAACGCAGCGCCACCTGGTGTTCTTCTATGGAAAGTGAAATTTCTTCTTCCCCGCGGTCGAAAATCTTGATGATTTCCAGGGCGTTTTTCTGGGGAATGAGAATGTTTTTAAAATGAGGCACCTTCTTGATTTTGATTTTCTTCTCCGCGAGCCTAAAGGAATCCGTGGCCGCAAAAACCAGAAACTCTCCTTCGTGGGTAATAGAGATGGAAGAAAGCTCGGGCTTAATGCTTCCGGTGGCAGCGGCGTAAATAACCGACCTCAAACCGAAAACCAAGTCCCTGGCCGGCAGCGAAAAGGCGTTGTCGTTGCTGATTTCCGGAATAATCGGAAAATCCTCGCTCGGCAAAGTCTTAATGGTGGTTTTGGTGCCCTTGGTTTTGACTTCAAGTGTTTGTTCCTTGCTGTTTAAGGTGATATTGCGGTCGTTTGAAAGAGAGGAGATGAAAGAAGTAATGACTCTGGCCGGAACTACCGCTATCCCCGGTTCACTAACCTTAACCGGCACTGAAATAGAAATACCCAAATCAAGATTAGTAGCCTTGATAACCAAGGAGTTCTGGCGGGCGTCCAGATAAAAACCGGAGAGTACCGGCAGACTTGGGTTCTTGCCCGCAATCTTATCCGCCTTGTTGAGCGCGTCCTCCAGTTGTTCCTTAATTCCTTCTATTTTCATATATAAAATTTGTTACTACTATTAGAGGTGTGGATATGTGGGTAGTCGGTTTAACGGCTTAATAACAAAGTTTTTTAGAATTTTTAAAATTACTGATTGGGGAGAACATGCTTCTGTTGGGGAAGCTTTTATAAGAAAGGGCGTTTTCATCCGTCCCCTTACCCCTTTATTAACATTATTTCCAGAATCTTTCCACATACTACTACACAGTAAGCAGACTCCTGATTTGACCCACTTCATCCACCAAAGACTGGTCTTCTTTGATGTCGTTTTTGATTTTCTCGCATGAATGGATAACAGTGGTGTGGTCCCTACCACCCAATTTCTGGCCGATAGAGGGATAGGAAATGTTGAAATCTTCGCGCAGGATATACATGATAATTTGCCGGGGGCGGATAACCTCTTTATGCCTGGTTTTCTCGTAGATACTATCTTCTTTGATGTTGTAGAAATCGGAAATAATCCTGACCACGTCTTTGACCGCCACGTTCTTCTTCGGCCGCACGGTGTTTTTGATGTAATTTCTTACATCAATCATGGTGATTTCCTTTCCTTTGAGTTGCGCCTGGCATAAGAGCGCGTTGACCGCCCCCTCAAGCTCCCTGATGTTGCCGTTCAGGCTGTGGGCCAGATAATCGACTATCTCGGTTGAGAGCGGCAAACCCTCCCGGACGGCTTTGGCGGCGATGATGGCGATACGTGACTCCTTGTCCGGCGCGGGGATGTCGACGGTCATACCGGCCGAAAGGCGCGATTTGAGCCTCTCTTCCAGTCCGGTGATGAAATGAGGGTGCTTGTCCGAGGAAAAGATGATTTGGCGGTTGTTGTCATAAAGAGTGTTGAATAGGTGGAAAAGCTCTTCCTGGAACTTCTGTTTATCGGCGAAAAACTGGATGTCGTCGACAATCAAGACGTCGTATTTGCGGTATTTCTCCTTGAAAACGTTCATTTTCTGGTTCTGGAGGGCGTTCATGCAGTCCTGGCCGAATTGCTCAGAGGTCATATAGTAGACCTTCTTGCCAGGCGAGGTGGTTTTGACATGGTTTCCGATGGCCTGGATAAGGTGCGTTTTGCCGTGGCCGGTCGAGCCGTGGATGAAAAGCGGGTTATACATGATGCCCGGCTTCTTGATGACGGCCTGGGCGGCGGCGTGGGCCAGTTCGTTGAACGGACCGATAACGAAATTCTCGAAAGTGTAGCGCGGGTTCAGATTGTCGTCTTTGTTGACCTCCACTTCGGCCAAAGGCAGCTCTTTGGTGTGGGTTTCCTTGCCCGGAGTCCTTTCCTCGCGGCGCCTGGACTCTTCTTTGTTGACCACGTACTCGATGGCGTGGACTGAGCTCTCGAGGTTCCTCAGGCTTTTAAGGATGGTGTTGTGGTACTTGGTCAAAAGCCACTCTTTGACGAAGGCGTTGGGGACGGAGAGCACCACTACCCCCGAATCTTCCTTGACGATGCGCGTATCCTTGAACCAGGTGGTGAAATTGGCGCTGGAGACCCCCAATTCCATCTCGACCAGAACCCTTTGCCAAAGCTGTTTGTAATCCATCATGAAATTTATTGGTACAGTATAGCTTTTAGGACTAAGATAAAAACTTGAAAAGAAGCTGAAATATGTTTATAATGTGTTTATAACCTGTTGAGAAAAAATGTCTACAACATACCAACCGAAAAAAAGGAAGCGTGCCAGAACCCACGGCTTTCTTTCGAGGCAAAAGAGCAATACCGGCAAAAGGACTATCAGAGCCAGACGCCGCAAGGGCCGCAAGCGCCTCGGGCTTTAATGCCGCACTTCTCTTTAAGGGTTTTGCCGGGTGACGAGGTTAAAATCGCCGTGCCGGTTTCCAAAAAAATCGCCAAAAAGGCGGTCACCAGAAACCTTATCCGCCGCCGGGTCCGCCCTATTTTGCGTGAGCTCGTCTCCAATCTTAAGCCGGCCACTTATATGATTATTGCTAAAGCGGGAGCGGAGAAAATCAAGGGAAAGGAGTTAAAAGAAGAGCTGGTTAGGTTAATTAGGTCAATTAGAAATTAGGAATTATAATGACTTAATGTCTTTCCTATACCACACTTTTTTCTTCGACCCGCTTTACAACGCTCTCATGCTCTTGTTCAAGGTTCTGCCTTGGGCGGATGCCGGCATTATTGTCATCATACTGACCATTCTTGTCCGCTCGGCCATCTTCCCTCTCTCCCGGAAGGCGGTGTTGACGCAAGTCAAAATGGCGGAAATCGGGCCGGAACTGGAAGCCATCAAAGAGAAATATAAAGACAAGGCGGAAGAGCAGGCCAGGCGGACGTTGGCTCTATACAAGGAAAAAGGGGTTAACCCGTTTTCCGGAATACTGGTTATCATTATCCAGATTCCTATCATTCTGGCTCTCTATCAGATTTTTCTCCATTTTCCCGAGGTTAATACCGAACTGCTTTATTCGTTTATCAAGGCTCCGGAGCACGTCAACACTGTTTTCCTGGGGCTTCTCGATATTAGCGCCAAGAGCGCTCTGATTGCGTTTCTGGCCGCCACCACCACTTATTTCCAGTTCCAGGTCTCGATGCAGGGTCAAAACAAACCCAAAGGCAATTCATTTGGTGACAATCTGGCCAAGAGCATGCAAAGCCAGATGAAATACTTTTTTCCGGTCCTGGTTTTCTTCATTTCTTACAAGATTTCCGGCGTTATCGCCCTCTACTGGCTGACCACCAATCTTTTCAGCATCGCCCAGGAGCTTTTTGTCAGGCGGAATATTAAAGCGGTTCAAGCTTGAGGGCCCACAGGGAAAGATCTCTTTTGTTGGTGAAAATCAGGTAATCTTCGTTCGGGGATAGTTTCAGGTCACTGGCATCGATATCCATATTCAAACTGGCCTTGGGTTCGGAAAGTATTTGGGCAATCTCGGTGTTTGTATCAAAGCGCCAGATGCGGTCCGAGAAATGCGTGACCCCGCGGTACCAGTTGTCCGGCTCGTTGCCACCGATTTCGCTTACGGGAGAGCCGCAGTAGATAACACCCCGGTTTTTGCCGCTCCAAACGCATTTTTCGGCAATGGTGGCCAGAGGAATATCGATGACAGCTCCGGTCTGCAGGTTTTTGGCTTCCATTCCGGCCCCGCCGTTTTGATTATTATACGAATAAGCGATATGGGTGCCGGAAGAGTCGGCCATCACCTTAAGCTACTGCCTGCCGCCGACAGCCGCCAATCGGTGAAAACGGAAGAAAACAGCGTTTTCAGGGCGATGTTGTTGAAAGCCGAAGAGACTATCGAGCCCGAATCTTTTAAAGAGTAATAGAGGGTATTGCCGGCTCCGACAGCGACACTCTCGATGTCCCCGCGCAAGACGGCAGCCGAGATTTCATAGAGTCCGTCAGTACTCGTCGCCTTGGGAGGAGTCAGGGTGAGAGCCAGATTTTCGACCGTGTCGGAATCGTCTTTGAGAGAACGCAAGAGCACCGCTTGACCGTCCGTTCTGAAATACACTTCATAAATTTTGGGCAAGGTCTTGTTAGCCACCCTCTTTTTTTCCAGGGCGCCCATAGCTGTGTCTTTTGGCAATATTACCTCGAAAATGTGGCCGGTGGCCCGGTCGACATAGCGAACAGCCACGGTCGAACTCGATTTGTTGAAAGCTACGGCTCCGGCCACCGGTTCCACCGCCAAACGGAAGAGATTGACCGTCGGTTGTCCGAATTCGTCGAATTCTCCCTGGTTGCTTGTCCCGAGCGAAGTCGAGGGATCGGTTGGTTGTCCAGAATTCTCTCCCGAGCCGAAGGGCAGGGCGTTTCTAATACTTTCTGCCAAAGGGGCATTATTGTTCCTAAAAAACATCACCCAAATAGCTAAAGCCAGGATGAGTATAAGGCCGGAAAAGATGAAAATTTTCTTTAACATATTAATTAATGACTGTGTGCCAGTGAGCTCCTGTTGATGTCCCTCCTGTGCCGCCGCCAGCGGATTCATATGTAAAGGTGACATTATGACCGTTAAAGTTCATGATTTTGCGATAATTATTGCTTGGCACGTTAGCATTTCCGGTAATATATTTGTTTAGATTAACATCAGGGCGAAGGTCAACTATCGGATTACCTGGCCCATGAGTGGCATGTCCTCCCTCCGTACCGCCCGTTATTGTTACATTACAACCACAATTTGTTTTTAAATTTATCAATCCGGTAATGGCGTTAGGAGGTAATCTGTTCAAGTTCGTGCATCCGGTCGTTACGTTAGCAAAGCACGGGCCGTTATTTGTATAAACATTTTGATCTTCAAGCTGGTCTCTTATTCGGTTACTTTCAATTATTTGGGCTGTGGTTAGAGGCGTGCCTGTTCCGCCAGTTGTGCCAGGCAGGGGCGCGGGGCTAATCGGTTGGGGTGTGATATCTAGATTAAATTCGACCAGCTTTGGGTTAATGGTATAGAGTATAAGCCAGGCGGCGAGTGCTAGCATTAGGCCCCACAGAGCGTTCTCAATAGTCTTTTTGGCATCACTCTTGCCCTCGGAGGCGGCGGTGGCAATGTACTGGATGCCACCGAAGATGATGGTGACGACGGCCATGGCAGTGGCAAGTCCTATCATGAGTTTGAAGAGCCCGGGGATGAAAGTTTTGGCGTTGGCGGTTGGGCTTACACCTCCCTCCGGCCCGTTAAGCGGTATGGGCGCCAAGAGAGTGTACTCTGTCGGCGGGGCTGGATCTACGGCAAAGACTGAAACCGGTAAGAGAAAGCAAAGAGAAATTAGTAAAAAGTATTTTTTCATTGTTCTCCAAATTGTACTAAGAAGCCTTTCCTGGCTTCCTGCGTTATTTTATCTTTATTGGAAACGGTTATGGATACTTGGGAGGAGCCGGAAACATCATCTGGTGCGCGGTATGTGACAGAATCACCGGTTTCTACAGCTCCGGTATTGGTGCGCCACGCAAAGACTAAGGAGCTATCCTCACGGTCGGTCACGTCGAAAAACAAGGGAAAAGCCGAAAAAGTGATTTCACTTTCATTCAAACGGTAATTGCCGCCAACTTCTTTGTGGAACATGAAGCCGTACAGAGGATTGTTTTCATAAACTAGAAGCGAGGGAGAGACGGGAGTGAGAGCAACGGTGGCGCTTGCAAGTACCTCATCGGTGTCAGAGAGAATCTCCACTTTAACCGTTTGCGTTCTGGAGAGGATAGTGTCGGTGTAAGAGAAATTATTTTTGCCAATCCCATTTAAGTTGCCCAGCACCGTGCCGTTCTTGGTCCATTTATAGTAAAGATTGGCGGAGCTGCCGAGGCCGTGCGAGATGGCCAAGAAGCTCACCTTGGTTTGTTTCGACCACAACGTCCGGCCTTGGTAGAAAGGCGGTACATAACCATTTCCTTGCCAGAGCAGGTCGACTGATTGGGCGAAAACGGGAGTAGACAGTAAACAGTAGATAGTAGATAGAAAGAGAAGCTTTTTCATTAGAAAAATTATAACACGAAAAATATAACCACTACCTCGTCTTTATGATATGGCTGGGAAAAAGCTCTATACTGGGCACATGAAGCATTTGCAATACAACCTTGTTTTTAGGCCAGAACCGGAAGGCGGCTTTACCGTCCATTCTCACATAGGTCTTGCCTCTGTGTTTACAAGCCAATCAAGAATTTCCTTCTCGAACACCTTTTCATTCGGAAGATAGTCAGGAAATGCAGTACGGTTGATAATTATCCTTTCTGGTCTTAGCTGATTTAAGTAATCTGAGTAGCTAGAAAAATAGTACTTCCTTAAATATTCCACACATTTATTTAAATCTTTAATTCCGTTTTCTTTCCAATCTTTTTGTATAAGTTTTATGGGATTAAGATGTATATAGGAGAATAAATATTTAAGATAAGTATCATTTGAAGCATGCTCAGCTTTAAATTTACCCTCAAAAAGAGATCCTGTTCTAGAATATTTAGCATTGTAATACATCGATAATCCGGTGCTGAATTTTTGCATGAACTTACTAAGACCCCCTTCTTCAATCGGTGTAATAAGTAAATGAAAGTGATTTGGCATTGCGCAGTAAGCTCCAATGTTAATTATTGGATTACCTCTATCTATAGAATAAATGTCACCCTCGATATCCCTTATTACAAAGTTTTTGTGTGAATTGGAAAGATAAAGTAATTTAAGAAAATGATAATAGTCGCTAGCGTCATGAAATATTTGGCGCTTATCGTTTTCCCTGTTATAGATATGAAAATATTCGCCGGGAACAAAAGAAGTCTTTCGGATTGCCATACTATCAAGTTTACCATTCTCACATAGGTCTTGCCTCTGTACAGTGTTAATAATAAGTATTAACCCCTCTTTATTCATATCAGTTTAATTGTTGCCATTTATGAATATTTGTTCTTTCATAGTCTCGTGAGCGTCGTGAGGCTACTGTCCCAAATATTTTATCCTTGTTTTTACTTCGCTCTAAAAGGTAACTTTTTAAATACGTATCCATATATTCTTCTTTAACATGCTTGTCACCAGCTTTCCACCCCATTTCATTATTTTTTATAGCCGATTCTCGTGCTTCTTCAGCGATGTAACTGGGAATTAAAACTACATGTTCATCT
>LCQJ01000009.1 GCA_001004085.1 Parcubacteria group bacterium GW2011_GWA2_50_10b
CCCTCGGCATGCTCGTCGAATACTTCAGCCTGAGGAGGGGTCCGAAAAAGAGAGGTCACAGCGTTCGAAAGGGCCGTGGCTTCTGACAATGGCCGGCGTCACGAAAGGACGCCGGCCGGCTCGTTTTTATAGACTTGAATACTGGGTTTCCTTATGTTAAGCTGGCACAACGGCTTTAGAGCCTTTTTGTTTTCTAAATGGCCAAAACATCGGTAATTGCAAGGAGTAAAAAGAAGCCCAAGTTTAGCACTCGGGCTACTAACCGCTGCTTCCGTTGTGGCCGAAAAAGGGGCTATATGAGAGACTTCGACCTCTGCCGCATCTGCTTCAGGGAACTGGCCAATGAAGGCAAGATTCCGGGCGTGAGGAAAGCTAGTTGGTAAGTTTGTAAGTTAAAAGTTATGGACCAAATTTCCAACCTCATCATCCAAATCAAGAACGCGGGCAACGCCGGTCACCAGAGCGTTGATACTACCTATTCGAAATTGAAACATTCTATTCTCGAGACTCTCAAGAAGGAAGGTTTCGTCAAAGATGTGGAAGTCAAAACCGAGAAGGGCAGGAAAGTGCTTGCCATCGCTTTGCTCATGGAGAACCGGAGCCCTAGAATTAAAGGTGTCCAGAGGATTTCCAAGCCTTCGAAGAGAGTCTACAAGAAAGCTTCCGAGATGCGCGCGGTCAAGTCGGGCTACGGAGCACTCATCGTCTCAACTTCCAAGGGTGTCATGTCCGGTAGCCAGGCCAAGAAGGCGGCTCTCGGTGGGGAAGCTCTCTTCACCATATGGTGAAGAAATTAACCTAATTACTCTAATTAACCTAAAAATTAGAATAATTAGAAATTAGAATAATTAGCAAATGTCTAGAATAGGAAAAAAATTAATAGTTTTACCAGACAAGACAGAGGTCAAGGTCTCTGGTAATGTTGTCGTGGTCAAAGGCCCGCTCGGTGTTCTCTCCCGCCCGCTCCACCAGAGTATTGAAGTCAAAATCGAGGGCAACACCGTTACTCTTCATCCGAAAAAGGAGACCGATAACTCCATGGCGCTCTGGGGCACTTACGCTTCCCACCTGACCAATATGGTCTCGGGCGTCAACAAACCTTTTGAGAAGAAACTCATTCTCGAAGGCATCGGTTACAAATCCGAGGTCAAGGGTGATAAGATACAGCTCGCCCTCGGTTTCTCGCACCCGGTCATCGTCGATATTCCTACGGGCTTGAAAGTGACGGCGGAGAAGAACAATATCGTCATTGTCGGTTCGGACAAAGAAATGGTCGGCCAGTTCGCCGCCCAGTTGCGCGCCTTAAAGAAACCGGAGCCTTACAAAGGCAAGGGTATGCGCTACGCCGACGAGGTCGTGAAGAGAAAGCAGGGTAAAAAGTCCGCTTAAGACTTTTTAAAATTTATGACGCTACGCAAACAATCAGCCAGGGACAGAAAGAGGAAGAAAATCCGCGCCAAGGTGAGCGGCACGGCCGACCGCCCGCGTCTTTCGGTCTTCAAGTCGAACACCGGTCTCTACGCCCAGCTGGTCGATGATGTCAAAGGTGTGACTCTCGCCGCCGCCAAGGGTGCCGATGCCAAGGCTGTCGGTGCGGCTTTGGCCAAGGCGGCGAGCGCCAAAAAGATTAAGAGTGTGGTCTTCGACCGGGGTGGCTATATTTACGCAGGCTCGGTCAAAGCCCTGGCCGAGAGCGCCCGGGAAGCCGGACTGGAATTTTAATTTATGGACCCCATTAGAAATTCAACAGAATATAAGTCAGAAGGTAACGTAGAGAACGTGAAAATTTCTAACGGGGTGGAAGAGAATCAAATCACAACCGAAGAAGTAGTCGTCGAAGCCGCCCCCGTTCCCGCGGCTGTTCCCAAGGCGCGCGAAGACCGCCCCTCTTACCGCGATGACCGGGGACAGAGGAAGCAGGGCCGCCGCGGCCCGCGCCGCGATGCCCGGGTCAAGCCCGAATTCGACCAGAAAATAGTTTCCTTGAGGCGCGTGACCCGCGTGATGGCCGGCGGCCGCCGTTTCAACTTCTCGGTCGCTTTGGTGGCCGGCAACAGGAAGGGCCAAGTGGGCGTCGGTCAGGGCAAGGCGGGCGACACTCCGCTTGCCATCGAGAAGGCTTTCCGCAATGCCAAGAAGAACATGATTACCGTCAATACGACCAAGAATATGTCGATTCCGCACGAGGTCGAGGCCAAATACGCCGCTTCTTGGGTCAAAATCCGACCGGCTCACGGCAAAGGTATTCTCGCCGGCAGTTCGGTCCGCACGGTTTTGGAGCTGGCCGGACTCAAAGAAGTGGGAGCCAAACTTCTCTCCCGCAGCAAGAACAGCGCCAACAACGCTTACGCCGCGGTCAAGGCTTTGAGAGCGCTCGAATCGACCAAAATCCGCGCTCAAGACAAATAGTTCGACGAGCTCACCATAAATAACATGCAATTTCATACCCTAAAAAGAAAAACCGCCAGAAAATATCCGAAGCAAGTCGGACGCGGCGGCACGCGAGGCAAGACCAGTGGCCGCGGCACCAAAGGCCAGAACGCCCGCGCCGGCCGGAAGAAGCGACCGGAACTGCGTGATTTCATCAAGCGTGTCCCCAAGCTGCGCGGCCGCGGCAAATCCTCCCTCAAATCTTTCCAGCCGAAACTGAAAGGCCGGGCTCTCCAGGAGCATCTGGCCAAGAAGAAAGTGGCGGCCAAGGCTTCGAAAGAGTAAGCTAATTAAATGTCGAAAATCAGCGAAAAATTGGGCCTCATCTTCGGAGACAGCACCCTCCGAAAGCGCATTCTCTTTGCTTTGGGTCTGCTCGCTTTGACGCGCCTGTTGGCCCTGGTGCCCATTCCGGGCATCGACGCCGCCCGCCTGCAGAGCCTCTTTGCCGGCAGCGAGTTTCTCAATCTTTTGAATATCTTCTCCGGCGGGGGCCTCTCGAATCTCTCCATTGTCATGCTCGGCGTTGGCCCTTACATCTCCGCTTCCATCATCATGCAATTGATGACGGTCATGTTTCCCAAGCTTAAAGCGATGTATCAGGAAGAAGGGGAGGCCGGCCGCCGCCGCTTCGCCCAGTATTCACGTCTGTTGACCGTGCCCCTCGCTCTAATCCAGGGTTATGCCTTTATCAAACTGCTGCAAGGCCAGGGCGTCTTGCCGCCGCTCACTCTTGGCGCTCTCGCCGTTGACCTCTTGGTTATTGTCGCCGGCTCGATGCTTCTCGTCTGGATAGGCGAACTTATCACCGAGTTCGGCGTGGGCAATGGCATGTCGCTCATCATTTTTGCCGGCATTGTCGCCCAATTGCCAGCGACGCTCTCTCAGCTCATCTACACTTACGACCCGTCGCAGTTGCCGGCTTACGCTCTCGGCCTGGCCGCTTCCGTCGTCGTCATATACGGTGTCGTGGTGGTAACTGAGGCGGAACGACCTATTCCGGTCACTTACGCCAAACAAATCCGGGGCGGCGACCGTGCTCAGGGCGGCATGGCCACTTATCTGCCGTTGCGTGTTAACCAAGCAGGCGTCATCCCCATCATCTTTGCCCTTTCCATCCTGCTTTTCCCCAGAATGATTTTCCAGTTTTTGGCGCAATCGACGCTGCCTTCCGTGGCCGGGGCTTCCAATTTCGCCCTGACTATTCTGGCCAACAACTGGTTCTACACTTCGGCCTATTTCGTCCTGGTCGTGCTCTTCACTTATTTCTATACCGCCGTCACTTTCGACCCGGATAATATCGCCACTAATCTTCAGAAGTCCGGTGCCTTCATCCCCGGCGTGCGCCCCGGCCCTTCCACCGCTGATTACATCTCCCGGGTGTTGACCAGGCTTACTCTGGTCGGTGCGCTCTTCCTTGGCGTCATTGCCATCCTGCCGCTCATTTTGCGCTCTCTGACCGGCATTCAATCACTTGCCATCGGCGGCACCGCGCTTCTCATCGTCGTCTCGGTGGTTATCGACCTCATTAAGAAGATTGAAGCCCAAGTTTCGGTACGTGAGTATTAGAAATGGAATAAGGAATTAAGAATAAGGAATTATGATAAAATTCATATAACTTATTCATTATTCGATATTCATTATTCATGTTGCAGACTATCATCTTTATCGGCCGTTCCGGCTGCGGCAAAGGCACGCAAGCCGACCTGCTCAAAGAACGCATTGCCCGCCTGGACGAGCAAAGGCGCCCTATTCTCTACGTTGAGACCGGCGAACGTTTTCGCCAATTTATTCGCGGCGAAAGTTATTCCTCCAAACTATCGAGAATCGCTTACGAGAATGACGACCGTCAGCCGGATTTTCTGGCCTGCTCGATGTGGACCAGTATGCTTTTGAATGAACTGGGGGAGAATATGCACATCGTCTTCGACGGCGCGCCCAGGGCCTTGCCGGAGGCGGAGATGCTCACTTCGGCTTTCACTTTTTACAAACGGGAGAAGCCTACCGTTATTTATTTGAATGTTTCCCGCGATTGGTCGGAACAAAGGCTGCTCTCGCGCGGGCGCACTGATGACCTTAACCTGGCCAAGATTGACAAGCGTCTCGATTGGTTCGACAAAGACGCTATGCCGGCCGTGGAATACTTCAGAAATCATCCCTTATACCGCTTTTACGACATTAACGGCGAGCAGCCGATTGAAAAAGTGCACGCCGAGATTATCGCCGCCCATGACTACTCGTCCCGTTAGAAATTCAGCGGAAAATAAGATAAAACAAAATACATGAATAGGAAAATTTCTAATGGGATTCTGCTTAAAACCCCCGAAGAGCTCGCCATTCTCCGTGAAGGAGGCCGCCGGCACGCCGCCATCCTTGCCGAACTGGCTTCCCAGGTCCGTCCGGGGCTCTCCACGCTTATTCTCGAGGAAGAAGCCCTGAGACTCATCAAAGCCGAGGGCGACAAACCGGCCTTTCTCGGTTATCAGCCTAAAGGCGCCAGGCGCCCCTTCCCGGCGGCGCTCTGCGTTTCCATTAACGATGAAATCGTGCACGGCATTCCGAACGAAGCGGAAAGGATTATCGAGGAAGGAGACATTGTCTCTATTGACCTGGGGCTCGTGCACCGGGGCCTTATCACCGATGCCGCGGTTACGGTGGCGGCCGGTGCCGTTGACGACGAATCGCGCCAACTGATGTCAGTGGCCAGGAAAGCGCTGGAGTCGGGAGTAGCGGCGGCGCTGCCGGGCAATCGCGTCGGCGACATCGGCTTTGCGGTGAGTGCTGCCGTTAAGTCGTCCGGCTTCAGTCTGGCCAAAGACCTTTCCGGCCATGGCGTGGGCTATGCCGTCCACGAAGAGCCCTTCGTGCCCAATTTCGGCCAGCTAGGCAAAGGCGAGAAGCTGGTGGCCGGCATGGTCATCGCCATCGAGCCCATGGTCAACGCCGGCTCCGGCAATATTAAAATGACCGACGACGGCTATACCATTAAGACCCGTGACGGCTCGCGTAGCGCGCACTTCGAGCACACTGTTGCTATTACCGAAAAAGGAAATATAATACTAACTTCATGAATCCCATTAGAAGTCTAACTCAATATACTTTAGTGATATATAATATTATGAAATTTAATCGAAGTAACTTCTAACGGGATGAAGCTAAAAGAAGAACAGACATTCGTACTGATAAAACCAGACGCAGTCCAGAAAGGTTTAATCGGAGAAATCATAAAAAGGTTTGAACAAAGAGATTTAAAAATAGTGGCACTAGAAATGTTCCAGCCAACTACAAAACAGATTGATGATCATTATCCCAAAGACAACGCATGGATTACACGTTTAGGGGAAAAAAGCCTTAGTACATACAAAAAATATGGCATAGACCCTAAACCATTGGTTGGGAGTGATGATCCGGCTAAAATTGGCCCATTAGTGCGTAGCTGGGTTATTGACTACATGACTGCCGCTCCCTTGGTTCGCATGGTTGTCCAAGGACTTCATGCTGTTGATACGGTTCGTAAGATTGCAGGCCCCACCCTTCCATTTCAAGCGGATATAGGGACAATCAGGGGTGATTTCTCGATCGATTCCCCTGCTCTTGCCAATAGCGAGAAACGTGCAGTAATGAATCTTGTGCATGCTTCAGAAACACCAGAAGAAGCTCAACATGAGATAAAACACTGGTTTGGCGATATTAAAACCCTAAGTTATAAACGTTTTGGTGTTGATGCATAAGAGTATTTTAGAGTAAGAGAAATCGAACAAGCATTCATAAGGCCAAATACGGAATATTTTCAAGAGAAAGTCTATACGATATTAACAGTTTTTCTCATTCTCATACGTTATAATAGTGGCAGGGTTATTTGAGGTATTATCTAGCTAAAACATTTTCAGGGAGTCTTATGTCTTTGTACCCCTTGGGGCACAAAGCTGACACCCACCTAGTTTTAACAACTAGGGTATACCAAAATAACCCTACCAAAGATTCCGACCGTTGGGTCGGTATTTTTGTTAGAATAGGCAGATATGAATAGCAAATACCCGCTTCTATACTCCAGCTTAATGGCCGCCGTTATTTTCGGTATATTCCATTTTGTAGCGGACAGTTTTTATTTTTACTGGACTTACTGGTGGTCAGATATGGTTATGCATTTTTTGGCCGGAGTGGTCGGAGGACTTGCCACTTATAGCGTCCTGTTCGAATCGGGTTTATGGCGCAGAAATTCTCAGACCGCTTTGATGCGCGTTATCATAGTGCTATTTTGTGTCATGACCGTAGGTGTGGCTTGGGAATGGCTAGAGTACATCAATGGTATGACCTACGCGCCCGAAGGATATTTAATAGACACACTTTCCGATTTGGTGCTGGACGGACTGGGGGCGCTCATCGCGAATCTTATTTGTGTCAGGAGTAACGCGCGCGTTAATGGCTAGACTGACTTGTTACGGCGGCGCCGGGGCGACGACCGGAGCCAATTTTTTACTGGAGTTCGGTGGTAAAAAAATACTGGTTGATTGTGGCATGCTTCAGGGAGCGGGGGAGGCTAAAACAGAGAATGCCAAAAAATTTTCTTATGACCCGAAAGAAATAGATTTTCTCTTCATCACGCACGCGCACATTGACCACGTCGGGCTCATCCCGAAACTCTACAAGGAAGGCTTCCGGGGCGAGATTTATTCCACCGCCGAGACCAAAAGCATCGCCGAGCTCCTGCTCATGGATTCCGCCAAGATTAACGGCAACAGCGCCGAGCCTCTCTACGAACCCGCTGATGCGCTGGATACGCTCGGGCTTTGGAAAACGCTCTCGTATCATGAGCCGCGTGATTTCGGTGACCTGCCTGCCGGCGAGGCAGGGTTCAAGCTGGAACTTTACAACGCTGGCCACGTGCTGGGTTCGGCTATGCTTAAACTGACTGGCCCAAGCGGCCGGAGCATGCTCTTCTCCGGGGATATCGGCAATTCGCCTTCGCCCATCTTGCCTGATGTGGAAAAGGTTTCCGGCCTTGATTATCTTCTTATGGAGAGTGTCTACGGCGACCGGAACCATGAGAGCAAGTCGGAGCGCGATTTGAAATTCGAAAAGGCCGTCTCCGACGGCATCAAGCGCGGCGGCACCATTCTCATTCCGGCCTTTTCGCTCGAACGCACGCAAATCATTCTCTACGAGCTCGACAATCTTTTTGAATCCGGCCGGTTGCCTGCCGTACCGGTCTTTCTCGACTCGCCTTTGGCCATCCGCATCACCGAGATTTACGAGAAGGTCAAAAATCTTTACAACGCCGTAAGCGAGAAAGACAAGCGCGAGGGAGACGATATTTTCAAATTCCCCAAACTGAAAGAGACCGCCACGGTCCGCGACTCGAGAGAGATTGCCAAAGTGCCTGGTGCCAAAATCATTATTGCCGGCTCCGGGATGTCCTCTGGTGGCCGGATTCTCGCACACGAAGAAATGTTTCTGCCCGACCCCAACTCCACCATCATCCTCGCCGGCTATCAGGCGGCCGGCACTTTGGGCAGGCAGATTGAAGAAGGGGTGAAAGAGGTAGTCATCGACGGCAGCCGGGTCGCTGTCAAAGCCAAAGTGGAAATCATTCATGGCTTCTCCGCTCATGCCGATTCCGACGCGCTGGTCAGATTCGTCGAAGCGAGCGCCGGCACGCTCAAAAAAGTTTTTGTGGCTATGGGTGAGCCGAAGTCCGCCATCTTCCTCGCCCAGCGTTTGCGTGATGAATTGGAAGTCGATGCCGTAGTGGCCGAGAAGGGGAAAGTCTACGAATTGGATTTGTAGCCACTTGGCGGTCCAACCGCCAAGTGGTAAAGTATTTATATGAGGAAAGTACCTTTTGTCGGTGATGAGTATTACCATATTTATAATAGAGGCGTAGATAAGCGCCGGATATTTGAAGACAGCAAGGATTTAAATAGGTTCTTTCAAAGTATTAATGAATTTAATTCCATCGAACCTATCGGAAGTATTTTTGAAAACTCTTTTAATAAGAAAAAAGATAATGAAAAATTAGTAGAAATAATTTGTTATTGTCTTAATCCAAACCACTTCCATTTTGTTTTGAGGCAACTCGTTGAAAACGGTATCAGTGAGTTTATGAAAAGAATAGGGGGTTATACCTGGTACTTCAATAATCGACATAAGAGAAATGGGGCATTATTTCAGGGTAGATTTAGATCTAGTCACATCGGTTCTAATGAATATCTCTTGCATGTAAGCGCTTATGTAAATTTAAACAACAGATTTAAGGGGAAGCCGTATCCGCTTAGCAGATCAAGCTGGGGTGAATATTTGGGGGAGGAAAATGAGTACATGTGTAATACAGGAATTGTGCTAGGGCAATTTAAAAATTCAAAAGAATACCAAAAATTTGCTTCATCTTCTTTGAAGGATATTCTGAGAAGGAAAGAGATGGTAAAAGATTTGGAAACTTAGCTACTTGGCGGTTGGACCGCCAAGTAGCGGGCGAACTGGATTTAAATCGTGCTATAATAAAAATCTAGACAGTTCACTAAGGAGGTGTGGATGGGGAAGCTCGTTATTGTCACCAAAAAGGTTCTCGAGGTTAACAAGATTTACAGGGGTCTTGAGTGTGGTCCATGGCACGAACCGGAGCCCTACCAGTGTTTCCTGGTGATTGGAGAAAGCACTGAAGAGGAATGGATTGATTGCCTGGTCGGCTTCCACGGCGAGAAGGAAAGGTCCTGGCTCGAAATGGCCGCGGCTATTAATGGCCCCTGGAATTACTACGAAATCGTGACAGATTAGGCGAGAAAAAGGCCGACTTTAGTCGGCCGTTCTCCTTTATTTAACCGATTCGAGAATTTTCTTGAAAGTTTCGGGATGATTTTCGGCGAGGAGAGCGAGAATCTTGCGGTCGAGAGCGATATTGCACTTTTTGAGCATCGGGATGAACTTGGAGTAGGACATGTCGTTTTGTTTGAGGAGAGCGGACATACGCACGTTCCAGAGGCGGCGGAAATCACCTTTCTTATCTTTGCGGTGGTCGAAGGAATAAGTGCCGGCGTGGAAAATGGCTTCGTTGGCCTGACGCTCCTTGGTGCCGCGCCCGTGGCGGTAGCCTT
>LCQJ01000010.1 GCA_001004085.1 Parcubacteria group bacterium GW2011_GWA2_50_10b
CAGTCCACGGTCTCGCTCGAGAGCCCGGTAGGGGACGAGGGCGACGACGGCAAGTCCAAACTGGGCGACTTTTTGGCTGATGAAAAGATTCTTTCTCCAGATCAGGATTCTTCCCGTCGCATCATCTCCGACCAGGTCAAGGAAATATTAGGCGACCTGCCTCCCAAAGAAAGAAAGATTCTCGAGATGCGCCACGGACTCCTTGATGGCTACACTCATACGCTCGAAGAAGTGGGCAAGGTCTTCGGCGTCACCCGCGAACGCATCAGACAGATTGAAGCCAAAGCACACGAAAAAGTCCGCCAGCACGAAAAAATCGATAGATTGAGAGGGTATTAGAATAAATTTCTAATTAACCTAATTTCTAATTATTCTAAATAAATCTTAATACGTTACTTTTCTACACGTGTAGGTTTGTAACGTATACGATTTTAACTGCCTATAAGCCTCTGTGCAAGTCAGACTTGCACAGTTACGGCTATGAGAGTTGGGTGAGGTCGGCATGGTAGAATAAATAAAATATGACCCTATCCAAATCCGAGTTTATGATGTTTTTGAAACATCCGGCATGGCTCTGGCTCAAAAAGTACGATAAAACGAAATTGCCGGAGCCAGATGCCAGCCTCCAGGCGCTCTTCGATGAAGGGTCTCTTTTCGAGAGTTACGCGGAAAAGATTTTTCCCGAGGCGATCAAACTTGGCTACAAGAAAGAGGGCAACGTCTTTTCCGGCACGATGTATTACGCGCTACCGGAAGCTACTCTCAAAGAAATAAAAAAAGGCACCAAAGTTATTCTTCAAGGCCGGCTAGAAGCGGATAATATCACTTCCATTTTCGACGTGCTCGAAAGAGTAGATGACCAGACCTTTGACCTCTACGAAATCAAATCCTCCACTTCCGTCAAACCGGAGCATATTCCTGACCTGGCTTTCCAGAGCATTGTCATTGAGAAATCTGGATTTAAAATGCGCAAGGCCTATGTGCTCCATGTCAATAACAAATATGAGAGATCTGGCGAAATTAAACCGGAAGAAATCAGTCTCAAGGAAGAGGTGACGGAAGATGTCCGCGCGGCCATACCGGAGACGCTCGAGAATATAGAGAAGGCTTTTGAAGTGCTTAAGAGCAAATCTATGCCTGATATTTCCCCGCGTCATCTCGCAAACGGAGAAATGTCTGAATGGCTCGACATCTATCAAGGAATTAAGGGCGACCTTCCCCAATATTCCGCCTACAAGTTGGCGGGCATTAATGCTAAAACTGCAGCCTGGCTGGAAGATAACGGTATAGAAGCGCTCCAAGATGTGCCGCTTGACGGGCCGTTAAATGAAAGACAATTAAGGCAAGTAATGGCCATGAAATCAGGCGAGCAAGAGATTAACAAAGACGAGATAAAGAATTTCTTGAACGAATTGGAATTTCCCATCCACTTCTTCGACTACGAAACGATGATGGGTGTAATACCTTCCTTCGACGGCTACAGGCCCTACCAGCAAGTGCCATTCCAGTATTCTCTGCATATCCTACCCGAGCCCGACGCCGAATTGATTCACCGGGAATATCTTCATACCGAGAACACGGACCCGATGCCGGTACTCCTTGAACATATTCAGAAAGATTTTGAAGGCAAAGGCTCGGTCATTTCCTGGAGTATGAAATTTGAAAAGAGCAGGAACAATGAAATGGCTAAACTCTACCCGAAATATGCCAAGATTCTCGAGAGTATCAATGACAGAATGGTGGACCTGATGGTACCTTTTTCCAAAGGCTGGTTCGTAGATAAAGATTTCTTTGGGAGCGCTTCCATTAAGCGTATTTTGCCGGTGCTCTTACCTGAATTAAGCTACAAGGAACTCGAGATTAGCGGTGGAGCCGATGCTCAGCGTATCTGGATGGAAACGGTACTTAAAGGCATGAATGCCAAAGGGAAGGACAAGATTATGGCCGACCTAATCAAATACTGCACTCTCGATACGTACGCCATGTACGCCATCTATCAATATCTGTTGAAAGTTATTTAAGCAGGGAGTCGATTTTCGCCTTGACTGTGGCCAGAGGCTCGGCCCCGTTGATGATAGTCTGGGTGCCGTCTTTAGTAAGTATTACGGAATATGGAGTGCCCATCTTAAATTTTATAAAATCTTGCAGGTTTTCTTTAACTAATTCAGAGTGACGTCCACTTGATAAACATTGATTGAAAGCTTCCAGATCAAGTCCTATAGCCAGAGCTATTTTAGGTAATTCCGCAGAATCAAGAGAGTCATTAGAATTTGTTGTCTCAAAAAGTTTATCTACATAATTCCAGAAAGATTGGTTGCCTCCAAGCTCGGCTGCACACTCAGTGGCCTCAGCTTCTTTTGGGGCTAAAGAATGGTAAGGAACATGTCTGTATACCCACGCAACACGATTTCCATAAGATCTCAAAACTTCTAACATAGTATTATGAAAAACTTTGCACCATGGGCACTCAGTATCTGAATACTCGATAATAACAAGTTCTGCTGAACGACTTCCTCTGTAGTGGTCTTTTTCAGTGACAGGAGCAATCTTAAATGTTTGGGTAGTGGATTGCCCAGGCACGTAAGTGGCGGAGGTGCCGGTGCCGAAGTAGATGGCTCCGGCGATGAGGCCGCCGGCAACGACGATGGCGAAGGGGACTAGGAATTTATTTTCTTGCATCCCGTTAGAAGTTACTTCGATTAAATTTCATAATATTATATCCCGCCAAGACATATTTAGTTAGACTTCTAACGGGATGCATATAACTTACTGGTTATTATAGCGCAGAGCATGGCTATACCTATACTTGCCAGGACGTCCAAGGAATGGTGCACCCCGACATAGACTCGTGATACGGCGATAAAAATAGCGAATCCACCAAGCCAGGCTGCGTATCGGCGGTTGAAAAAGAATAATATCGCAGCGAGAGAAGCTGCGAGCAAGACATGGTCGGAAGGGAAGCCATTGTCCGCCGCGTGAGCGACAAGAGGTTCAAAGTTTTCTACAGCGAATGGCCGCGGGTTCACATACATTTCACGCGCCCCGATGCCTACAATATAGGCAAACGGCAGAGAGATTAGGAGAAAAATCATTAATTTTTTCCTAGTTTCAATGGGAGAAACAAAAAGGTAGTACCCCGTCAGAAGAATAGAGGCGAAAATCAAGTATTTAGCGCCGAAAATAAATAAAAGGTCTGGCATTAGAATGGCAGAGAAAAGGTCATTTTATTATCACCCGGCTTTTCCCAGGCAGAAGTGTCGAGTTTGATTTCTTTCAAAATCCCACCTTCTTTGAAGAGCAGTTTCTGGTTCTTGACGGCGTAATCGTAAATCTCTTTGGTAATCATGACGTCGTCTATGCAGTATTGCCGGATTTTCTCGATTTCACCCGCTTTCCACCACTTGATGGCGTCGAGACCGTGGCCGGATTTGTTTTTGCCCAGAGTACCTTCGGCCAGCTGGTCGAGCTTCATCCGGCGGCCGTAAGCGTCTTTGATTTCCTTCAAAATATCCAGGCTGCGTATCTTGCCCAGGTCGCCAGGGTAGTATTTGTTCAAAAGGGGGATGTCGAAATGGTCGGAGTTGAAGCCGATAAGCATGTCGGCTCTTTCCAGAATCGGCCAGAGCTTATGCAGTTCTTCCTCCAGAAAGGAAGAATAAGAATCCGTTTCCGAATCGTAGATGGCGGCCAGGGAAATGTCGAGTTTGGCGGGGTCGGCGCTGCCGACATCGCTGAAAATATTGCGAGTTTCTAAGTCAAAAACTATTTTACGCATTGGGCAATAAATTGTGGGTTTCGAGGAAGTCCCGGAGAGTGATATCACCCATGCCGAAACCGACCGTCGGAACGGATTCGACCTCAAACATTTCCAAGAGGTTATCGTAACGTCCGCCTCCGGCTAACGAGCGAGGATTTTCCGGGTTAGTGTCAAAAATTTCGAAGACCGTGCCGGTATAGTAAGCTTGGCCTCTGGCAAGCGATTCATCGTAAACAATATTGGGTGCAATTTCTTTAAAATCTTCGGCATTGGCATTATTGATTCTGATTTGGAAATCACTGTCCTGTGCCCCGAATTCTTTCATAACAGCATAAGCAAGGGAAATCATTTCCTTATCTCCTTCTAACCCCGCCACTCCCATAAGGTCTACGTTGAGTTGGTAATGTTCGCGTCTGCGGCCTTTTTGGGGACGTTCGTAGCGGAAGAGGTTTGGTATAGAATACCAGCGCAAGGGGAACTTGAGGCTTCGGCGCCTGGCTGCCACCATGCGGGCAAGTGAGGGGGTCATCTCTGGACGGAGTGTCACGCTCCTACCACCTCGGTCGAGGAAGGTAAAAGTTTGCTCATTGACTATCTCACTTCCGGACTTCTCGGTATATATCTCGGTCAATTCAAGAGGGGAGGCACTGTACTCGGAGTAACCGAATCGCTCGGCGATTTCGCGCCAGACTTTGAAGATATGGTTTTGGACAACCATGTCTTCTGGATAGAAGTCTTGGACTCCCTTGTACGGTTCGGTCGATAATTTGGACATGCGGGTATTATACCGCTTTTCGCTGGGCTTTTGAACGGTCTTGCTGGGTGAGATAGACTTTGCGCAGGCGGACCGATTGCGGCGTGATTTCAATGTATTCGTCTTCATTCATAATCTCCATAGCGCGCTCGATAGAGAGTTTCCAAGCAGGGACGAGGAAAATACCTTCGTCCGAGCCGGAGGCGCGCATGTTGGTGAGCTGCTTGCCCTTGGTCGGATTGACGTACATGTCCTCGCCTTTGGAAGAGTTGCCGATCACTTGGCCGGCGTAGACTTCATCACCCGGCTCCGCATACAAGACGCCCCTTTGCTGAAGGTTGTCGAGAGAGAAGGCGAGGCACTTGCCGGCTTCCATGGAAATCATCGAGCCGACGTCGTGATGCTCGATTACCCCGACGTAAGGCTTGAACTCGGTGAATCGGGAAGAGAGGATGCCCAAGCCCTTGGTGGCGACCACGAACTCGCCGCGATAACCCAAGAGTCCGCGAGTCGGCGCCTCGAAGGTGAGCCGGGTTTGATTATTTTCCGTTTTCATATCCATAAGCTGTGCTTTGCGTTGAGTCAAAGCCGAGATAATACTGCCGCTCATTTCCTCCGGCACATCGACCAGTACTTCTTCAAACGGTTCGGTCTTCTCGCCATTCTCTTCTTTCAAAATTACTTTCGGTTGGGAAACTTGGAGCTCGAATCCTTCCCGGCGCATGTTCTCGCAGAGTATTGCGATGTGGAGTTCGCCTCTGCCGTAGACGGTGTAGTAGTCACTGGTGCCGAAGTCGACTTTAAGGCCGACGTTTACCTCAAGCTCACGTTCCAATCGCTCACGAATCTGTCTGCCGGTGACGAATTTGCCCTCGCGTCCGGCGAATGGCGAGTTGTTAACCAGGAAGTTTAAGGAGATGGTCGGTTCGTCAATGTTAATGGCAGGCAAGGGTTCAAAATTTTCTTGGCCGGAAACGGTGTCTCCAATATAAATTTCCGAAAGTCCGGCAATCATACAAATATCTCCCGCCAAGGCTTCCGCACTTTCAACACGCTTAATGCCTTCGAAGGTAAAGAGTTTGGTAATCTTGCCTTTATAGCTTTCGCCTGTCGGCTTTTTTACCCAAATATCTTGGCCCGTTTTTATTTTCCCCTCGTAAATTCTCGCGATAGCGAGGCGGCCGAGGAAATTGTCGTAGGCGAGGTTAAAGGGCTGGGCTCTTAACTCGTCAACCTGCCACGTTGACGAGTTGGCTGGGGGGACTTTTTCTAGAATGACATCGAGAAGAGGAGTAAGATTTTTTCTTTCGTCATTCAAATTTCGCATCGCTACCCCCTCTCGGCCCACGGCATAGACAGTGGGGAAGTCGATTTGTTCGTTATTGGCACCCAATTCGAGGAAAAGCTCGAGCACCATTTCGTGCACTACCTCCGGGCGGGCAGCCGGTTTGTCGATTTTATTGATAATGACGATTGGCTTGAGGCCGAGTTCCAGTGATTTCTTAAGCACAAAGCGTGTCTGAGGCATGGGCCCCTCTTGGGCGTCAACAACGAGAAGCACGGTATCAATAGAGCGGAGCACGCGCTCCACTTCGCTGCCGAAGTCGGAGTGGCCTGGCGTGTCGACGATGTTAATCTTGCTACCTTTATAAAAGATTGAAGTGTTCTTGGAATAAATGGTGATACCGCGCTCGAGTTCCAGAGCGTTCGAATCCATACTTACTCCTTCCTCGACCATGCCGGTCTGGCGCATCAAAGCGTCGGTAAGTGTGGTCTTGCCGTGGTCAACGTGAGCAATAATCGCAATGTTTCGTATTTCCATCCCGTTAGAAGTCCGACTTGCTTTGGGCAAGTCGGCAGAAATCTCTGATTTCTTACTTCTAATGGGATCCATAATGAAACCGCCCATTCAGGCGGGTAGGCTGCAATTAAAGCATAAAAACCACCAGCAGGCAATTACTTTTCCGAGAGAGAGCCGTTCCGGTATATGAGCTCTTTGGAGACTGATATGGTAGGTTCAGCGGCGAAGGCCTCGTCCGGAGCGCGGTCAAGATAGGAAACCTTTATGACGCCAGCAGCATTAATGGAGACGGTTTGTGGAGCGATACGGTCGCCGAGAAAGACCGCGTTCGTGCCTTTGTAATTAACCGGGCCGGAGACGTAAGCTGCCGCGTAGATAAAGACGCCGGAACCGCCGCCACTCTCCGCGAGCAATACGGCCGTGTCCGGCTTCTGGTCTCCATTAATATCCCCGTAGGCTTTTTCCTCGAGTATGGTGACTTCTCCCTCAAGACCGGAGAAAGTGGCGAGAGTGGGGTCGGGACGGAAGGTGGCATCGGGATTATCGGGGACGGTGGTCTTAACCTCGCTTTTACTATCTTTGAAAAGATAAAAGAGCGCCGCGATTATCACTACAACAATCAGTATTTTCTTCATGCTTACATTATACACAAAGCAAAAACCCCGCCGAGGCGGGGTTTTTGATTAGCGAGGCCGGCATTCATGAAAAGAGAATTCCGCTTAAATTGCATTTTGGTCCGGTGTGAGGCTCATAACTCTCACTGGTTTTGGACCTATAATTTTAGTTAAGGAATCTCTTCCTAAGCCGACCTGATAATATTTTCGTACGCCCAGAAAAAATGTCAAACCCGTTTTTCGGACAATTCGGGGGATAGCCTGTTGATGAAATGTGCATAAGAATCCGCCGGTGGCGGGCTTTTCTTATAAAATTCTCAGCTCCGCGACCAGGGCTCGAACCTGGGACATCCTCCTTAACAGGGAGGCGCTCTACCGACTGAGCTATCGCGGAGCTAAAAATTCTATCTATTTATTTTTCAAAGAACTCTTTGGGACCTTGGCTACGCCACCGTGTATTTCTCGGTGGCAGTTTGCGCGCACAAAAATACATTTATCCGCTTCTGCCCACAACTTCTTCCACGAACGCGTAAGGCCGCGGGAGGAAAGTCCGAATTCTTTCGTCGTCCCATCAACATGATAAAGGTCAAACGCGCCAGCGTACCTATTATAGCCACAGAGTAAACATTTGCCACCCTTATACTCAATTACCATTTTCTTATAGCGAGTATGGTTCTTTCGAAATCAAGGCTCACCCGAAAATACGTTTCTGAATTTTGTATGAAAAGTAGCCAAGAAGGCCGAGTTGTATGGCCGGCGTAAGTCCAACGGAGAGCACCGGGATGACAAGCATGTACTCGTTGTACAACCACCTCCCGGTGCCGAGCGCCCACCACTCGATGCCTATGGCGAGAATCACGCCGAACAAAACGATGAGCCAAGAGCGCTTCTGAAGCGCGGGAAACAAGATGAACGGCAGGGTGATGGCGGCGATCATGGCGGCGTCGGCGAGCGCCGCCCGCAGGAGAATAAACTCTGTTATGGCGCCACCCATGTAGTTGTCGTAAAGGAAGACATGCAAGTTCTCCCAAATCGCGTTGAGTATAAAGGCTCCTATAAAGACGGTGAGAATTCTTTTCATGACATAATTATACTTTTTCTTCGTTATAATACTGAATATGGACACACCCAAAATATTGAGCAAGGAGGAAATAGCGGAAGGGCTCAAAACCCTGCCCGGCTGGAAGTTCGAGCACGACCCCACTTCGCCAGAGGCTACGAGCGGGCAAGGCAAAATCTCGAAGCAGTATGAGTTCAAGGACTTCATGCATTCTCTGACTTTCATCAATACTATGGCCCCGGTCTTCGAGGCGAATGACCACCATCCTGACACGTGCATCTACTACAGCAAGGTGCTTTTCGAACTGCAACGCTTCGATATCGGCGGCAAAGTGACCGACCGCGACCTTTTCATGGCGGGGGAGATTGAAAAGCATTACAATAGCCTTAATGGTTAGGAAGTTCTACGAAAGATTCGACGGCTGGCCGGTGGCGGCGATAGGGGTGGCAGTGTTTGTCGGAGTGGCTTACGGCGCTTACTATACTTACGCGAATCTTCTCCGGGAGAAGGCCGGGCTTCTCTCGAAACTGGAGACCGAGAGGGAGGTGAATTACGGCCTCCTGCTCCGGGTACGGGAAAAAGAAGGAATCATCAATTCTTTCCAGGGGCAGATAAACGAAATCTTCGGCACCGTCGGCACTTTGGAAAAACTGGCCGCCACCGATGAGGAGCTTCTCAAGAAGTATTCCAGAGTCTATTTTTTGAATGAAAATTATACTCCTTCAAAACTCGAAGATATAGAAGAAAAATACCTGGTAGAAACCGCGAGCAACTACCAGCTCCACGCCGATGTCTATCCGCAGCTCGTGCGCTTACTCGACGCTTCGGCGAAAGAAGGGCTTGATATCAAAGTGGCTTCGGCCTACCGCTCTTTCGGAACTCAGTCTGCGCTTAAATCGGCTTATAGCTTTACTTACGGCTCCGGAGCTAACACCTTCAGCGCCGACCAGGGCTACTCCGAGCACCAGCTTGGGACGACGGTCGACTTCTCCGCCGGAGAGACCGGTATATCCGGCACGATTGTATCGACGAAGGAATATAAATGGCTCAAGGATAATGCTCACAACTACGGCTTCATCCTCTCTTATCCGGAAAATAATGCTTATTACAAGTTCGAACCGTGGCACTGGAGATATGTCGGCCGGGCACTGGCCAGTCGGCTTCATGATGAAGGTAAGCACTTCTATGACCTCGACCAGCGGATTATCGACACTTATTTAATCAAGCTTTTTGATTGAATTTGATATGATTAAGCCATGAAAATCAATATCAAAGCGACCGGGATCGAATTGACGCCGGCCATCGCCGGTTACGTGCAAAAAAAGATTTCCGCCATCGAAAAGTATCTGCCTGCAGGCGCGGTTGACCTGGTCGCCCAGGTGGAAGTGGGCAAAAGCACCCAACACCACAAGTCCGGCGAAGTCTTCAAGGCCGAAGTGCATCTGGTGGGCGCCGGTCTTGACCTCTACGCGGTTTCCGAACAATCGGATCTTTATGCCGCTATCGACCTGGTCAAGGATGAAAAAGACCCTGAATCCCGTACGAAACTTATGTTGTATACTTACTATATTAAAAATTTAAATTTATTTCGTACGGGATGAACGGATATCTCAAGCGCAAGGCCACCCCATGGGTTTCGATTTCCATCCTGGCGGTTGGAGCCAGATACCGTTAAGCGTTGCCCAAAAGGAATTCCTTCCAGGTCATTTCCCGTTTGCCGGCTGGAATGACGCGCACGGGCGTAAACTTTCCCTCTCTAACCTCGGCTTCTTTGACGACCAGGCGGATTTCCTTACCGGTCTTACTTTTGAAAAACATGTAAGCCCCCGGCCAGGTGCTGTAGGCAAGCACTTTGCGCCAATTTTCTACGGCCGGAGCCGCCGGGTCAATCAAGCCGTCTTCTTTCTTAATCATTTTGGTGAAAGTGGCCAGGGCGTGGCCCTGGGCCTTGGCTTTGATTTCGCCCCGTATCCAGGCCGGGATAATTTGAGCGAGGAGCCGCCCTCCGGCATGACCCAATTTTTCTTCCACTGTCGCGTAGTGGTCGGGCCACGGCTCGATAGGCACTACTTCCTGGGCGATGACGGGTCCGTGGTCCATTTTTTCATCCATCTTGATGATGGTCACTCCCGGGTTGCTGTTGGTAAGGATAGTGCTTTGGATGGGGGAGGCACCACGCAGCGCAGGTAAGAGAGACGGGTGGACATTGAGCGTGCCGAACCGCGGCATCTCCACCACTGCTTTCGGCAGAATCTTGCCGAAAGAGGCGACCACGAACAAATCGGCGTCGAGTTCTTGGAGCGCCGCCACCGGCAAGGGGTCTCTGGCCGATTCGATTTTCAAAACCGGGGAAATGTTCATTTTTTCCAGTTCCTCGAGCACGTATGACGAGAAGCGGGAGCTGCCGAAAAAGACCATCGAAAGCGGCGGCACATCCTGAATGTCCTCGGCCTTGTCGGTAAAGAGTATCCCGTTCAAGTGGTCGATTTCATGCTGGAAAATATGGGCCAGGAGGCCGGAGGCGCCATAAACGGCCTTAAGGCCCTTCTCGTCCAGCGCTTGTATGGTGACTTTTTCGTACCGCAGTACTTTGCCGTAGAGATAGCGCAGCGACAGGCAGCCTTCTTCAAGCCTCTTCTTTTTCTGAGAAGTCTTCACGATTTCCGGATTGATGAAGACGAGGTCGTCGAGCTTTTCCGGCGTATCGCTTTTCTTGGCGCGTCTGGCGAGGGCGAGCGCCCTGCCGCTGACCACGAAGAGCCTGAGGCTCTCGCCTATTTGCGGCGCGGCGATAGCCACGCCGTCTTCTTCGGCATGGAGAGCCTTTTTCATCCTGGCGATGACAGCGAGCGTTTGGGCGGAGCCGATTTCTTCGGCCGTGAGCGCTTTGGCGACCGCTCTCAAGACCGGCGCTTTGCGGTCCACCAGCAGCTTTTTCTCTTTGGTATCAGGCATTAAAGTATGCTTTCAGGGTCTACTTTAATGGAAAACTGCGGCCCGAGCAAAGAAAGTTCGCGGCTCAAATCGGCGTTTGGCCATTCTGCTTTGGGTATTCTTAAAATCAGGGAATCCCTGAACCGGTCCGGATGCCATTTCCCGGTGTAGAAGTCGATGATGTTGCCTTGAGAGGCCCAGGCCAGCACCTGCTTGCCGATATTTCTGGTCTGGATGACGGACTCTTTCCCCGTCATTTCCCGCAGATGACTGACCAGGTAAAAGATTTTTTCGTGCACGCCGAAATCCGGTATCGAGAAGAGGGCGTCGGCGGAAACCAGAGCGGTGTAAGGGACTTTGTCCAGATGGAAGAAGGCGAGCTCGGTGCCCACGAGTATCCCGCCCGTTTCCCTGAAGCGTTTGACGACGGCCCTGGCCCTCTTTTCCGTCGGCGCATGGTCTTTGTCGAGCACTAACACTTCGGTTCCGGGAAAAAGACTTCGCGCTTCTTCCGCGATTTTTTCGACTCCGATGCCCAGAGGCAGCAGTTTCCAGCTGCCGCAGTAACCGCAAACCGTATCACTCTCCCTTTTGGTGCCGCAAGCGTGGCAGATGTAGATTCGTTCAGAGGTCGGACCTCTGGAATTCTTGAGGTCTGACCTTTTTGTGTGCAAAACCACCGGCGCTCCGCAATTGAGGCAGGGAAGGATGTAACCACAATCGCCGCAGACCGTGGTCGGGGCGAATCCTTTTCTCACCCCGAGCAGAAAGATGGGCTCTTTTTCCACGAGTGCTTTGGCGACCAGGTTCTTCAATTCGGAAGAGAATATCTCGAATTTGCCGCCCTGGTCCGGTTTGGCACTGGCGTCGACCAGCCGGGTCGGCGCCGCCGGCAGGCGCCACCGGACGAGCGAGAGTTCGCCGTGGTCGGAGCCCATTTCTTTCCAATCACGGAGAGTTTCCAGAGAAAGAACGGAATCTCCGAGTACCAGCTGCCGCCCTGTTTCCTTTGAAAGATTCTCCAGAAAAACCCGAAAATGAATATAGGGACGGGCGAGTGTTCTCCAAGCGCGCGAGTTTTCACGCTCTATTATATAAGTAGCGAGGTCACGTCGCTCGAACGACAGCCCGGCCGGGGTGGTAATGAAAAGCACGGGATGCTTGTCACGCAAGGCTTTTTGCCAGATTTTCCTGGCTTCCGCGACTTTTTCCTTCAGAGTGAAGACGTAGACATAATCGGCAATGCCTTGGCGGAGCTGGTTTCCGGCTTTGAGGGCGTCGAGATGAGTGGGCGCGACAAACATCACGGAAGCTTTGCGGGCGAAAGACTGCCGGACCATGGCCCGGTACTGGCTGAAGCGCTCATCGCTCTCCATTTGAAGAAGAATGGTTTCTTTGGCCGCGGCTTCTCCGGTCTTCCGGGTCTTGCCGGGCGGCTGGAAAAAGAGTTCAGGCTCTGAGAGAAGCATTTTGGGCAGGAGGGTTTCGAGCAAGGCGCCAGGTGAGAGGGCGTAATACAAAGCGGTCCGGCTGACCGCGGCGAGAAATCGCGGCGAGAAACCGGCGGTGGAAACGTCTTTTGACCCGATTTTTTTGAGCATGAAGCCGGCCCGGCGAATGCCGCTTTTCTCGCTCAGGACACTCTTTGAATTGAGTACCACCGCCCTTACCGAACGGTTGCCGAGAGGGGCCTTGACGATGGTACCAGGGGAGAGTCGCAAAGGAGAGAAGTATGAAAGGGAACTCTGGTGGCCTGACCGGGTAAAAGGAGCAACTTCGATGAGGTAGGTTCCGGCGGACGCTTTTCCTTTCGTCATTCCGTTATAGTATCATGGTGTAAATTCCCATGGCTAAAAAGCTCGGCATCGACCTCGGCACCACCAATATCCTGGTTTTCGTACCCGGCAAAGGTATCGTTTTGAACGAACCGTCGGTGGTGGCGGTCTCCGGAGACAACAAAATTCTGGCCATCGGCGCCGAGGCCAAGAGCATGATTGGCCGCACGCCCGGAGATATCATCGCTTACCGGCCGATGAAAGACGGCGTCATCGCGGACTACCGCGTGACCGAAGCGATGCTCCGTTACTATATCGACAAGACTTTGGGGCGTTGGAATATTTTCAAACCGGACGTTCTTATCTCGGTGCCGGCCGGCGTCACTTCAACCGAGAGGCGCGCGGTTATCGAGGCGGCTATCAAAGCGGGCGCCAGAAACGCCTATGTAGTTAAAGAGCCAATTCTCGCCGCCATCGGCGCCGGCATTCCCATCCAGGAAGCGGCCGGACATATGATTGTCGACATCGGCGGTGGCACTACGGACGTGGCAGTTATTTCTCTGGGTGGTATCGTTGCCTCCACTTCGGTCAAGGTGGCGGGCAACAAAATGGACGCGGCCATCATCGACTACATAAAGAAGACTTTTAACCTTATCGTCGGCGACAAGATGGCTGAAGATATTAAAATTAAAATCGGTTCGGCTATCCCAATGGACGAAGAACTGGCGATGAATGTCAAAGGACGAGATTTTATTCTTGGTCTGCCGCGCACGGTGGAGGTCAAGACCAATGAAGTGGTCAAGGCGATTTCGAAAGAATTGCGCGAGATGGTTAAAGCGGTCAAAGAAGTTTTACAGGAGACCCCACCGGAACTTTCTTCCGATATCATCGACAGGGGAATCATCATGACCGGGGGCTCTTCTCAATTAAGGAATTTTCCCGAGCTCATGTTCCGGAGAACCGGGGTAAAAGCGGTGCTCGCCAAAGACGCTTATTTCTGTGTGGCCAAAGGCACCGGCGTGGCCCTTGAACATCTGGATACCTATAAAAAGAGCGTTATCGCGAAGAGATGACCCCTCTCTGACCCCTCCTATCCTCCCCTTAGCAGGGGAGGAACGTAAAAGCCATATTCTTAGGCTTATTTTAATGAACTCGAAAAATGTCCTAGGTACACACATTTGGCGGACTAAGTCTTGAATAATCGGCAAGAAATTCAT
>LCQJ01000011.1 GCA_001004085.1 Parcubacteria group bacterium GW2011_GWA2_50_10b
CCCTTGGTCCAGTCGAATTTCTCGACCGCCTTGTGGAGACCTAAGTTTCCTTCCTGGATGAGGTCGAGGAGCGTCAGGTCGGGGCTCCGGTTGGCGTATTTCTTGGCAATGGAGACCACCAGACGCAAATTGGCTTTCATCAGGAGATTCTTGGCGTCCACGTCGCCTTTCTCGATGCGCTTGGCGAGCTCCTTCTCCATCGAACCGGCAATGAGTGGATACTGGCCGATTTCCCGCAAATACATCTGGATGGAATCATAGGAAGAATCCCCTCTCGAATAAGCGTATTTCTTGCCGGTCTCTTCTTCCGGTATTTCCAAGAGTCCGCCGCCCTCCAGGATATCGATGCCGAGAGTGTGCAGTTTCTCGTAAAGTTCGTCGAGAAAGATGATATCGTTTTCGATGGTCGGAAACTCCCGCAGAATCTCGTCGTAAGTGACGAAGCCGCGTTCTTTGCCACGCGTCACCAGCCGCTCGGTTTTGATGGCTTCATCGAGTTTTTTCTTGGTCGCTTTAATTTTCTTCGGCTTGGCTTTGGACTTGTGCTTGGCTTTCAAAGATTTCTTTAAAGGCTTTTTTGCAGGATTCTTCTTCGAAGAAGCCGGCCTTTTGTTCTTATTCTTTTGTTTCTTGTTTTTCTTCATCAAAATTTCCATTTATTCTACAATATGTTGCTCTAGGGCTCTTAACTTCTTATGTACACTATTGATGCGCTTGGTTAACTCCTCGACCTTCCCATTATCTTTAGACGTTTCGGCATTGGCCAGCAATACCGACAGATTCAAGAGCTCATCCTTAAGCAGTTCTCGGGCCAGGTGATTTTCCAGTTCCGCTTCTTCTTTCTTAAGTTGATCAGAAACTGGTAATTCTTTTAACCATAACCGCACTTCACTTAATCTCTCTTCAATTTGCTCGCGACGCGTCTGAGCCGAGACACTCTTGAAGGTCAGACCTTGGGAATCAGTACTTAAGGTCTGACCTTGATGCAAAGAATGCTCCGGCTTCCTCGTCCTCTTCAAATCCTCCCACAGAATCTCCTCTTTGATGCCGGTGCGCTTGGCGACCAAAGAGAGGAAGTGGGAACGCTCGATGGAGCTTTCGAGCATGAGGACCAGAGGCAGAATCTTCTTTTCAATCAGCTTGCCCAGTTTACGGCGGTCTTTTTCCTCTGCCACCATCTGGTCGAGGAAATGCTCGATGGCCGGTTTGGCCGCCCGCAATATTTCTTTCCATTGCTCCCGGTCGTGGCTGGCCACTTCCGCCGGGTCAAGGCCGGCCGGCAGAGCCGCGATTTTGACCTCCAGGCCGAGCATGAGCGCCAGTTCGGTCGACTTCTCGCTCGCCTTTTCACCCGCGGAGTCGCCATCGAAAGCCAGGATGATCCGGGAAGAAAAGCGCTTCAAACGTTCAAGATGGGCTTGGGTAAAGGCCGTGCCACTGGAGGCCACCGTATTATCAACCCCGGCCTGGTGGGAAAGCACCAAGTCCATCTGCCCCTCGACCAGGACCGCATAATCCTTGCGTCTGATTTTCTCCTTGGCCTTGTCGAGGCCGTAGAGCACCTCGTGTTTGGTAAAGACGGCGGTATCCGGGCTGTTGAGATACTTGGGTTCGGTCTCTTTGGCCAGGGCCCGGCCGGAGAAAGCGATAATCCGGCCACTCGCGTCGGAGAGCGGAAAGATGATGCGGTCACGGAAAACGTCATAAGGAGATTTTCCAGAACCCTGGTCCGTCCTCTTGGCCAAACCGGCCTTGATGAGGATTTCCTCGAACAGACCGGCCTCTCTCAGATGTGTGCAGAGCGCACGCCATTCGGCCGGAGCGTAGCCGATGCGCCAGGCTTTGACCGAAGCTTCGCTTACGCCGCGCGAGAGAATGTAACTTTTCGCTTCCGGATGGCGGCCCAACTCTTTTTCAAAGAACTGCGATGCCTCCTCAAGCGCTTCGAGGATTTTCTCCTTCTCGGACCGTTTGGCGCTCGAATCCTCCGGCCGACGGGAGAGTTCCACCCCGGCCTTCTCGGCCAAGAGCTTGAGTGCTTCGCGGAATTCGAGCCCTTCGACCTCTTCAACGAAAGTGAAGATGTCTCCTTTGGCTCCGCAGCCGAAGCAGTAATAACTCTGACGAAGCGGTGAGACGAAGAAGGACGGGGTCTTCTCGTTGTGGAACGGGCAGCGCGCTTTAAAGCTCTGGCCCGCTTTCTCGAGCTTGACGTAACCTCCGACGACCTCGGCTATATCTAGCCGATCTTTGATTGTTTCGACATCGCCTCGCATATTAGTTTTTCCTTGTAGCCGCCAGGAAAGCTGGTGCCGGCTGGGATTAGGCGGCCGATAATGACATTCTCCTTGAGACCGATGAGGGCGTCTTCAACACCCTTGATGGCGGCCTGGATAAGAACGCGAGGCGTGTGCTGGAACGAGGCCGCGGAAAGGAAGCTGGCGCGCGAGAGCGAGACTTCGGTGATACCCATGATGACCGGGTCGGCTTTCGCCTCTTCCTGCCCCTTTTCTTTCAGCATGTTGTTGGTTTCCACAAAATCGGAGACTTCGATGACGTCGCCGCGGGTGAAGTGGCTCTCTCCCGCGTCCTTGACCTTGCGGCGGCTAAACATCTGGCGGACGATAAGCTCGATGTGCTTGTGGGAAACGGCCGCGCCTTGCAATTCATAAAGCTTGGAAACTTCATGAATGATGTAATTCTCGCACTTCTCGCGGCCGGCGTAGCGGAAGAGCTCGTCGAGGTCCGCCGAACCGTCGGTCAGAAGGTCGCCCTTCGAGACCTGCTGGCCGACACGCACCAGGATGGCCCGCAAGGCGGAGACCGTGTATTCGTTATCCAGCTTCTTGCCTTTGACTTCCCCGGCTTCCGGTGCGATGACAATCAGCCTGTCGTTATTGATGGACTTGATTTCCGTCACCACGCCGTCAAGGTGAGAAATGATGGCCGGATTTTTGGGCTTCCTCTTTTCGAAGATTTCTTCGACGCGAGGCAGACCGGCCGTAATGTCGCCGGCAGCAGAAGCGATGCCGCCGGCATGGAACGTACGCATGGTGAGCTGGGTGCCCGGCTCACCGATGGCTTGAGCGGCGACGGTACCGACCGCTTCGCCCAATTCAACGACCTTGTTGTTACCTAGGTCTGTGCCGTAGCACTTGACGCAGATGCCGTGAATCGACTTGCAGGCCAGAGGCGAACGAACGCTGGTCGATTCGCCGTCGGCCTTGTCGATAATCTCGGCATCGGATTTGGTAATCAGATGGCCGCGCTTGAAGAGCAGAGTGCCCTTGGCATCAACCAGGTCGGCAGCCAGGAAGCGGCCTTTGATATTTTTGGAGAGCGGCATTTCGATGCCGGAAGCCGTTTTCTTGTGGATGATGGTGCCTTCTTTCGTGCCGCAATCGTCTTCGGCCACAATCTCGTCTTGGGCGACATCGAAGAGACGGCGCGTGAGATAACCGGCCTTGGCGGTGTTAAGGGCGGTGTCGGTCAAGCCCTTCCTGGAGCCGTGGGTGGTAATAAAATATTCGAGCGGCGTCAGCCCCTCCTTGTAGCAGGAGAGGATCGGGAATTCCAGCGCCTCGCCGGAGACGTTCTGGATGATACCCTTCATGCCGGCCATCTGGTTTAGGTTGCCGAAAGAGCCTCGGGCTTCGGAATAAGTCATGTCGTAGACCGAATCCTTGAGACCGAGCGTGCCGGGGATGAGTTTTTCCACTTCGGATTTGATGCCCTGCCAGATTTCGACCGAACGCGCGATGCGTTCGTTCTCGGAAAGAAGACCTTCCTGGTACTGGCTGATTACTTCGTTAACCGCCTTGCGGCCCTTTTCCACGATGGCTTTTTTACCTTCCGGTATTTTGACGTCGCCCAATCCCCAGGTCACGCCGGAGACGGTGGCGGAGCGAAAACCGACGGACTTGATCTTGTCCATGATGGGCGGAATATTCTCGATGCCGTAGCGCTCGATGAGATTGTCGACCAGTTCGGACATCTTCTTCCTGCTCATCTCATGATTGAGGAACGGGTAATCCGAAGGCAGGATGCCGTTGAAGAGCAAGCGGCCGACGGTCGTTTCGAATATCTTGCCGTCGAACTGCTTGTATCTTTCGGTAGCGGTCGGCATGACGTGACCCTTGGCGCGCAGGTCGACCACGCCGAATTCATAGGCAGTGATAGCCGAATTCGGATTCGAGTAGTAACGTCCTTCGCCTTTTTCCCCCGCTATCATTCTGGTCATCCAGAAACTGCCCAAAACGATGTCGAGCAGTTTGGCAGAAACGACCGGCTCGCCGTTGCCAGGCTTCAGGATATTCTTGTCCGCGGCCATGACCAAGCGCGCTTCGGCCTGGGCTTCTTCGGAGAGCGGCACGTGGACGGCCATCTGGTCGCCGTCGAAGTCGGCGTTGAAAGCGGTACAGACCAGCGGGTGAAGCTGGATGGCGTTGCCTTCGATGAGCACCGGCTGGAAGGCCTGGATACCGAGGCGATGGAGGGTCGGCGCGCGGTTCAAGAGCACGTACTTGCCGCGAATCACTTCTTCGAGAATGGCCCAGACTTCCGGGATGGCGTCTTCAATCAGGCGGCGCGCTCCGGGGATGTTGTAGGAAAGTTCGCGCTTCAGGAGTTCGGAAATGATGAAGGGCTTGAAGAGCTCGAGCGCCATGTGCTTGGGCAGACCGCATTGGTGGAGTTTAAGGTCCGGACCGACGACAATAACCGAACGGCCGGAATAGTCGACACGCTTACCCAAGAGGTTCTGGCGGAAAAGTCCCCTCTTACCCTTGAGGTTGTCGGAAAGAGACTTCAACGGACGGCGCTGGGACTGGTTACCGGCGATGGACGAATGCCTGATGGTGTTGTCAATGAGAGCGTCAACCGCTTCCTGGAGAATTCTCTTTTCGTTTCGCAAAATGACATCCGGAGCGTTGATTTCCTTGAGTTTCTTCAGGCGATTGTTCCTGTTGATAACGCGACGATAGAGGTCGTTGACGTCGGAGGTGGCGTAGCGGCCGCCGTCGAGCGGCACCATCGGACGGATGGCGGGCGGAATGACCGGGATGCGCACCAGAAACATCCACTCGGGACGGATGCCGGCGTTAATCATCCACTGCACGGTCGACATGCGCTTGTTGAGCCTTGGAATTTCGGTGGAAGGGGCGTGTTCGAATTCGGCTTCCATCTGCTTGAGCAATTTGTGGAGGTCGAGATTCTTTAATATTTCATAAATGGCTTCGGCGCCGATGCCCGCCTCGAAAATGGTCGGGTATTTGACACTTGAGCGATGATACTCGACTTCGTTGAGCACCCGGCCCGGGACCAGCGCCTCGATGTCCTTCTTGGTGGCCAGCGCCAGTTCCTTGAGCGCCAATTTGCTCTTCTCGTCCTGCAAAGCCTTGGATTTGGACTTGAATTCCGAGTCAAGGTCTTTGAGGACCCGCGCTTTTTCTTCTTCCGAGACGGCAGTGACGATATAACCGGCGAAGTAGATGACCTTTTCCAGGTCGGAGACCGGAATGCCCATCACCAAGGAAATCCGGGAAGGCACGTTTTTCAAGAACCAGATGTGGGAAACCGGGCTGGCCAGTTCGATATGGCCCATGCGTTCGCGACGCACGATGGAGCGCGTGATCTCCACGCCGCACTTCTCGCAGACGATGCCCTTGTAGCGGATGCCCCGGTATTTGCCGCAGTAGCATTCGAAATCCTTGTCCGGTCCGAAAATCTTCTCGTCGAAAAGGCCGTTCCGCTCGCTTCGCTGGGTGCGGTAGTTGATGGTCTCCGGCTTGGTCACTTCTCCGTGCGACCATTCTTTGATGCGCTCCGGCGAAGCCAGTTTGATGGAGATGAGGTCGAACTGTTCCGTTTCGGGCTGGGTGTTTTTGTAGGTGCTCATGTTGATGGTGATTAAATATTTTTGTCCGAAGCGATTTTCTTTTCCTTGCTCTCGGCATCTTTCTTCAATTCGACGTCGAGTGAGAGGCCGCGCAAATTGTTCAAAAGCACGTTAAACGAGGCCGGCAAGTGCGGTTCGGGAATTTTCTCCCCCTTGACGATGGCATCGAAGGCCGCGGAGCGTCCCAGGATGTCGTCTGACTTGATGGTCAGCATCTCCCGCAAGGTATAGGAAGCCCCATGTCCCAGAAGCGCCCAGACTTCCATCTCTCCGAAGCGCTGGCCACCGTTCTGGGCCTTGCCTCCCAGTGGCTGTTGAGTGATGAGCGAATACGGGCCGATGGAGCGCATGTGAATCTTGTCTTCGACCATGTGATGAAGCTTCATGACATACATGTAACCTATGGCGATGTCCTGGTCGAAAGCCTCACCGGTGCGCCCGTCAAAGAGTTTGACCTTGCCGCTTTCCGGCACGCCGGACTTGACCAATTCCTCTTTGATTTCTTCCTCGGTGGCACCGGCGAAGGGCGGCACAATAGCCTGATAATTCAAAGTGTGGGCGGCCAATCCGAGATGCATTTCGAGAATCTGGCCGAGGTTCATGCGGGAAGGCACGCCGAGCGGTGTGAGGATGACATCAATCGGAGTGCCGTCAGCCATGTAAGGCATGTCTTCGGCCGGCAAAATCTTCGAGATAACACCCTTGTTGCCGTGGCGTCCGGCCAGCTTGTCGCCCACGCTGACATTCCTCAGCTGGGCTACCTGGATGTGAATTTGCTTCAAAATGCCGGAATCGAGTTTGTCGCCCTTCTCACGGGAAAAGACCTGGACCGAGATGACACGGCCGCGCTTACCTCCTTCCATGCGCTTGGAGGTGTCTTTAACGTCGCGGGCCTTCTCGCCGAAAAGCGAACGGAGCAGACGCTCTTCCGGCGTAAGCTGAGATTCGCCCTTGGGCGTAATTTTACCGACCAGAATGTCGCCGGAGCGCACTTCGGCGCCGACGCGGATGATGCCGTCTTCGGCCAGGTTTTTCAATTTGGATTCGCCGACGTTCGGGATATCGCAAGTGGTCATTTCGGGACCGAGTTTGGTGTCGCGCACGTTGATGGTGAATTCTTCGATGTGGATGGAAGTGAATTTGCTCTTCTCAACCAGGCGTTCGGAGATGATGATGGCGTCTTCGTAGTTGGCGCCCGACCAGGACATGAAAGCGACCAGGACGTTTTGCCCGATGGACATCTGTCCCCCGTCGGAGGAAGAGGTATCGGCCAAAACCGTTCCCGATTTCACCTTCTGCCCCAACTCTACCGAAGGGCGCTGATGGAAAGCGGTAAAACCGTTGGTCATGGAGAAATTGACCAGCGGATATTTATGTTCTTTGCCCTTGCCGTCTTTGACAGAGACTGATTTGGCGTCGACGGCGGAGACGGTGCCGTCTGCTTCGGCAAAGATGACCCGGCCGGTGTCGCGGATGGCCACTTCTTCGATGCCGGTGGAAACGAGCGGCACTTCGGGCACGATGCAGGGTGTCGCCTGCTTCTGCATGTTCGAACCCATGAGCGCGCGGTTGGCATCGTCGTGGTTCAAGAACGGAATCATCGAGGTGGCGATGGAGAAAGCCTGGTTCGTGGCCACATCGATGAAATGGACCTGGTCTTTCGGCACGGTCATCGGGGTGCCCTTGTGCCTCACTTCGACCGATTCCGGCGACAAGACGTCGTTTTCGACCGGGGTGGCGGCATGAGCAATGTTGTAATTCTCTTCTTCAAGAGCGTTGAGGAATTTGATTTCGCCGGTGATTTTGCCGTTCTCGACCACAGCGTAAGGAGTCTCAATCATGCCGAAATCATTGACCCGGGCATAAGACGCGAGACGGAGAATGAGGCCGATGTTCGGACCTTCCGGAGTTTGAATCGGGCAAAGTCGGCCGTAATGCGAAGGGTGCACGTCGCGCACTTCGTAGCCGGCGCGGGCGCGGGAGAGACCGCCGGGGCCGAGGGCGGAGACGGTGCGCAGATGCTCGAGTTCTTCCAAGGCGTTCGTCTGCTGCATGAACTGCGAGAGCTGGTTGGTGGTGAAGAATTCCTTCATCCTGGCCTGGAGAGGCTTCGGCGAAATGAACTGGACCGGCAGCGTCACGTCGGTGTCGATGGTCGACATGCGGTTCTGGATGTTTCTCTTGATTTGAGCCATGCCGACGCGGATTTTCTGCTGGAAAAGTTCCCCGACGAAACGGACGCGGCGGGAACCCAAATGGTCGATGTCATCGGCTTCGGAGCCCGGGGTGACGTTGAGATGGGCGATGTGAGAAATAATCAAAATGAGGTCGTTCTGAGAGAGGGTGCGGCGTTCGATTTCCTTGGCGTTCTCCTTGATGCCGAAGCGGTTGTTGAAACGGAAGCGGCCGACGCGGGAAAGGTCATAGCGCTCCTTGTCGAAAATGGAGCGGACGAATTCTTTGGCGTTTTCGGCCGCGGCCAAATCGCCGTCGCGCAGGCGGCGGTGGATTTCGATAGCGGCCTCGTCCACGGTCGTAGTGTGGTCCTTGGCCAAAGTCTTTTCGATATAGTGCTTGGCCTCCGGCATACCGCCGAAGAGAGCCAGGATTTTGTCATTGGTGGCCGTGCCGAAGGAGCGCAGGAGAGTGGTGACCGGAAACTTCCTCTTGCGGTCGATGCGCACGTAGATGGTGCCGTCGAAATCGGTCTCCAGTTCTATCCAAGCGCCACGGCCCGGGATGATTTTGGCGCCGAAGGTCTTTTTACCCTTGAGTTCCTGGGCGGTGAAAGAAACGCCGGTCGAACGGGCGAGCTGCGGCACAACCACGCGCTCGATGCCGGAGATAATGAAAGTGCCGTGGTTCGTCATAAGCGGCAAGTCAGCCATGAAAATCTCCTGCTCCTTCTCGGTCTTCATGATGAGGTTCTTCAGGCGGACGCGCACTTTCAATGGAGCCTCGTAAGAGAGTTTTCTGTCCTTGGCGGTGTATTCGTCGAACTTGGGCTCGGCCAGCTCGAAGCTGACGAAGTCGAGCTGGAATTTCCTTTCGGAAAAGTCCTTGATGGACGAGAATTCCTCGAAGACTTCCTTGAGTCCCTTCTCAATAAGCCATTTGAAAGAATTGACCTGGGAGACCACCAGGTTGGGGGTCTTGGTCAGAGGCAATCTGTACCGGCCGAAATACTTCTTTACCCTGACCTCATTGGAAGGGTTGGGGCGTGGTTCTTTGTGAGATGGCTTTTGAGCGGTGGTTGTATCCATAAGCAAAAAAATTCAAAGCACGCGGTATTTCGTGCCTTCGCGAAATGATTAATTTATGTTAAATCGTACGTCCCCCTACCCCACCAGCCATTACACAATCGTTGTTCGCTATCCTATCCCACCCCCTATTTCCTGTCAAGAGCTTGTACTAGTCCAGCACATTTGAGACTTTTCCGCTGTTAATTGATTGCAAATATACCTCAAAGGAGAGATGAGGCCAAGAGACCAGTGGGGACGCCGAGTGTTGAATCTCTCGATCTCAGAGTTTTCTTTAGGAGACCGGGGATGAGTGTTGAAGTGGATGATGCCGTTCTTCTCCAGATAGATATGGAAGTGTCTTTCAAATTCAGAGCCGTTGTCTGTTTGCACCGCTTCAAGCTCAAGTGGAGCTACTTGCTTAAATTTTTCCATGAAGTCCGTAGCAGCAGCTGAAGTGTGTGATTTATAAGCATAAGCGAATCCAAATTTCTTTTCAGTATCTAGAGCGGTAACGATATATCTCTTGAGCCCATCCTTGAACCGCACTATGGTGTCTGCCTTAACCAAAGCTCCTTCGTGGTGCTTGGAGCGTAATTTAACCCTATGCTGCTTGATTCCAGGCTCTGTGAGGTTGCCGGTCTTGGCTTGAAAGGAGAGCTTGGTATATGAAGGAAGTTTTCCTTGTTTCTTTAAATCTGAAAGCATGCGGCCAACAGTGGAGGCAGAGAGATTGGCAACCTTATCTTCTTTCATCAATTCAGCAAGTTTATCCTTGGAGAGATGCGGATCATACTTTCTTTCATTGATAATGAAATCTTCAATTTCTTTGGGAATGATTCTCTTTCTCTTGGTCTTAGGAGCAGTGCTTTTCTTATTTAAAGCATCAAGCTTCCCCAGAGATTCTTTCAGAGCTTTCTGCCAACGAAACAGGGTTGGACGGGAAACTCCGAAAGCTTCCTCGGTGGCTTGGGTGCCGTACTTCTCCCAGAAAGCTAAAATCCTCACTCTTTCTTTTGCAGTTTCGGTAATCATATACCGAAAGCGTATCACTCTCTCCCAAGTGCTGATAAAGCCTTTGGTTCCTCTGAATTTGTTGAAATAAGCCATTTTGAGAACTCAATTAAGAGTCTCAAATGTTTCTGAACTTATGCAGCCAATGGTGAGCAGCAAGGCGAAGTGCTCGGTTACCACCGGGCCGTAGAAATAAAGCGCCACGAGAGTAATAAAAATGGTGAGTGAGGTGTTGATGGAGCGGCCGAAGGTCTGGGCCACCGACTTCCCTACCGTGGTCTCAAACTCTTCTTTGGTATTGGTTTCCTGGTTGATTCTCAGATTCTCGCGCACGCGGTCGAAGACCACGATAGTGTCGTGGACCGAATAGCCGAGAATGGCCAAGAGGCCGGTCACGAACAAGAGGTCAATCTCGATACCAAAATAATGGCCGAAGAGGACGAAGATGCCGGTCGGAATGATGACGTCATGCGCGAGCGCGATGACGGTCGAAAGTCCATATTTCCAGGAAGAAACCGGTCTCGAGACTTTGCGGAAGGCGAAGGTGATAAAAAGCACAATCATGAGGACCACTACCGCAATCGCTTTAAGAGCCTTGCTCTTGAGCTCGGAACCGGCAGTCGGTCCTACAGTGTTCTGCCGCTCGATGACAGGTGCGACCTCGCCCACTTTGAGGGCGCCGACCATTCTCTCCTTGTCGGCCTGGTTCAATTCCTTAGTACGAATGACGTAGCTATCGGCACCGGAAGGTCTGACCGAGAAGCCACCGAGGTTCAAGGCTTCGAGATTGGCCTCTATGGTCGCTTTGTCCGGCCGGGTGACGGCGTAGCGGGCCTCGGTAATGTCGCCGCCGGTGAAATCGATAGAGGTTTTAAAACCGTAAGCCCGTTACTGAATAAAAACCTCTTGAAACCGGATTCCGCGCCATGCTTTTTAGGAGCGATGGCGAAGAGGAAGGTCCTCGAGACGGTGATAGCCGTAAACATCGAGACCACTACGCCGACGCCGAGAGTCAAAGCGAAGCCTTTGACAGCCGAGGTGCCGAGCCAGAAGAGCACGACTGCGGTAATGATACTCGAGACGTTGGAGTCACGGATGGAGAGCCAGGCCCGGTGGAAACCTTCATGCAAAGCATCGTGAATCGACTTGCCTTTCTTCAATTCTTCCTTGGCGCGCTCAAAGATAAGCACATTGGCATCCACCGCCATGCCGATGGAGAGGATAAACCCGGCGATGCCGGCCGCCGTGAAAGTGACCGGGATAAGCTTGAAAACCGCCAAACTGAGGACGATGTAGGAAGAAAGCGCCACCACCGAAACGAGCCCGGGTAGGCGGTACCAAAGGATGAGAAATAGCGAGAGAGCCAGAAAGCCCATGAGTCCGGCGCGCACCCCGGCAGAGAGTGATGCGTCTCCGAGCGAGGCGCCGATGGTCTGGGAACTCGAGAGGGTAATCGGCACCGGCAAGGCGCCGTAATTGAGGTCTCTCACCAACTGCTTGGCCTCATCGGTGGTAAAGACGCCGGTAATCTGGGCATTGCCGTCGCGAATCTCATCCTGAATGACCGGGGCCGAAAGCATTTCCCCGTCGAGGACGATGGCCAGTTTTTCGCCCTTGTGGTCACGGGTGATTCTGGCAAACAAATCCTTGCCTTCGGCGTTGAACTCCAAGCCGATGCTGGGCGCCTGGGTAGTCGGGTTGAATTCCAGACGGGCACGGGAAAGGAATTGCCCGGAGAGCCCAGTGCGTTCAAAGATATCTTCAGGATTCAATTCGCTCCCCTGATTCTCATCCAAAATGGTTTGGGCATCCGGTTTGATTAAAAGAAATTCGAGCACCGGAGTTTTACCGATTAAGCGCTTGGCTTCTTCGATGTCTGAGACGCCGGGCAATTCCACAATCAGCCGGTCGTCCGAGAGACCCGAGGCGAAACCGGCCTGTTCGGTCTGGATAAGCGGTTCGGAGACTCCGAAAACATTGATGCGGCGCTCAATCACTTCCTTGAGGCTCTCCATCGCCCCCGCGCGGTCGGCAACCCCGGAAGTATCGGCCCGATAAATAAGCTCCGTGCCTCCGACCAAGTCAAGACCGAAACGGAAAGGATATCTGGCCCCTGCCCCTCTTTGCGCCAGCAAGAAATACCAGCCCAAAAGGCCGAATACGACCAAGAGAATGAGAGAAATCCAGAGATGTTTAGCGGAGGTCATCGAAAATGATTATACAGATAAAAGCCGGCGGCACAATTATAGTTGCGTTGGCGGCACTTCGGCCTCAGGTTCGGACTCCGCGGGCGGCTCCGGCACCGACTCTTCTATTATCACTTCAGGAGTGGAGGTGGCTGTCTCTTCTATTATTACTTCCGGGGTAGAGGTTGCTTGCCCTGAGTCTGCTTGCGGTGAGCCTGTCGAACCCGTCGAAGGGGCGGTTTCCTCCGCCGGAGCACTTGCCTCTTCAGAGCCACTGGAGGAAGTCTCCGAGGATGAAGAGCCGGAGGAAAGGGCGGCTGCCAGTTCATCGCCAGTCACACAAATATCCGTGCCGTCGGACTTCTTGACGCAGAGCTTGTCGGTGTAAATTTCTTTAGCGAACAATTTCCCTATCCCATTCCCCACCTCAGCTAACCGAGTTGCCACCGCCTCCCAGATATTTTGGAAAAGCGCGGATAAGCTAAAGGCTGAAGATTCTTCCGTCGAAGTAGCGGAGGATGTGGCCATTGAATCCAAGAGACCGTTGTTTTGAAGAAGGATGGAAAGGTCGCTTTTGCCGAGACAGACATCCTCGAGACAAAGTCTGGTGGTGGTGGCGGTGCCGTCTTCTCCGATAGCCCACTTGCCTGAAAGCGAGGTGATGGAACGGACGCCCAGGAGGTTAAAGGTCTCAAGGCTGAAGTCCCGGCCCGGGAGAGTGACGGGGTCGAAGGTGCCCTCCTCAGCCTTGGCGATGTCGAGCTTGCGGTAGGTTAAGTTCATGAAGACCTCGATCGTGCCGGTCTTATAGGTCTTGGTGCCCACTGTTTGGGCTACTCCTTCTGTACCACTAAAGTTAGCCAGGGCCATGCCGAGGACATTCGAGAAGCCATCGGCTTTCATGGCTATGCCTAGTAGTGAAGAAGAAGTTAGATAGTCACCTATGGCAACAGGACCATTCTCGGTGGAGAGCTTGACTGGGACTCTACCTTGTAGAGCTAATTGTCTGCTATCTGCATTACCAGTAGCTGAATCAATGGAGCCCAAGAGAATACCCGGCTTGGTAGAAATGACTCCGATCAACTTTGAATCACTTGGACTATTGCATTTTCTTAAGACTCCTTGAGTGGTTATTTCTTCCCCTCCGGGATCTAGTAATCTGGTGTTGGATAAGCAGACTACGTCTCCTGCTTCTATAGATTTATCTCCTGTGACATAATACTCTGCTAGGTCGGCACTTGTTGTATTGGTGGCTCCTATATAGAGGGTGCCGTAGCCGTTGGCAGCTGACGTACTCGAAGCTGAATATACATTTTGGTTAGCTGTAGGGGTAGTCGTACAACCTGAACCTGCTGTTGAGTCGCAACGGACACGGCCATCACCACCTGCACCACCAGTATGAGCAGTAACAGTACCTCCAGTTGACCCAGTCCCTCCTTCACCGTCTCCTCCAGTACCTCCTGTTCCTGCC
>LCQJ01000012.1 GCA_001004085.1 Parcubacteria group bacterium GW2011_GWA2_50_10b
AAAGAGGTAGAGCCTTCTCAAGTATTGAGTAATACTTGAGAAGGCTCTACCTCTTTTATATTATATCAAAATATATAGCTTTGTCAAACATACACAATAACAAAACGGCCGTGAGCTTATTATGTAGGAGGACATAGAGAAAATACAGAGGAAAATCCTATGTATTATTTCTTAAACGGGAAGCCTAAGTGGGTGAGGAATTCCACCACCTCTTGCTTGGACTGGGCGGTGGTCACAATAGTCACGGCCAGGCCGAAAACGTCTTTGAGTTCCTCGTCGGTCGTCTCCGGGAAAATGGTGTGTTCCTTGATGCCCAAAGTATAGTTGCCCATTTCATCGGCCGCGGTCGGGTTGATGCCGCGGAAGTCCTTGGTGCGGGGCAGGGCGATGTTGATGAGCCGGTCGAGGAACTCGTGCATGCGCGCGCCACGAAGCGTGACCTGGTAGCCGACAATGTCGCCGGTGCGGGACTTGAAGCTCGCGATGGAGACCTTGGCGCCCCGAGGGGCGGCTTTCTGGCCGGTAATCCGTGCCAGACGGTCCTCGACGATTTTGAATTTAGCCTTGTCTTTGAACGAGCCGACGCCGGCGGAAACGACCACCTTCAAAATCCGAGGAGTTTGCATCGGATTCTTGTAACCGGGAAGTTTTTGCGCTTTTTCTTTAAGAGTTGGCATGGAATTTGACGTTAGAAGCGTGGATGGGAAAGCTCTTCTCGATGACGCTGCCTTTTTGGCCGCTTTTCTTACCACGCTGATGCACCTTCTTGAGATTCACCCCGTCGACCAAGACGCGGTTTTCCTTAGGCATGGCACGTAAAATCTTGCCGGTCTTGCCCTTGTCCTTGCCTGCGAGCACTATGATGTTGTCTCCTTTTTTGACATGCATAAAATTATTTATGGTGAGCTTGTCGAACTATACGACTTCGGGAGCTAAGGAAATGATTTTTTGATAACCCTTTTCGCCGATTTCGCGTGGCACTGGGCCGAAGATGCGTCCGGCCAAAGGCTCTTTCTTGGCGTCGTCGAGCACGACCACCGCGTTTTCATCGAAGCGGATGTAAGTGCCGTCCTTTCTCCTGAAAGGAGCTCTCTGGCGCACTACCAAGCCGTAAAGCACATCCTTTTTCTTGACGGCCTTTCTCGGCTCGGCTTTCTGAACCGAGAAAACCACCAATTCGCCGATGGAAGCGTAGCGCTTCTTCGAGCTCCCGAGCACTTTAAAGACCCGGCCGATTTTGGCTCCGGAGTTGTCTGCTATTTGGACGATGGATTGCGGTTGAACCATAAAGGATTGGTTATCTTACTACAAAGTGCTTATCTTTAGAAATCGGCCTCGACTCGACGATTTCCACCTTCTCCCCCACCTGCTTGGTATTGCCGGCGTCGTGAGCCTTGAACTTCTTTCTCTTGGTGACGAATTTTTCGTACTTCGGGTGTTTCTCGTAGCTCTCGACCGAGACCACGATGGTGTCTTTCATCTTGTTCGAGACGACGGTGCCAGCGAGAACCTTTGGCTTTGTTGTTTTTGTATTATTCATAAATCTTGAATCTTAAATCTTACTTTTTGCTGTTGAGCTCGGTCATAATGCGGGCGATTTCCTTCCGGGCCTTGGCACCTTCTTTGACGTTTCGGGATTTCGAGCCGGCCGAGCCAAAGCGGAACTGGCGCAGTTTCTCGCGCTCTTCATAAAGCGCCTTGGCCAAGTCCTTCTCCGGTTTTCCTTTGTAGCTGGTCTTTTTCATATTACTTGTGGTGAGCGTAGTCGAACTAGCGGGCAACGACTTTGGTCTTTAAAGGTAATTTGGTGCCTGCCTTGCGCAACGCTTCTCGAGCGACAGGCTCGGTAACACCGTCGACCTCGAAAATTATCCGCCCCGCGAGCACCGGAGCCACATAGCCTTCCAAGTCGCCCTTACCTTTGCCAAGCTTCACTTCCGCCGGCTTTTTGGTGTAAGGCATGTCCGGGAAAATGCGCGTCCAGAGGCGGCCGGTCTTCCCCACCGAACGGCTCAAGACCTTCCTGGCCGCCTCTATCTGCTGGGAACGGATACGGGCGGCGCCGAGAGCCTTGAGGCCGAAGGAACCGAAAGCGACAGTTACCCCGCGCGAAGCTACGCCGACCTTTTTCGGGTTCTTCCTCATGGTCTGCCACTTGCGGTATTTAACTTTCTTGGGGAATAACATGATGGTAAATTATTCTAATTTCTAATTATTCTAATCGAATTCATTTTAGGTTAATTAGTATAATTAGGTTAATTAGTTATTTCTTCGCGTCAGCGAAGATATCGCCTTTATAGATCCAGACCTTCACCCCGATACTGCCGTAAGGCATGATGGCCTTGGCCTGGGCGTAATCGATGTCGGCGCGGAGAGTCTGAAGCGGGATACGGCCGAGTTTGCGGTCTTCGGTGCGGCTCATGGTCGCTCCACCGAGGCGGCCGGCCAAAAAGACGCGCACTCCGAGCACGTCGCGGTTGGCCATGACCTTCTCAAGGGTCTGCTTCATGACCCGGCGGAACTGGAGGCGCTTTTCGAGCCCTTCAACCACCATCTGGGCGACGATGGCGGCGTTGGACTCGGCGGACTTCACTTCCTTGATATCGAGCTTGACGTCTACCTTGTCTTCGAGCAGTTTGTGCTTCTCAAGCATTTTCTTGATGTCCTTGCGCAACACTTCCGCTCCGTCGCCGGCTCGGCCGATAATCATGCCGGGCCGCGAGGTCGAGACGATGATGCGCAGCGCCTTGGCGCTTCTCTCAATTTCGATGTCCGCAACAAAAAAGCCTTTCAGTTTCTTCTCCAGAAATTCGCGTATCAAAACATCGCCCTTCAGATGGGTCTTGTATTTGCCTTTGGGGGAAAACCAGCGGCTTTTCCAGTCGCGGAGGATGCCCAAGCGGTGTGAATATGGATGGACTGTGTGTGTCATGTTATTTTTTGGCCTTTGATTCGCCCAAAACGACGGTCACGTGCGAAGTGCGCTTGCGGATGGGATTGGCCATACCCCTTGAACGCGGACGGCGACGGTAAAGAGTGGCCCCCTCATCGACTTTGAGCTCCTTGATAACGAGGTCGGCAACGTTCATTTCCAGATTTTTGGCGTTGGCCAAAGCGGAAGCAACGAGCTTGGCCAGAGGCAGGGCCGCTCGGTTAGGCACCAAAGAAAGAATCTCGATTGCAGAAGCGACGGACTTGCCACGCACTGAAGCGGCGACCAAACGAACTTTGCGGGGCGATTGTCGGTAACTTTTCAAATGTGCTTTGGCTTCCGGCATGTGATTACTTGTAGTGAGCTTGTCGAACTATTTCTTGGTCTCGGTGGCGCCCTTGGCGGCCTTGGCGGCGGCGATTTCACCCTCCTTCTGGGCCATTTCCAGGTCCTTCTGCATCTTGCCTCCGTGGCGAACGAACTTCCTGGTCAGGGCAAACTCCCCGAGGCGGTGGCCGACCATATCTTCGGTCACGAACACTTCGATATGGTCCTTGCCATTGTGCACCCCAAAGGTGAAGCCGACCATCTCCGGAGCGATTTGGCAGGCCCTCGACCACGTCTTAATAACACCGGCGGTGCTCGGTTTCTTGCCCTCGAGCTTCTTTAAGATGCGAGGGTCGACATATGGGCCTTTGATGGATGACCTGGTCATTTGTAAGTAATTTCAAAACAAAAAGCGTGAGAACGCTTGTGGCAAATATAGTATAGAAAACAAGGGTATAAGTCAACGTTCCGTCACATTAGCAAAAAGCCGCCCTACAGGCGGCTTTTTGCTAATCAAGAGTATTATCTAGCTAATACCTTGTATTACTGGTTTTTGCCGCTCATGTCGGCGCGCAGGCGCTCGAGGAAGCGAGCAGCCTGTTCCTGGCCTCCAAGGCCGAAGGAAAGGCCGAGAGCCAAAGAAATAGCGACCACAATGCCGGTAAAGAGAGTCTGGCTGAAGGCCGTAGCAATCCCGAGCTGAGAAAGCGCGACCAGGATACCGAAGACCCAGACCGCCCATTTGGCGACTGCGCCGGCGAAGTGCGCGGAGCGTACTCCGGCGCTCTTGGCTGCCGTAACCACTACCCTCTCGATGACATCGCCGATAACGCCAGCCACCAGGATGACCAAAGCGCCGACAATGACCCTAGGAAGGTAAGCAAGCACGACTTCCTGCAGGAACAGATTGACCTGGGAAAGACCCAAGACGTCAAAGGCTGCCACCAGGAAAATGACGATGACGAACCATTTGACCAGGCCGCCGATGAAGGCACCGGAATCAAGGTTCATGCCACCGCGACGCACTACCGATTCGAAGCCCGCGTGACGCAGAGCCTCATCTACCTTAAGAGACCTGAACACCTGTGCGATAGCGCGGCCCAAGAGAGCCCCAACGAGCCATCCGAGGATGAGGATGACCAACGCGATAACAAGGTTCGGGACGAAATTAACCACACCCACCCAGAGATTCTGGAAGGAAAGGGTCAATACTTCTCCCCATGTATTTAATAACATATGTTCTTAACTGAATACTGTTAAATACCACTTTTAAGGGTATGCGCTTATTATACACCTAAAAATAAAGGTGTTTTAAGATGTGTGGATAGCTGGTTTCATCTCCAAACCCAGTTTATTGAAGATTTTCTTGTGCTGGGAGTCGAGAATATCCCTGATGAGCTTGTCGTAAATGCCCATCCGGTACTGGAAATCGCCGGTTTCAAAGACCGCGTAGCGCAACTCCTTACCGAGTTCGGCCTCGATGGTACTCATGACGGTATGGAGCTTCCCCTGCTTGATATGGTCCCCTACTATGAGAATATCGACCCTGGAATCAGGGTTATGGAGGAAAATGCCCGAGATAAGAATCAGTTTGACGTTGCCGGAGACACTTATTTTCTTGACGATTTCCTTCTCGGAGAGTGGGTTGGCGTCGATGAGGAAGTTGCCGATGGCCGGCAGGTAGCGGTAAGCCCTGTTGAGCATATAACCTTTACCGCGCTTCTTGATGAGCCCGGCCTTGGCGAGAATTGCGAGTTCGCGGCGGGCGACATTGGGATTGGTCTTGGCGCGGGAAGCCACTTCGGAGGAGGTGAAAGCTAAAGTGGGGTTGAAAATGAAAAGGCGCATGATTTTTACCTTGGCTTCTCCGCCGAATATGTGAGAAACGGATTTTGACATGCCCGTATTGTACCCCCAAACAAAAACCGCGCAATCGCGCGGTTTTTGTTTTCGATTCCTCTGCGGGATTACTTAAGAGTAACTTTTCCTCCTGCATCCTCAATAGACTTCTTGAGAGCCTGGGCTTCTTCCTTCTTCATGTCCTGCTTGAGCATGCTTGGGGCGGCGTCCACGAGGTCCTTGGCTTCTTTGAGGCCGAGTCCCAGGACTTCCTTGACCACCTTGATGACGGCAATCTTGTTGGCTCCGCCGTCTGTCAGTTCAACATTGGCAGTAGCCTTCTCTTCTTCGGCGGGGCCGGCGGCTACGGCCGGACCGGCGGCTACGGCGGTGGCGGAGACTCCGAACTTTTCTTCGAAGACCTTGACCAGCTCGTTCAATTCAAGGACCGACATGTTCTCGACTTCCTCGACAATTTTCTTGAACTTGGCGGGCACTTCCACGTTTTTTGTTTCTTCCATGTTATTTTTGGTTTTGATTAATTTTTCGCCTTGGCGACTTCACTCATTGCTATGGCCATGCGCTGAATCGGCGAATTGATGATGTTGACGAACTTGCCCCTAAGAACCTGAAGGCTCGGAATCATGGCCAATTCGAGAATTTCGGCCTGGCTCATGTAGCGGCCGGCAAAGACTCCACCGAGAATCTTTAAATTCTCAGGGAACTTTTTCTGAAAGGAATGCACTTCCTGTGTATGAGACACCTTCGTTCTTCAGAGCTTGGCGCATCTGGGTGGTGTTGCCTACGGAGAGACCCTTGAAGTTCACGAACACCAGAGACTTGGCGCTTTTGAACGCTTGCTCTAGTTTCGCCACTACTTCGCTTTTCTTCTGCTTTGATACAGCCATAGAATAAGTTTGCAGCTTTCAACTGTTAGCTAGTAATGCACACATATAAGGAAAGAGAGATGGTGATCTCGGTGAGACTTCTGGGTTTCTGTAAGCTGTAAGCTACAAGCTGCCCTGCTCACTGTCTTTGACCTTACGGGAGATACTTTACCCCCACACCTACTTTTTTGCAAGAAAAAGTAGGTGTGGGGGTTTACAGAAACTAAAAATAAAATCAAGTATGCAAAAAGGAGAGGCTCGAGCCTCTCCTTGCCTTCCTCCTTTCCCGGGTGAGCCAATTCTCATGATTATACATAAAAGCAAAATAAAAGCCCCCGGCCGGGCCGGGGGCTTTTATTTTAGTTCTTGCCAACTCTGCGGCGGTTGACGATGAATTTGTTTGAATACTTTTTGGCGCGACGGGATTTCTGACCTTTACCGGTCGGTTTGCCGTAATAAGAGATGGCGCGTCGGCGGCCGCGGCCCTGACGGCCTTCGCCTCCGCCGTGCGGATGGTCGACCGGGTTCATGGCAGTGCCGCGCACGGTCGGGCGGATACCGAGCCAGCGGCTGCGTCCGGCTTTGCCGAGGTTGACCAGGCGGTTCTCGTTGTTGGAGACTTCGCCGACGGTGGCCCAGGCGTTGGCCGGCACTTTTCTCACTTCGGTCGAAGGCAGTTTGATATCGACATATTCGCCGTCCTTGGCCAGAAGCTCCGCGTAATCGCCGCCGGAGCGGGCCAATTTTGCCCCGCCCTTGTGCTTGAGCTCCACGTTGTAAATAAAGGTGCCGACAATCATATGGCCCAAAGGCAGGCGGTTGCCGGGGGTCATGGGAGCCTTCTCGGAGACGAGGTAAGTGTCCCCGACTTTAGCGGTGTTGTGCAAAAGCACATAGCGCTTCTCGCCGTCGTGATATTGAGCCAAGCCGATAAAGCCCGAGCGATTCGGGTCGTACTCGACAGATTTGATGGTGAAAGGAATATCGTATTTGTCGTATGAAAAATCCACGTCGCGGTGCAGGCGCTTGTGCCCGCCTCCTTTGTGGCGGGTAGTGATGCGGCCAGTGTTGTTCCTACCGTTGCCGCGGGAAAAGCCCTTGGTCAACGATTTTTCCGGCTCATTGGTGGTGATGAACTGGCGGTAGTCGATACCGGAGGCGCCGCGGCGCGATTTGGTTGTAGGTTTGTATTTCTTCATAAATCTTAAATCATAAATCCTAAATCACTTCGATCTTATCGCCCTTCTTCAGATAGACATAAGCCTTGCGACCGCCCTTTTTGACACCCATTTTGCCGCGCACGAAGACCTTGCGGGCCGGAATACCGGCCACCCGAACCTTGACCGGCCTGACCTTGTAAGACTGGTGGACAGAATCAGCAATGGACTTTTTGGTCGCGCCCTTGGCCACTTCGAAAACGTAGACGTTGGATTTGTCCGCACCCAAAGCAGCCTTCTCGGTGATGCGAGGGCCTCTGAGTCGCGCTTCTACCACTTCGACGTTGCCCAGGTTCTGGAAAGCGCGCTCGGTTTCTTTGTTCTTGGTTGAAAGAGCAATAGCTACGGCGTTATTTTTTTTGCTGAAGATGTATTCGAAGCCTTTGATTCCTGAAAGTGAGTTGAGGGTACCGATAGCAATCTTGGTCTTCGGCTCTGTAAGAGCAATTGAATCGACGAAGAGTACTTCCCCTTCGCGGTACTTTTGAGAAAGTAAAGTGTGTAGAGCCTTGGCACGCATGTTTTTGGTTACCGTGCGTTCAAAATTCTTCTCCTTTCTCGGACCATGAGTGACACCGCCTCCAACCCAGATAGGAGAGCGGATGGAACCGTGTCGCGCACGGCCGGTGCCCTTCTGCTGCCAAGGTTTCTTGCCGCCGCCGCGCACTTCGCCACGATTCTTGGTATGAGCGACCGGCTTTCTCTTCGAAGAAAGAAGCGAGTCGGCTACCTGTTTGACCAGGTCGGCGTTCCAGCGCACGCCAAAGACACTTTCCGGAAGAGTGACCTTACCGACCGACTTACCTGTCTGATTGTAGACTTGAGTTTCCATGTCTGTTAATTTCTAATGTTGAATGACTAATCAATTTCTAATGATTAAATTTTGAAATTTAGACTTTGCCATTGATTTAGCATTCGACATTTGTCATTTAGACTTTACTTCCAGAAGTGTCCCCTTGCGTCCGGGAAGGGCGCCGCGGATGAAGATCTCCTTGGATTCCGGCAGGACTTTGATGACGCGCAAGTTCTTGACCGTCACGCGCTCATGACCCATGCGGCCGGCCATGCGCATGCCCTTCACAACGCGTCCACCGGCCCGGCCGCCACCGCCGATGGAACCGGCTTCCCTCTCGGAATGCTTCTGGCCGTGGGAGCGCCTGCCTCCCTGAAACTTATGGCGCTTGACCACTCCCTGGAAGCCCTTGCCCTTCGAGAGGCCGGAGACCGTAACCATATCGCCTTCCAAGGGGAGGGCTTGGGAATCAGTATCCAAGCCCTCCCCTTGGTTCTGTGCTACGACGAGAGTGACAGGAAAGACTTCCCCGCTCTCGTCGAAGATCTGCGTCATATTCACTTTCTTGGCGATAATCTTTTTCATCCCGTTAGAAGTTACTTTGTTTTGGTGTTGTGGTCAATCCACCCGCTAAAGTCTATATGGTTAGACTTCTAACGGGATTCATGGCTAGATCAATTTCACGTCGATGTTTACTCCCGAAGGCAGCGACATGTTGGTCAGAGCCTCGATGACTTTACCGGAAGGATTGACTATATCGATGAGACGCTTGTGGATCCGCATCTCGAACTGTTCTCGCGCATTCTTGTATACGAACGCCGCGCGGTTCACCGTATAGATTTTCTTTTCGGTCGGCAGAGGTATCGGTCCCTCCACCTTCGCGTCATAGCGCAGGGCGGTGTCGATGATTTGCTTGACCGAAAGGTCGAGAATCTTCGACTCGTAGGCCCTGACTCTGATGCGCAGCCTTGAAGACACCTCTTCAGCAGAAGCTTTTCTGGCTCCGGCGCGTTTGGTGGCCGGAGCTCCGGCCTTGTGCCGGGGCTTTTTGGAAGAAGCAGCTTTAGGCATATGATTACTTGATAACCTTGGTTACCACTCCGGCTCCGACGGTCTTGCCTCCCTCGCGAATAGCGAAGCGCTGCTCCTGTTCCAGAGCAATCGGCGAAACCAGTTTGACAGTGAAGGTCGCGGTGTCGCCGGGCATAACCATCTCGACGCCTTCGTTTAAGGTAACCTCGCCGGTAACGTCAGTGGTGCGGATGTAGAACTGCGGCTTGTAACCGGTAAAGAACGGAGTGTGTCGCCCGCCTTCCTCCTTCTTGAGGATGTAGACTTCGGCGGTGAACTCGGTGTGAGGAGTGACAGAACCCGGCTTGGCAAGCACCTGGCCGCGGTGAAGATCTTCCTTCTTGACGCCTCGGAGGAGGACGCCGGCGTTGTCTCCGGCTTGGCCGTCCTGCAAAGATTTGTTGAACATCTCAATACCCGTGACCGTAGTCTTTGAAGTATCTTTGATACCAACGATTTCCACTTCTTCGCCGACCTTAACTCGGCCTCTTTCGATACGACCGGTCACCACGGTGCCACGGCCTTCAATCGAGAAGATGTCCTCGATAGGCATGAGGAACGGTTTGTCGAGGTCGCGGACCGGAATCGGGAAGTAGGTGTCGAGAGCGTCGGTCAGAGCCAAAATCTGCTTGGACCATTCGTCGTCGATACCAGTAGCTTCGAGAGCCTTGAGGGCCGAACCCTGGATAATCGGGGCATTGGCGCCGTCGTATTCGTACTTCTTGAGGAGGTCTCTGACTTCCTCTTCAACGAGACCGATGAGCTCCTTGTCGGGAACCATGTCGCACTTGTTGAGAAAAACGATGATTTTCGGCACACCAACCTGCTTGGCGAGGAGGATGTGTTCACGGGTCTGGGGCATCACGCCGTCAGTGGCCGCTACCACCAGTATTGCGCCGTCCATCTGAGCGGCGCCGGTAATCATGTTCTTAATGTAGTCAGCGTGACCGGGAGCGTCGACGTGCGCGTAGTGGCGGGTGTCGGTCTCGTATTCCGAGTGGGAAAGGGCGATAGTAATACCGCGGGCCCTTTCCTCTGGAGAGTTGTCAATCTGGTCGACGTTCTTGACGGTCGCCTTCTTGCCCGCGCGGTGAAGCACGTTCAAAATAGCTGCCGTGAGAGTGGTCTTGCCGTGGTCAACGTGGCCGATAGTGCCTACGTTGATGTGCGGCTTGGAACGATCAAATTCTGCTGCCATAATAATTTTTAAATTAATTGCTAAATAACACTCCTGATACAAAGAAAGCGCGCGAGAACCATTGCTTTCTTTGGTCCAAGAGCGCGCCATACACAATCCAGTCTTTATTGAGACAAATCTCAAAGAGCAAGAAACGTACAACGCGTAAGCGCCATAATATACAAAGGGCCGAAAAATGTAAAGGGGATGAATACAAAAGGCTCCTACACCATGACAGCGTAGGGGCAGGCTTTAAGCTGAAAACAGGTTGCGTCCCGCCTCATTTTGTGCAAGTCTGACTTGCACAGACTATTTGCTACCAGTGCGAGCTTCGATGATGCCTAGAGCAACATTGTTTGGCACGATGGCGTAGTGGTCGAATTCCATGGTCGAGGAACCGCGGCCTTCGGTCATAGAGCGGAGCGAGGTGACGTAGCCGAACATTTCGGAGAGAGGTACTTTGGCCCGGACCACCTTGAGCTCTCCCCTGTCTTCCATGGCCTCGATTTGTCCGCGCTTGCCGGAGAGATTGCCGGTGATATCGCCCATGAACTTCTCCGGCACTACCACTTCCACTTTCATAATAGGTTCAAGGATTACAGGCTTGGCGCGTCTGGCGGCTTCCTGGAAAGCCTGTGAAGCAGCGATTTTATAAGCGATTTCTGAAGAGTCGACATCGTGGTAAGAGCCGTAATTGAGCTCGGCGGAAATGTCGACCATTTTGTAACCGGCAAGGATTCCTCGGTCCATGGCTTCCCTAATTCCCTTCTCAACCGCCGGAATAAATTCCTGCGGGATAACACCGCCCTTGATAGCATCAATAAATTCGAAGCCCGGCTCTCGATGCGCATTCTTCGGTACCTTTTCCTCCGGGTCATAGTGGGGCAGAGGCTTAATCTTGATTTTGACGTGGCCATACTGACCCTTGCCTCCAGTCTGCTTAATATATTTATTCTCCACCTCTGCTTCGGCCGTAATAGTTTCCTTATAGGCCACTTGCGGCTTACCGACATTGGCTTCGACGGCGAATTCGCGCTTCATGCGGTCGACAAGAATTTCAAGATGAAGCTCACCCATGCCCATGATAACCGTCTCTCCCGTTTCCTGGTCTGATTTAATTTTAAATGTCGGGTCTTCGTCGGAAAGGCGCTTAAGGGCCATGCCCATCTTCTCCTGGTCGGCTTTGGTCTTCGGCTCGATGCGTAAGGAGATTACCGGTTCAGGGAATTTGATCTGATCAAGAGCGATCGGATTGGCTTCATCGCAGAAGGTGTGGGAAGTCTTCGCGTCTTTCAAGCCTACAGCGGCGGCAATCTCGCCGGCAAAAACTTTTTTTACCTCCTCGCGCTTGTCGGCCTGGAGGCGAACGATTCGGCCCAGGCGTTCCTTGGTACCAGTGGTGGAATTGTATAAATAAGTGCCACTCTCGATGGTACCGGAATAAACCCGGAAGAAGGTCAGCTGGCCGACAAATGGGTCTGCTTGGAGCTTGAAAGCAAGCGCGGCAAAAGGCTCTTCGTCCGAGGCGTGGCGGATAACTTCTTCGCCCGTATCAGGATGAACACCCTTAATTGGCGGGATATCCAAAGGAGAAGGCAGGTAGTCAACTACCGCATCGAGCACGAGTTGCACACCCTTGTTTTTGAGCGCCGAGCCGGTCATGACCGGGAAAATCTTGTTTTCGATAACTGCTTTGCGCAAAACTTTCTTGAGATCTTCGAGAGAGGCAACTTTCCCCTCGAGGTAGTCATTCATCATCGCCTCGTCGTTCTCGACAATACGCTCGACCAGTTCGGCGCGGTATTTTGTAGCGTCGGAAAGCATTTGCTCGGGAATGTCCTTCTCGACCACCTTATTGCCCATCTCACCTTCGAAGTAATAAGCCTTCATCTTCAAAAGATCTACCACTCCCTCGTGATGATCCTCCTCCCCTATCGGAATCTGAAAACGGACGGCCTTTTTGGAAAGGCGGTCGAGGATGGACTTGTAAGAGCGCTCGAAAGAAGCGCCGGTGCGATCTAATTTATTGATAAAGCAGATGCGAGGCACCAGGGCATCCTCCGCGTAACGCCAGTTGGTCTCTGACTGCGGCTCCACACCCGCCACCCCGTCGAAGACAACCACCGCCCCGTCGAGTACACGGAGTGAACGCTTCACTTCGACGGTAAAGTCGATGTGGCCGGGCGTGTCGATGATATTGAAACGGTATTTGTTCTCTTTCTTCTCATGCTCAGCGGCCGGGATATAAGTCGGCGCCCAGAAACAGGTAATAGCCGCCGCAGTAATAGTAATACCGCGTTCCCTCTCCTGTTCCATCCAGTCGGTAGTGGTGTCGCCCTCGTGCACCTCGCCGATTTTGTGCTGACTTCCAGTATAGAAAAGGACACGCTCGCTGGTCGTGGTCTTGCCCGCGTCAATGTGGGCGATGATACCGAAGTTACGGACTCTTTCTAACGGATAATCTCGTTGCATAATTTTAGATAAATAAAAGCCCAATTGGGCAACGGGAAAACTATATATCAACTTCTAAGTTTAAGCAATATAACGCTTGAGGGCGAGCATATGCTCGCCCTCCGGGTTCTAGCTGCCGATGTCGACCACTCTGCCATTGATTATCATCATGACCGAGTGATTTATGGACGTTTCCATGAATCGCACATGGCATCGGGACCGACAAGATCCAGACACCATACGACTATCGATGTTGACAGTAGCCGGTGTCCCCTCTTCTTCGTCCGCAAGTTCGCTGACATACGAAGTGCTCTCAATGTGCCTAGGACACTTGGGATAACGCTCGCAGGCAAAGTGAGGCTTTTCTACCTCCCTAATGCCTTGGTTCGCCTTTCGAGCTGGTCGACTTCCCTTCTTCTTTTTCTTGGTTGCTTTACGCACTTTCTGCCTCCAGTCTTATTTCTAACCATAACCTACTCTAAAAAACAATGGAGAGCAACCGAAATATAAAAGCTTCTCAAATTCGGATGAAGTTCAAGGCAGAAAAGAGCCCACCTGGGCTCTTTTCAAAACATTAATACTACCCTTCGACTTTCCTCGACAAGCTCGGAATAAACCGCTCAGGATAATTTCACTTCGTGAAATTATCAAGCGAAGTGAGCAAATGCCTTGTTGGCTTTTGAAGATTTAAAGATTTAAGGCTTTTTACCGTAAATGCCTGGGTGGATTTTTGCCAGTTGTTCTCGAGCATCAGCTAAGAAAGATTCTGTTTCTTGCTCATCCTTAGTCATTTCTCTTTTTCTCTGCAAACCGCTATTGGGAGAGCTTTTTACCGCTTTGATAAATGAATTTAGAAGCTTCGAGCATTCTTCTGCGTTATTCTTTAAATATTGAAATGTTTGAATATTTAAATATCCAATATCAGATGCGGCATAGAGCTGGGCGCGCACTTCCCCGGCAGAGCCCTTGGCGATATAAAGATAATTGACAAATGAATCGCGCGTACCGCTTTCAAAACCTTCGGAAATATTACTCATTATCGATACGCTCGCTCTCTGTATCTGATCGGTGAAACCGTAGTCTTTGCAATTTCGAAAGCTTCTATAAATCTCCGATGTGAGCTCGCGAGATTTCTTCCAACAGACGAGATCTTCGAATCTTTGCACCGTTGCCATGCAACAATTCTAACACTATTTAAACATTCAAAGATTTAAATATTTAAGGATGGAAAACCAGACACAATATCTGGGCTACTTTAAATCTTCAAATATTGAAATGTTTAAATCTCTCTCTTTATTCGATTTTTGTACAAACGATTATTGTGCAGAAGACTAAAAACATAAAGAATAATAACGATAAGAGGTATACCCAACGATAGTAAATTAACTAAAATAGTCGCCTTAAGATACTTAAGCTTTACAATTGGCCCTGCATCGTAATAACAGGACAAAATCTCTCCAGATGCTTTGCTTCCGTGACACTCAAGAGGTTTCTGAAAAATGAAACTTACCAATTGATCATGGTAAAAAAGAATCAAAATAACATAAGCCAGTATTAATAAGGCTCCTAAAAAAACTGGAGTTGAGAAATATCTCTTTCTAATAAAAATCTTGTTTATTGATCAATAATAGCACTGATAATTAAAAATTCTAACTACCACGCGAAGTGGGCGAAGGCCTTGTTGGCCTCGGCCATTTTATGGGTGTTTTCTCGCTTCCTGACGGCGTCACCTTCGTTGTTTGAAGCGGCAATGATTTCCTCGGCCAGTTTTTCCGCCATAGCCTTGCCTTTCTTGGCGCGGGCGGCATCGATAATCCACTTCATGGAGAGAAACTGGCGGCGTTCCGGGCGCACTTCACGGGGCACCTGGTAGTTGGCGCCGCCGACGCGGCGAGAACGAACCTCCATGGTCGGACCGGTGTTCTTGAGGGCGGCTTCGAGCACTTCCAGAGGATTCGGATTCTTGGTCTTATCCTTGATGAGCTCGAGGGAATCATAAACCACCTTCCTGGCGGTCTGCTTCTTGCCTTCAAGCATCACGTAATTAATGAATTTAGTGACCTTTTCGGAATCGTAGGCATAGTCGGGCTGGATTTTCGGCTTGGCTTTGAGTTTTCGTCTCATTTTTAGAAATTAGAAATTAGGTCAATTAGAAATTTACTTGGCCTTGGGCTTCTTGGCGCCGTATTGGCTTCGGGTCTGACGTCTGCTCTCAACACCCGTGGCATCAAGCACGCCGCGGACGATGGAGTAGCGCAGACCGACGTCTTTGACACGACCGCCGCGCAAGAGCACTACGGAGTGTTCCTGGAGATTGTGGCCGATACCGGGAATATAGGCGGTCACTTCCATGCCGTTGGTCAGGCGGACACGGGCGATTTTCCGGATAGCGGAGTTAGGTTTCTTGGGAGTTTTGGTGGTCACTTTGGTGGCCACGCCGCGCTTGAAGGGAGAATTGAAAAAGACGGGGCGGTTTTTGAGAGTATTGAAGGCGCGCGTCAAAGCGACCGACTTGGACTTGCGGCGGATAATCTTTCTTTTCTTCTTGACCAGCTGATTGATGGTACTCATACAAAAACGCTCCCAACGGGAGAGTCATACTCTACTAAAACACCGACTTAAATGCAAACTCTAGGGAGTGAGGCCGGTAATAAGCCTGAAGGCGAAAACGGCCAGCGGGAAAATGAACTGCCAGAGGAAAAAGACCAGGAAAAGCACCAGTATCAGACCGTAACGCTCGAAAAAAGCCCTGAAACCGAGCATTTTCTCCGGGAAAAGGGCGAAAAGGAGCTTCGAGCCGTCCAAAGGCGGGATGGGCATGAGGTTAAAGACCGCCAAAATGAGGTTGATGAAGACGATGACGGCCGTAATTTGGACGAAAGCCGGACTGACCCACCCGGCCGAGGCCCCAAAGCGAAGCAAAAGCCCGAAAATCAAAGCGAGCGAGATGTTGGAAAGCGGGCCGGCCCCGGCCACTATCGCCTCCGACCAGCGGCCGGGGCGCAGATTGTAGGGATTGTAAGGCACGGGCTTGGCCCAGCCGATGATAAAGCCGCCCAAAAGATATGAAATGGTCGGCACCAATATCGAGCCGACAAAGTCCAAGTGTTTGACGGGATTAAGGGTCAGCCTGCCCTGGTAGCGGGCTGTCTGGTCGCCCAAAAGGCTGGCGGCATAGCCGTGGGAAACCTCGTGAATGACGATGGACATGATGAGCACGGCTATCTGGAAGAAGAAATCGAGCGACATCCCATTAGAAAGTTTAAATTTATAAGGTTTTTAGGCATTTTAGGTTCCGTTGAACTTCTAACGGGACTCGTGGACGGATTATACCAATTAT
>LCQJ01000013.1 GCA_001004085.1 Parcubacteria group bacterium GW2011_GWA2_50_10b
CTTCTTGAACGACCGGCCGAGAGAATGCATTGGTTTCCGAAGTCCGATGGAGTATTATTATTCACTAACTAGTGTCCTACTTGAGGGGTAGCGGGAGGGTTTCCTGTCTGTTCTAATTATAGCACGATAAATACTCCTATGTCAACACTAACTTTCTTTAATAAACCCGCCGGCTTGGTGGGCCCAGAAGGAAAAGTAGGCACCTTCTTTGTTTTTCAAAAGAGTACGGTGAGTGCCATCCTCAACAATTTGGCCATCACTCTACACTATAAATACGCTATAGCGTATTTACAATGGGAATTCAACAAAGTCGAACTTTATTTGGATATGAGATCGAAGTCCATCCGCAAATACTTATCATTCTCGATCTGGTCAGCGATAATGTAGAGCATGTCGCGACTTATCCCGTAATCCATTTTTAGAAGCCCGATAATATCTTCACAATCATAAGGATAGACCCAGACGCTATCTTGGAGCCGTTGGAAACCAGCCGCGGTAAGAATTTTTCTAATTTCATCTCTGGAGCCGTTTTCAGTTGGCTGATTTTCGAATCAGCCCTACGGATTGCCAATAAAGGACTCATCCAGTACACATCACTCAGTGCGTACCATAGCCAGTGCAAGTAAGTCGAGATCTCAGAGGCCACGAACTCTTTGACGCCTGGATCCTTGATTAATCTCTCAATGGTGGATGAGCCTGGAGTTTTAGCAATACCCTCCATGTCTGCAAAATCAAGCAGTAGTGGGTAAAGTTTGTCTGCTCCGAGGTTAGGGTGATCAATACGTAACCTCTTGATTTCTTCTAAAAGTCTCGTGTCCCAGCTTCTTTTTCTTTTGGTCTTTGGGGCTTTAGTTTTGGGATTAAGAGCTTCTAATTTTCCTTGCCCTTCCTTTAAATTGCTCTGCCAAAGAAACAGCGTTCTTCTCTTAACCTTGAAAGCTTCCGTGGTGGCTTCGGTACCGTGCTTCTTCCAGAATACTAATATCCTCGCTCTTTCTTTTGCTTCTTTGGTGATCATATCTCGGAAGCGTATCACGCGCTCCCAAGTACTAATAAAACCATTAGTTCCCTTGAATTTGTTGAATATTCTCATCGTGCGCCCATTTGATTAATGAGTGCAAGATGTATGTGAGGTTAGTCAGAAAACCTTCTATATTTTCCCCTAGGTCTTTCCTAGGATTCCTATATAATTGAAAACCCTCGGTGTCTTTTTAGACACCGAGGGTTCCGGCTCAGGACTGGGATGCCGTGTTAATGCGATGAGCTTCGGGTCGAGCAGTGCGTGCAGGACCTTGTGCCGGACTTCCGGACAGGGGTGTACTTCATTGACCTTTTCTCCTTTCTCCCTTGAAAGCCGCTTTGATGGACTTTACAAAAAACAGTGGCTGCGTTAGAGGGTCACCCGTTTCCGAGTAATTCCCGCCTATGCAGTAATTGTACGCAACATTTAACCCAGTGTCAATATTACGCATGTTCCGAATTCGACGCATTTCACCTGAGTCGTAGATGGCAGAGATTCTCTGATCTCGCAAGTTGCCAACCCAGAATGGAAACTGACTACAAGGAAAGACGTCTCCGTTTGAGGCTATGCTAAAGAGCGATTTCCCGGCTTCGCAGATCGGAGATTCTGGGTTCTCATGAAAACAAGTTTCGATGAGAAAATTCGGATGCTCAGCCACGAATTGCATGAATTGATCCGAAGTAAGATTCAGTTGATTCTTGCCAGCATGCCCGGAATAGTATTCGTTCACGATGGGCCAACTGAAGTTCTGCGGGATGCCGAGTTTGCTGAAGTATCCTTCTGTTTCCCGAGTCGAATTGAAGTTGCCTTGCATGAGAGGCGTGGCCACCTCTACACGGAAACCTCTTGAACGCAGCGACTTGATATTCGCCATTGTTCGATCGAAGGACCCGGGGTGCGTCGTGATGAAATCATGCACTTTCGAATCCGAAGAGTACACCGAGACCTGAATTCTTCCTATCCTTGCTTTCAGCGGGTCTACCATCCTGAACCAGCGCGGAAGATGTTGTAAGTTGGAGAATATCTCCAAAACAAAATCTTTCGCAGACGCCATTTCAATGAACCTCTCTAGTCGCTTGTTCTGGAAGGGTTCACCACCAGTAAAAACCAGCAGAAAGACTCCTAACTCCTTCAGCTCGTCGAGGAACGATGAGAAGTCTCTGTCAGTCATCTGCTCAAAAAAACTTGGCGCACGAGATGTCAAATCTTCTAGGCCGATGTAGCAGTGTATGCACCTCAACGAACAGTGCCTGTTGATCTCCAGATTCACCATCGTTGGGAATCCGCAATCCATACCCAGTTCATTTAGATGGCTCCTGCATAGGCGGGTATTAGGTGCCCCCTCTTGCGAGAAGAACTCCGTGACCTCACCTGAGAGTTCGCTACGAAGATCTTTCCAGTTGGCTATGAGATGCGTCATTTCCGCATCAGTAAGCTCAAAACTCATGGATGCGCCAGAAACCAGGTTCAGTGCATGTGCTACTCCGCGAACAACACGAAAGATGATATTCCTCACTTAGCCCTCTTTTCCATAGAACAATTCTATTAATTTTATAACACTATTTAATCAGATAGGCAAGTGTTAGTTGCCTATATAAGCTTTGATTAAACTTATCTTGGACAAATCATCTTTTTCTCTTTTTACCTTTCTGTATTCGCCCGCCAGACCGTTAGTGTAGATTTTTAAGTATTGAGCCGGTGTTATATTGAAAAAAACTGAATTATTTATTCTTGATTCATGAACATCCAGCGGCTCACTTATCAATTTTTCTAAATCTACCTTGTCTAGAAATGATACATACAACCCGTTCCGGTTTAGTTCCCGCTCATGTTCAGGATCTATGGTAAAACCCATTTCCTCAAGCACCTTTTTGCATATTGAGAATTCATTCGGCTTCTCAATTATTAAATCTATATCATTGGCTTTCAAATTGGTCCCTAGCTCTAAGTTGAGCCCTAATGAACCATAGATTATTGGCCGAATACCTTTTTGATTTAGGTGTTCAATTATTCCTTCGAAAGTAGTTTTGATATTTTCCATTTTAGAGTCCCAGTTTCTTTAATTCCTCAACCGCTTTCTTGGCTTCTTTGGAAAGTTTTTCCGGAATCTGGATGTGAACCCGGACGTAAAGGTCTCCCCTGCCGCCCTTGCCGCTCACACTCTGGCTGTACGGCACACCCTTGCCCTTCACTCGTAAAATTGTGCCGTGTTTAATTCCGCTCGGCACTTTCAGTGTCACTTCCTCATCAAGTGTAGCGATAGTTCTTTCTCCGCCAAGCAATGCTTCCGAGAGCAACACGGCCAAATCCATTATTAAATTGTAGCCTTCTTTCCTAAGATACGGATGCTTCCTGACATGCACTTTGACATACAAATCGCCCGGCACACCGCCCTCGAGCGTCTCGCCCATGCCGGAAAGTCTGATCATCTGGCCGTCATCGATGCCCGGCGGGACGGATATAGAAACTTCTTTCTGCTTGACCAGCTTGGAATTAATGACCACTTTCCTTTCCGCCCCGAAGATGGATTCCTGGAAGGAAAGTTCGATATCAACCGCGATATCGCGGCCGCGGCGCACCCGGCGGCCGCCGAAAATGCTCGAGAGAATATCTCCAAGATCTCCGGTATCAAATCCGGCCCCCTGAAACCCGGAGAAATCGAAACCAAACCCGGATGGGTCAAAGCCTGCCCCGCCGAAGCCGCCCGCTCCGGGACCGGCCGAACCATAAGCGTCATACTGCTGACGTTTTTTCTTATCCGAGAGGACCGCGTAGGCTTCGTTGGCCTCTTTGAACTTGGCTTCGTCTCCGCCGGATTTGTCCGGATGGTAGACGTGAGCAAGTTTACGAAAGGCTTTTTTTATTTCGTCTTCGGAAGCATTTCGCGAAACCCCAAGTATCTTATAGTAGTCTTTCATAAATTGACCTAATTTCTAATTACTCTAATTTCTAAGTTTAGGTCAATTAGGTTAATTAGAATAATTAGACATTTTTATCATCTGCAGGTTTCTCTTCCTTTACTTCCGCGTCCTTGACCTCCGGTTCGCTTGAGGCCGGGTCGGTGCTTGCCGGCGGATTCTTGCTCAGCCACTCTCCGATTTTCTGCATTTCGGTCGAAAGAGCTTCGGTTGCCGATTTGACCGACTCTAGAGTGCCACTGTCTTTTTCTTTCTTCAGAGCATCAACTTTGGCAGTCACGCCGGACTTGATGTCTTCAGGTACAGTCGGAGCGTCTTTGAGCGCCTTCTCGGCGGTGTAGATTAACTGCTCGGCGCTGTTTCGGGCATCAACCAATTCTTTTTTCTTCGAGTCCTCGGCGGCATTGGCCTCGGCGTCTTTCTGCATCTTTTCAATTTCTTCTTTAGAGAGTCCCGAGGCCGCTTCTATGCGGATAGATTGTTCCTTGCTGGTTGATTTGTCCTTGGCCTTCACATTAAGAATACCGTTGGCGTCAATGTCGAAAGTGACCTCGACTTGCGGCATGCCACGCGGTGACGGCGGGATGCCGTCGAGGATGAAGCGGCCGAGCGACTTGTTGTCCGCGGCCATGGCCCGTTCACCCTGGACGATATGAATTTCGACGGAGGTCTGGTTGTCCGCGGCGGTCGAGAAGGTCTGAGATTTGGCGGAAGGGATAGTGGTGTTCTTCTCAATCAATTTGGTTGCTACTCCGCCCATAGTCTCGATACCGAGCGAGAGTGGAATAACGTCGAGCAGAAGAACGTCCTTCACATCGCCGGCGAGAATACCGCCCTGGATAGCGGCCCCGAGCGCCACCACTTCATCCGGATTGATGGATTTGTTCGGCTCTTTGTTGAAAAATTTCTTGGCCGCCTCCGTAATCATCGGCATCCTGGTCTGGCCGCCAACGAGGATGATTTCGTCGATTTGCTCGACCTTGAAGGGCGAAGCTTCCATGGCGCGCTTGGTAATAGTCATAGCACGGTCGACGAATTCCCTTGAAAGTTCTTCGAGTTTGGCGCGCGAAATTTTGAGCAAGAGATGCTTGGGACCGTTGGCGTCTGAAGTGACGAAGGGAATGTTGACTTCGGTCTCTGTCGCCGTTGAGAGCTCGATTTTGGCCTTTTCGGCAGCTTCATCGAGACGCTGAAGGGCCAGAGCGTCTGAACGAACGTCGATACCGGATTCTTTCTTGAACTCATCGGCAATGTAGTTGAGCACCTTCTGGTCGATATCCTTGCCTCCGAGGTGTGAGTCACCGTCGGTTGATTTTACCTCCACCACATCATCACCCACTTCGAGAATGGAGATATCGAAAGTACCGCCACCGAAGTCGAAGACGGCGATTTTCTCGTTCTTCTTTTTGTTAAAGCCGTACGCCAGCGCGGCGGCGGTCGGTTCGTTGATGATGCGCTTGACCTCAAGGCCGGCAATCTGACCGGCGTCCTTGGTCGCCTGCCTTTGCGAGTCATTGAAATAGGCGGGCACGGTGATGATGGCTTCCGTAACCTTCTCGCCGAGCCTGGCTTCAGCATCGGCTTTCAGTTTCTGGAGAATCATGGCACTCACTTCCTCCGGGCGGAAGTCCTTATCCCCCATCTTGACCAGAACGCCGCCATTGGGCGCGGATTTTATTTCAAACGGCACAGTACCTTTGTCCTTCTGGACGGCCGGGTCGGCAAAGGTGTGGCCGATGAAGCGCTTGATGCCGAAAATAGTGTTTTTGGGATTGGTAACCGCCTGGCGCTTGGCAAGCAGGCCCACCAAACGCTCGCCGGTCTTTGAAATAGCGACGATAGAGGGTGTGGTGCGGGCTCCTTCGGCGTTCTCAAGGATTTTCGGAGCGCCTGCTTCCATGACCGCTACTGCGGAAAAAGTGGTGCCCAAGTCGATGCCGATGATTTTAGCCATAGTGTTGAATTAATATCTGTTAACTTTATATTCCCCTGTCCGCACCTTGGCCGGACGGAGCGTTTTCCCAGCTAGTATATAACCTTTTTGCAGCACTTCAAGGATTTCATTGTCTTCCTCGGGATTTTCCGTCGGCACCACCCCGATAGCCTCATGATACTTAGGGTCGAAAGATTGATGAATCGGGTTGACTTCCTCCAAACCGTTGACTTTAAGGGCCGAGAGCATTTGTTTGTAAATAACCTCCAATTCTTTATTGCCATGCGGCAGCGAGAGTTCAAAGCTGTCGAGAACCGGGATGAGTTGTGCCACCAGGTCGGTATTGGCGAACTTCAGAAACTCCTTCTTCGCTTCCTCGTCACGTTTCCTCAAATTGACGAAATCAGCCTGGGCCCGCTGCCAGCCATCCAGATACTCTTTAGCCTTGGCCTCGCATTCCTTAAGACGTTCCCGAAGCTTCTTCTCGCTCGCGGCGAAAGATACTGAATCAGGATCGTCTTCTATAACGATGTCATCGTTGTCTTCTGGCATATGGAAACCAAATTAACGCTTGCTCCACTGGGGCGCCTTTCTCGCTTTTTTGAGGCCGAACTTGCGGCGCTCCTTGGCGCGCGGGTCGCGCTTGAGGAAACCTTTGACCTTGAGCTTGGTGCGCAGATTCGGCTCGTGAGAAATAAGAGCGCGAGCAAGACCGTGGCGCAGCGCTTCTGATTGGGAGGAGATACCGCCGCCATTAAGCCGGGCAGTAACCATAAACTTGTCTTCCGTATCCTTAAAGACGGAGAGTACGGTGTTGCGCAACTCTTGGGTGGGGAAATATTTTTCAAACTCGCGGTCGTTGACCGAAAGAGAGGTTTTGGCGGCGCTCGTCATGCGGACCCGCGCCACGCTGGTCTTCCTTCTACCTACGGATTCGATGTATTTTTCGTTAGTCATGTATTTTCAGATTCTTCATCATGCGCGGGCGCAATTTGTTTTTCGGCAGCATGCCGTAGACGGCACGGCGCAGCACTTCTTTGGCGCCGCGCTTCTCCACCAGGTGGCCCATGGTCTCGAGTTTTAAATTGCCGGGATAGCCCGAATGGGTCGCGTAAGTCTTATCCCTGAGCTTGTTGGTGTCTAGAGACATCTTGGCGGCCGAGAGCACTTCCACTTCAACTTCCGGGATGCGGTTTCTGGCGAAATCGGTGCGGTCCTTGCCCATGAGAATAACCGCCACTTGGGTGGCAATGCGTCCCGGCTTCTTCCCCGCTGCGTCGATGGTGTGTTTACTCATGGCGGTGGTTATTATACGAATTCAATGACCGCTTGGGGAGCCCCGTCGGCCTTGCGACGAATCATCTTGGTAATGCGGGTGTAGCCGCCGGCGCGCAGCTTGTAGACCGGAGAAATATCGGTCACGATTTTCTTGGCGGCTTCGGCTCCGACCCGGGCGACGAGCAGGCGGCGGGAAGCCAGGGTGCCGGATTTACCCAAGGTGACCAGCTTTTCCATGTACGGCCTCAATTCCTTGGCTTTGGCTTCGGTGGTCTTGATTTTGCCTTTGAGCGCGAGTGAGTAAGCCAAAGACTTCATCAAAGCTTTTCTCTGGTTGGTTTCCCGGCCGAATTTTCTGTTGGAATTGTGATGCCGCATGTTACTTGCCGTGAGCTTGTCGAACTATTTAAGAGTGATGCCGAACTCGCCCAGGGCTTTCCTGATTTCCTGGATACCCTTGGCGCCCAAACCTTCGATTTCCAAAAGGTCCTTCTCTTTCTTCCGGGCCAAGCCGCCGACCGTGCGGATATTGGCGTCCGCCAGAGCGTGCTGGGTGCGGGCGCTGATATCGAGCGATTCGACCCGAGTTTTTAATACTTCAGGGTCCACCTCGGAGCGGGTGGCAACAGAAGGCGACTCCATCGGTCCCTTTTCGGGCAGAACCGGCTCTTCTTCCTTGAAGCCGACGATGGCCTTGAGCTGGTTAATCATGATTTCGATGGCCGAAGTGAGCGCCTGGGTGGGAGAGATGGTGCCATCAGTTTCGATGGAGATGCGCAGTTTATTGAAATCGGTGCGGTCGCCGACGCGCATATTCTCAACTTCATAGCTGGCGCGACGGATGGGAGTGAAGATGCCGTCGAGCGCGATGGTGCCGATATCCACGCGGGATTTGTCGATCATTTCCTTGGGCATAAAACCAAGGCCTCTTTCGGCCTTGATTTCCATTTCCAGCGCGCTGGTTTTCTTGGTCAGAGTGGCAATGACGATATCAGGGGTAAGGATTTCCACCTGTCCGGGCACTTCGAGGTCTCCGGCGGTAAAAACCTTCTCACCCTTGGCCTTGAGATAGATGGTCTGAGGCTCGTTGGTGGAGAAGCGCATGCGCACTTTCTTGAGATTGAGGAGAATGGTGATAACGTCTTCTTTGACCCCGTCGATGACGGAGAACTCGTGATTGACGCCGCTAATCTTGACGGTCGTGATGGCCGCCCCGGGTAGAGAGGAATAAATGATGCGCCTCAAGCTGTTACCCAAGGTGTGGCCGTAGCCGGGATAAAGCCCTTCGATTTCGAAAACCCCTTTCTCCCCGTCTTCGGAGATGACTCGCGGCTTCGAAGGCAAATGTATTGTGTAGTCGGCCATATAATGTATAAAATTTAATGTTTAATTGTACGCTATTATTTGAAGTTCCGCAAGTCCCATTATCTGTTATAGAACTCGATAACCACTCCCAGGTCGAAAAGCTGCTCGCCCGGCGTATAAACCGGCGCTCCTTCCACCGTCGCCTTCCTGCCTTCCGCGTCGACCGAAAGCCAGGCGGGAGCGGTCTGAGCCTTCATCCTCTCCGCCGTCTCGGCAAAGAGCGGACTCGCGGCGGAACCCGGTCGGAGACTCACGGTGTCACCTGACTTTCCAAGAGTGTGAAGAGTTTCTGGACCGGCACTTCTGAACGCAAAGCTTTCAAAACGTAGTTTCTGAATTGCTGTTCGCTCAAGCCGTAGCTAAAGCGAGCCTTTTGTTTCTCCAGAAGCTGGAGACCGAATTCGCTCTTCTGCTTGGTGCGGCCTTTGCCACCGGTCCGTTCTTTGCGGGCGAGCGAAAGGGCGTATTTGGCGGTTTGGGTCTTTTCAAAGACCGGGGCCTGCAGACGTCGAGCTATTTTGTATTTGGGTCCAATTTTCATCCCGTACGAAATAAACTTAATTTATAAGTAGAGTAAGCAATATAACATAAATTTCGTACGGGATTCATATTTAGGTGCGGCGCGGTTTAGGCGGCTTGGGGCCGTTGTGAGGCACTGGGGTCATATCCTGGATGGAAGTGAGGTTGATGCCCTTGGAAATGAAGCCTCGGATAGCCGACTCGCGGCCGGAGCCGACGCCTTTGACTACCACTCTCACCTCTTTGACTCCCAGAGTCTGGGCTTTGACGGCCAGGGTCTCGCCCACCTTGGCGGCGGCGAAAGGGGTGCCTTTCTTGGCTCCTTTGAAGCCGAGGCTACCGCTCGAAGACCAGGCCAGAGTGCCGCCGGCCGGGTCGGTCAACACCAGTTTGGTGTTGTTGTAGGTCGACTCGACGCAAAGCACGCCGGAATCCACGCGCCTCTTGGCGGACTTGGCTCCTTGCGGCGCGGACTCGAGCGCCGGTTCGGCGCCTTCGGCGACTGCTTTTTCTTCAACTGTGGCGATTTTCTTTTTTCCCATTTAATTATTTATAGTGAGCGTAGTCGAACTATTTCTTCTCGGCAATCTTTCGTCCCGTGCCGGCGGTCTTTCGGCCGCGGTAAGCCCGGGTGGTTCTGGAATTAGTCTTGGTGCGCTGGCCGCGGGTCGGCAGGTTTCTCTGGTGGCGAATGCCGCGGTAAGCCTTGATGTCTTTTAGGCGCTTGATGTTGGAGCCGACTTCGCGCTTGAGGTCGCCCTCGAGCTGCATGGTTTCAATGATGGAACGGATCTTGTTTTCCTGGTCGATACTTGCTTCTTTGGCCTTAATGCCCGGCGGTACCTTGGCCTGGGCGAGAATCGAGTTGGCGCGGGAACGGCCGACGCCAAACAGCGTCGTTAAGCCGATTTCAAGACGCTTTTCCTCTGGGATGGTGATGCCGAGTATTCTCATTTAACCTTGTCTTTGCTTATGACGGGGATTGGCTGAACAAACCACATAAACATAGCCCTTTCTTCGGACTATTTGGCATTGAGCGCACTTTTTTCTGACCGCCGCCTTAACTTTCATCCCATTAGAAGCTAACTAGTAAAATTCGCCATGTTAAACTCCACCACTTCCCGTAGAGTCTGAGCTTCTAACGGGATTCATGACAGAAAAGCATTCTAACCCAACCCAAGTTTTATGTAAAGGGGACGCGGTAATGTGCACACACATATGGCGGTTTTCCCTAGAATGGGTAAATGAGCATATGTATGGCCAAAACAATCAAAGAAGAGAGGCTTAGATGGGTTATTC
>LCQJ01000014.1 GCA_001004085.1 Parcubacteria group bacterium GW2011_GWA2_50_10b
TTTGCGGCGCTTCTTTCCATCAATCTTTCCATCATCAATCTCATGCCTTTCCCGGCGCTCGACGGCGGACGCCTCCTTTTTGTCGGTATCGAGACCGTGACCAGGCGCCCTATTCCGTCGCGTTTCTTCAATGCGGTCAATACCGCCGGCTTCGCCCTGCTTATTTTCCTCATGATTCTTATTACTATCCAAGACGTGCGTAACATCTTTTGAGCCCGGCTTTGTTTTCTAGCCGCTTTTCGGTAGACCCCCACACCTAAAATTAGGGAACACCACGCCCTGTAAAACAACATTTGGGAAATTTTAGGTGTGGGGGTAGAATAGCGCAATGAAGCAAAGCCAACTATTCACCAAGACGCGCCGCGAGGCGCCGGCGGACGAAGTCTCGAAGAACGCAATACTCTTGACCCGGGCCGGTTTTATCAATAAAGAAATGGCGGGAGTCTACGACTTCCTGCCTTTGGGGCTTCGGGTGTTGAATAAAATAATCGGCATCATCCGGGAAGAAATGAACACTCTCGGAGCCCAGGAAATACTGATGAGTTCTTTGCAAAGGAAAGAACTTTGGCAGAGGACTGACCGCTGGGATGACGCCAAAGTGGATAATTGGTTTAAGACGCAATTAAAGGATGGCGGGGAACTGGGTTTGGCATTTACTCACGAAGAACCGATTTCCAATACGCTTGAACAGTTTGTCTCTTCCTACAAAGACCTGCCGTTTTCCGTCTATCAATTCCAGACCAAATTCAGAAATGAAGCCAGGGCCAAAAGCGGTATTATGCGCACCAGAGAATTTATCATGAAAGACCTGTACTCCTTCAATATCGACGAAGCCGCTCATCAAAATTTCTATGAAAGAGCCAAAGAATCGTACAGAAAGATATTTAATCGAATGGGCATCGGAGACAAGACTTATCTGACCGAGGCTTCTGGAGGCAGCTTCTCCGCCCGTTCCCACGAATTTCAGACCATAACTGATGCCGGAGAAGACACGATATTTATTACAAATGAAGGTAAGAAAGAAGCGGTCAATAAAGAAGTGGATGACAGGCAAGAGGCGGGCCATAAGGCTGTCGAGGTCGGCAACATATTCACTTTAGGGACGAAGTTTTCCGACCCGTACCTGAAGTTTAAAGACCAAGCGGGCAAAGAACACAACGTTTTTATGGGCAGTTACGGCATTGGACCGGCTCGAGTGATGGGCACTATCGTCGAAGTGCTTTCGGATGAGAAGGGTATTATCTGGCCCAAGGAGGTGGCGCCGTTTCGAGTCCATCTTATTTCACTTGGTCAACACTCGGTGTTAGCCAATGAGGTTTATCAGAAGTTACAGGCAGAAAATATCGAAGTGCTCTATGACGACCGTGATGCTCGTGCGGGAGAGAAATTTGCCGATGCCGACCTTATCGGCATTCCTACTCGCGTAGTTATCGGCGACAAAGCTCTTGAATCGAAAATGCTCGAAATTAAAGAAAGAAACTCTGAAGATGCTAAGATGATGACCTTAGAACATTTGATAAATGAACTTTCCAAGTCTTAAGAAATTAAAACGCCTATTTTCGCACGACGTCGGCATCGACCTGGGCACCGCCAACACCCTGGTTTATTTGCGCGGCAAGGGCATCGTCATCAACGAGCCGTCGGTGGTGGCGGTCAACCAGAAGACCGGACAAATTGTGGCCATCGGCACCGAGGCGAGAGCCATGCTAGGACGCACGCCCGGGCATATCCTCGCCATCAAGCCTCTCGTTGACGGCGTGATTTCTGATTTCGAAACAACCGAAGAAATGATCGCCTACCTTTTAAGCAAGGCGACTAGCGGTTCCAATAAAATTTTTTCCCCGCGGGTGGTGGTCGGTGTGCCGTCCGGCATTACCAACGTCGAGATTCGCGCCGTCCGCGACGCGACCAAGAATGCCGGAGCGGGGGAAGTGCACATCGTCGAAGAGCCGATGGCTTCGGCTATCGGTATGAGGCTCCCCGTCCATGAGCCGGTCGGCAACATGGTCATCGACATCGGCGGCGGCACATCGGACATCGCTATTATTTCCCTCGGTGGAGTGGTCACTTCCAAGAACCTGCGCATCGCCGGGGATAAGTTTAACGCCGACATCGTCGCCTATGTCAGAAACCAGTTCAAGATTCTTATCGGCGACAAGACCGCGGAGGGCATCAAGACTTCCATCGGTTCGGTGCTGCCGACGCACGCGCCGCTCGAAGCGTCGGTCAAAGGACGCGACCTGGTCACCGGATTGCCCAAGGAAGTGATTTTGACCGACACCGATATCCGGGAAGCGCTCTCCCAGTCGGTGGAAACTTTGGTTGAGGCCACGCGCGAGGTTTTGGAGGCCACTCCGCCGGAGATATTGAGTGATGTCATGCATCGCGGCATCTTCCTTTCGGGCGGCGGCGCGCTGATCAAAGGGCTCGCGGAACTTTTGGAAAACGAACTCAATATTCCGGTGCACATCGCCGCCGACCCGTTGACGGCCATGGCCCGGGGCACCGGTATTATCCTCGAGGATTTGGACAGTTTCGCCGACATTCTCATTGCCAATGAAGATGAATTACCTCCCAAGAAATAGGTCGAGAAGTAACCGTCACAAGCTGGTGCTGTTCCTGCTGGGGGTTTTGGCGTTCGGTGTGCTCGTTTTTTATCTCATGAACGGCGTCTTCATCTCTGCCGCCGCACCGCTCTGGCGGATGGAAAATGGCCTCTCGGGGGTCTGGGCCGGCGCCACGGAAATCTGGCGTTCGCGTCAGAGCCTGGTTTCGGAAAACGTGAGCCTCAAAGAAAGGCTCTCTTCGCTGGAGCTGGAACTGGCGGCACGTCCGCCCGCGCCGGAAGAAAACGGGGCCTGGCTCGCTCTGCTCAACCGGGAAGCGCAAAGCGACGGCCTGGTCGCCGGAGTGCTGGTCCGGCCGCCGAGGACTCCTTACGATATTCTCATCATTGATGCCGGGGAAGATGACGGAGTGGCGGCCGGCGCGACGGTGGCACTCCCGGAGGGGCCGGTTTTAGGAGTTGTCTCGGAGGTTTACGGCGGCACGTCCAAGGTCAAGCTGTTTTCCAGCGCCGGAGAAGAGACCAGCGCCGTGCTTGAGCGCTCAGGTCTGCCGGTCATTCTGGAAGGCTCCGGCGGCGGTAATTTCCGGGTAGCGGTGCCGAGAGAAACCTGGGTGGAAAAAGGTGACCGGATTCTTTCCGCCGACGTCTTTGCCCGCTTGCTCGCGGTAGTCGAGGAAATCAACGTCGAGCCGACCGATTCTTTCAAAGAAGTGCTTTCGCGCGGCCCGGCCAATCTTTTCAATATCCGCTTTGTCGTTATCAGACCATGAGTTACCGCCCCATAACCACCATTCTGCTCGTCGTTTCCATTTTTTTCCTGCCATACTGGTTCTACATCTCGGCACTCGTCGTAGCCATGGCCGCTTTCCCGCTTTATTGGGAAAGCATTTTGCTGGGGCTTTTGATTGACGTGTTGTACGGGGAAAGAATCGACTCATTCTCCGCCTTTCTCTTTTCCGCCGGTTTCCTGGCGTTGGCGGGCCTCTTAATACTTTTGCCTTTGCGGGCGCGCTTAAGAAGCCATGCATCCCATTAGAAGTCTAAACATATATACTCTAGTGATATATTATTTTATGAAATTTAATCGAAGTAACTTCTAACGGGATGCATAGGTACTTCCTCAAAAAAATCAGGAAACGTTTCAATCTCTCGAAACCGGTCGGGCGGAAATACCACGACATCAATCCGGAAGACATTTTTCTCGATTCAACCAACCTGCCCGGTTTCGAAGAGCATGCTCTTCAGGGACGGATTGAGCGCCCGATGGGCGGTGAGACTTTCACCGTGCTTAAAATATTCCTGGCCTGCCTGGTCATCGCGCTTTCCGCCAAACTCTGGTTTCTTGCCATCGTGGACGGCAAAGTCTACGCCGAGATTTCCGACAACAACCGGCTCGAGCAGACTCTCATTTTCGCCAACCGAGGCGTTATCAAAGACAGAAACGGTTTGGAGCTCGCCGGCAACGCCATCAAGGATGCCGGCAGCGACTTCGCTGCCCGCCTCTACGCTCCGATGGAAGGGCTCTCTCACGTGGTCGGCTATATCAAATATCCCCAAATCGACCGCGCCGGCTTCTATTTTGAAGAAAATTACCGCGCGCGTGACGGAGTCGAGCGCGCCTATGACGATAAGCTCAAAGGCACTAACGGTCTCAAATTGAAGGAAACCGACGTCTCGGGCAAGGTCACTTCCGAAAGTATCATCGAGAGTCCTCTGGACGGCGAAGTCATCACGCTCTCCATAGACGCCGAAGTGACGGAAGAGCTGCATAAAGCCGTTAAAGCGCTGGCGAATGAAAGGGGCTTTAGCGGCGGGGCGGCGGTTATCATGGATGTTAATTCCGGAGAGATACTGGCCATGACCAGCTACCCCGAATACAACCAGAACGCCTTGACTACCGGCATGGACCAGAAATCTTTCAACCAATTGCTTGAGAGCCCGAGAAAACCCTTCCTGAACCGTGTCATCGGCGGACTCTACACTCCCGGCTCCATCGTGAAGCCCATTGTTGCCTTGGGCGCTCTTAACGAAGGAATCATTTCTCCGGAGAAAGAGATTTTAAGCACCGGCTCAATCACGGTGCCCAATCCTTACGACCCCGCGAAACCAACCATTTTTAAAGATTGGAAAGCGCACGGCTGGACCGGCATGGAGGAAGCGCTGGCGGTTTCCTCGGATACTTATTTCTATTCGATTGGCGGTGGTTTCGGCGGTCAAAAAGGGCTTGGCATTTCGCTCATTGATAAGTATTTCCAGCTTTTTGGTCTCGCCGAGACCACGGGCATCGCTCTTTCCGGAGAGGCCGAGGGTGTCATCGCCACTCCGGAGTGGAAGGCCGAGAAATTTGATGGTGATGCGTGGCGCCTGGGAGACACCTATATCGCCGCCATCGGGCAGTATGGCACTCAGGTGACTCCTCTTTCGGCGGTGCGCTTTGTGGCAGCCGTGGCCAACAAAGGCAAACTGCTTAAGCCCTCCCTCCTGCTTGGTGGTGAACCAGACCCGGTCGAGCGCACCATCGTGTTTAAGGAAAAAGATTGGAAAACGGTGCACGAAGGTATGAGGAAGGGGGTCACTTACGGCACCTCGGTCGGCTTGAACGTGCCTTACGTCAACGCGGCCGGCAAAACGGGCACGGCCGAAATCGGTTCGGGCAAATCTTACGTCCATTCATGGTCGGTCGGCTTCTTTCCCTATGAGCATCCGCGCTACGCCTGGGCCGTGATTATGGAGAAAGGTCCGGCCACCAACAGTGTGGGGGCTACTTCGGTCATGCGCACCCTTTTCGACTGGATGAGCATCAACGCCTCTCATTATTTTGAATAGTTGCGTCAGGGGGCCGAGTAGAGTATCATATCTGCCAATAATTAAAAAATATGCACACCACCGAGCGGGAGTATTTGACCAAGGAGAAATTTAAAGAACTGGAGAAAGAATTAGGATATTTAAAGACGGTCAAGAGGAAGGAAATTGCGGACGCTCTGGAGTATGCCAAGTCATTGGGCGACCTCTCGGAGAACCAGGAGTACCAGGAAGCGCGCGACAGTCAGGCGGTTCTCGAGGACCGCATCAACCGACTCGAGCAGATTCTCAAATCCGCCTCGATTGTCTCGACCCAGAGCACCAGCGTTGTTTCGGTCGGCTCGTTTATCACCGTGGAGAAGGAAGTCGACAAATCTCGCAAGTCTTACTCGATAGTCGGTTCCGAAGAAGCCGATGCCGCCAAAGGCCTCATCTCGACCCGCTCACCCTTTGGACACGGTGCGATGGGTAAGTCTAAAGGCGACTCATTCTCCTTTGAGACGCCGTCGGGCACTATGTCCTACAAGATTATTGATATAAAATAGAAGAGTGGCATCATTAGAAGAAATACGTTCGGCAAGACTAGCGAAGCTAGAGCTCTTAGAAGGGCTTGGCATTAACCCATATCCGGCAACTTCACACCGCACTCATAGCAACGCGGAAGTCTCTAAAAATTTCAAAGAAGGGGAGAAGGTGACTCTCGCCGGTCGCGTCATGTCCTTGCGCGCGCAGGGGAAGATTATTTTCTTCGACTTTGACGACGGCACCGGCCGCTTCCAGGCTCTTTTGAAGAAGGGTGAACCTCTCTCGGCAGAACAATTTGAATTATTTGAGAAAGCTTTTGATATTGGTGATTTTGTAGAAATAAAAGGCGCGCTTTTTCTCTCTAAACAAAACGAGAAGACAATATTGGCGCAAGATTTAAGAATGCTTTCCAAGTCTCTGCGCCCCTTGCCCGAGAAGTGGCATGGTCTCCAGGATGTGGAAGAAAGGTTCCGCAAGCGTTACCTCGACACCCTCTCTAATCCAGAGGTCAAAGAGCGTTTTATCACGCGTTCGAAAATCGTTTCTTTGATTAGGCAGTTTTATCTGGACAAAGGTTTCGTAGAGGTCGACCTGCCTAACTTGCAACCACTTGCGGGGGGAGCCACTGCAGCGCCTTTCAAAACGCACCATAACGCGCTCGACATGGACTTCTATTTGCCTGTGGCCCAGGAACTTTACCTTAAGGAACTTCTGGCCGGTGGCTTCGAAAAAGTTTTTGAAATCGGCAAGCGGTTTAGGAACGAAGGCGTCGATACCTCACACAATCCGGAGTTTACCATGCTTGAAAGTAACGAGGCTTATGCTGATGCGGTAAGCCAGAGAGAATTTACCGAAGAACTATTTAAATACGTGGTCAAAAATTTGTTTGGTAAACTGCAATTCCAACATCAAAGCCAGACTATCGACTTGAAACCGGCTTTTAAGGTAATGAAGTATCCAGATGTTTCTGACGAGGAATATAAAAGGGAAATCCGCCCTAGCCTCGTACAACCTACTTTTCTCATCGATTATCCGGTTTCGTTCAACCCCTTTGCCAAGAGGAAGGAAGATAATCCGGAACTCATCGACCGCTTCCAGTTGGTTATCGCGGGAGTTGAGTTGGTAAATGCTTTCGCGGAGCTAAATAATCCCGTCGACCAGAAAGAACGCTATCTGGAAGAAGATAAGAAAGGGGCGAAAGGGGAGAAAGAAATCTCACCGTCGGATATGGAATATCTGGAAGCCATGGAATACGGCATGCCGCCGAACGGCGGCATCGGTATCGGCATCGACCGCCTGGTCATGCTTCTCACGGACGTTAAAAATATCAAAGAAGTAATCCTCTTTCCCACTTTGAAACCAAAGTAGTAAATGTCGCTAGCAAGCGAAAAGGGCGGGACCACGCGGTCCCGCCCTTTCTACATATTTAATTCATAATTATTTTTAAATCACATCTACATAATAACGCAACGGTCGTGGGCTTATTATGTAAATAGGAAAGTAACTATCCACACCCCTCACCACATTCTGTGATATAGCGGAAAATATGGCCAATTTCTCATGCTTATTTTTTATCCTTTATTTCGGTTTTCAGTTTTTCAACCAAGTCTTCGATGGTGGATTCACCGAGTTTGCCGAAGTCGCGACTTTCGACAGTCACTTTTTTACCAGAAACTTCGCTATCACCGATAACAAGGGCGTAGGGGACTTTCTCTGTTTTGAAATTTCTAATCTTCTTGCCCAATGTTTCGTCTGAGACATCAAGTTCTACTCTAGAATGCCGTTAAAATGTTCCAGGAGCACTGCAGCGCATCTCTCAATCGAGCCGGTAATAGCCGAATGTATCATGATAATTCTTTCTTTCTCACCTTTTTCATTGATGCAAGTTAAATCAAAACGCTCTGGCAGGTTCATATCAAGCTGGATAGTAGCCACTTGCCATTCCCGGCCGGCGGCATTCATCGCCATGAAATCTAGTTTGGGTCCGTAGAGGGCAGCCTCACCCGGACCTTCGAAATAGTCCGCCTTTCTTTCTTCAGCAATTTCACGCAAAGAATTTTCGGCATGGTCCCAGATTTCTTTAGTGCCCAGATATTTTTCCGGAGTATTTGGGTCGCGGAAAGAGAGGCGTACTTTTAGGCTGAAGCCGAATGTTTTATAGAAAGTGTCAACTATATCCCAAATTTTAAGGAACTCATCCTTGATTTGGCTTGTGCGGCAGAAGACATGCGAGTCATCTTGAGTAATGGAGAGGACTCTAGTCAAGCCCCCCAGTTCACCAGACTGCTCGTCACGGTAAACCATGGTGGTTTCGGCGTAGCGTTGAGGCATCTGTCTGTATGAATGAGGCTTCCGGGCGAAAATTTGCGTGTGGTGCGGGCAGTTCATGGGCTTCAAAGCATATTCCTTGCCTTCACGTGAAGTAATTTTAAAGAGATCATCGGCAAATTTCTCCCAATGTCCCGAGGTGTCATAAAGGTCACGCTTCGTTATATGCGGGATAGTGACACGGTCGTAGCCATGCTTAGAGCGGAGTTCCCAAACGAAATTATCGAGCTCCTGGCGGACTATAGTACCCCGAGGAGTCCACATGGGGAGTCCGGGCCCGACCAAATCAGAAAAGACAAAAAGGTCCAACTCCTGCCCAATCCTTCTATGGTCGTTGTTTTCCAATTCAGACATAGGATATATCCTACAGGGCCTTTATCTTCTCGGCAATGAAAGAGGTTTCGCCTTTGCGCTTGCTGACTTTGCCTTTGATGGCGATGCAGGCTTGAGGTTCGACAAACTGGCGGAACTCGGTTAACACTCTGGGGAAGATAGCCACCTCAATCGAGCCCGAAAGGTCGGCCAATTTCATGAAGACCATGCGCTCGTTATTTTTGGTCAAGACGTCGCGCGCTTCCTCGACCATGCCGCCAATCACAGCGAGCGCTCCTTCGGGCATTTCGGCGAGTTTGGCGATGTTGCCGTCTTTGGCCAGGAGTTTGTCTTTATAAGCTTCCAGAGGGTGGCCGGAGATGTAGAGGCCCAAGAGCTCCTTCTCCCAGGCAAGTTTGTCTTTCATAGTGGCGGCGGGAGCGGAGGTTAAGCGCAGAGTGGGAAGACTTCCCGGGTCTTCCAACAGACCGAAGAGTGATTCTTGGTTGTCGGTCCTGCCCAGCCGTTCCCGGTGGTAGTTTAAGAGAGTATCAAGATTAGCGAGCAGTATTCCGCGCTCTTCGAAGTCATCGAGCGCGCCCGATTTGATGAGCGCTTCCACAGATTTTTTATTGAGATTTTTATCTTTGATGCGGTCGAGAAAGTCCGCCAGGCTCTTGAACTTACCGTTTGCTTTACGCTCTGCGGTGATAGCGGAAGAGATCCCTTGGCCGAAGTTTTTGATAGTGGTCAGTCCGAAGCGGATTTTGTAGCCCAGTCCAAGCCCTCCCCTTGGATTGCTCGGGTTATCCAAGGGGAGGGCTTGGACATTCTTTACTACGCTAAACTGCGAGAAGCTTTCATTGATGGAGGGCGGCAAAACACTGAGACCCATGCGCTTGCATTCCGCGACCATGATGCCTATCGTGTCAACATCGCCGGATTCGGCGGTTAAGACCGCGCTCATGTAAATGGCGGGGAAGTTGGCTTTGAGGTAGGCCGTGACGTAGGCGATGTGGCCGTAGCTCGCCGCGTGCGCTTTGTTGAAGCCGTAGCCCTGGAACGGCACGAAGAGGTCCCAGAGAGCCTCGGCTTTATCAGGCGTCATGCCGCCGTGTTTGACGCAGCCATCGACGAAGAGAACGTGCTGCTTCTTCATCTCTGCCGGGATTTTTTTGCCGACTGCCTTTCGGAATTTATCGACTTCGCCCCAAGAATAGCCGGCCACCTCAATTGCCGTCATAAGAAGGTCATCCTGATAAACCAGCACTCCGTAAGTGGTAGCGAGGAAATTTTTCATTTTTGGATGAAGGTAGGTGGCCGGTTTCTTGCCGTGCTTTCTGGCAATATATTCTTGGATGTTATCCATGGGGCCCGGGCGGTAGAGCGCCACCATGACGTTAATGTCGTGAATAGTGTTCGGTTTGAGATCGATAAGTGAGCGTGTCATACCGGAGCCGTTCAATTGGAAGGTGCCTTCAGTTTCGCCGCGCGCGAGCATGGCGAAAGTCTTTTTATCGTCGAGTGGGATGTTTTCGATGCGGATTTCTTTCCCTTCGATTTTCTTGATGCGCTCCAGAGTGTCGGCGATGATGGAGAGATTGCGGATGCCCAGGAAGTCGAATTTCAAAAGCCCCGCCTCTTCGATGGAATACATGTCGTACTGGGTGATGATTTTCTGCTCGCCCTTGGTGTCGTACTGGAGCGGAGTGTAGTCGGTCAAAGGCCCGGGCGAAATAATGACTCCTCCGGCGTGTACCGAGATGTGGCGGGCGTTGCCTTCAATTTTCTCCGCCATATCCATGACGGTTTTCGTGTCCGCGTCTTCTTCATAAAGCTTTTTGAGGTCCGGATTCTCTTTCATGGCGCGTTTGATGGTCATCGGGAAGCCCTGCGCGCCCATGGGAATCAGTTTGGCAATCCGGTCGCCGACCGCGTACGGGAAATTCATAGCCCGGGCCACGTCGCGTACGGCGCCACGGGCCATCATGGTGCCGAAGGTGCCGATTTGGGCCACATGGTCGACGCCGTATTTCGAACGGGCGTAAGCGATGACTTCGTCCCGGCGGTTGTCGGCGAAGTCCATGTCGATATCGGGAGGAGAAGGTCGGTCGGGATTTAGGAAGCGTTCGAACGGCAGGTTGTATTCCAGAGGATTGATGTTGGTGATGCCTGCAAGATAGGTGATAAGCGAGCCGGCGACCGAACCTCGGACGTTGGTGAGAATACCATGCTCGTGAGAGAAGCGCAGAAGGTCGGAGACCACCAGGAAGTATTTGGCGTAGCCCTTGTCTTTGATGATTTTCAATTCGTATTCGGCGCGTTCGATTTCCTCCGGCGTTTTCTTAAGGCCACGGACACCGAAACCTTCATAGACGATTTTCTTTAGTGCTTCATCGGGGCTTAAGCCATCTTCGGTCTTAATGTCGGGGAAGACCCATTTGCCCAGCTCAATAGTGACGTTGCATCGTTCGGCGATTTTTGCAGCGTTTTCCAGTACTTCGGGCCGGGACTTGAAGTCCTTCTTGACTTGTTCCGACGAGACGAAAGAGAGGTCCTCTTCCTCATCGAAAGAAGCGCCGCCTCCCTGCGAATAGCCTTGAATGGAGAGAAGCATGTCGCGTACCGGCCGGTCTTCGGGATTAAGATAATAAACGTCATAAAAGGCCACAGCCTGTTCACCCGCCGGTAATTTGTCCAGGTCCGCAGGCTTCACTCCCAGATAAAAATCGGAGCCGAACACTTCCTTGTACCAACTGTCCTCGCTGGCGACGGCGATGAGGCCTTCTTTGTATTGCTCCGCCAGTTCCCGGTCGATGCGCGGCTTGTAATAGAAGCCTTCAAGGTATGAGGCGGAGACTAGTTTCAAGAGATTGTGGTAGCCGGTATTGTTCTCGGCCAGGAGCACCAGCCGGCCGCGGGTATTATCGATTCGGGCTTCTTTGTCGTGACGGGTGCGCACGGCGACGTAGAAATCAACACCGATAATGGGCTTAATGCCTTTCTCCCGGCATTCCTTGTAGAACTCTATGGCGCCGTAGAGGTTCCCGGAGTCGGTGAGCGCCAAAGCCGTCATGCCGGCTTTTTTGGCTCTGGCGACCAGTTCCGGAATTTTTGGCAGAGCCTCCAAGAGGGAGTAATGGGAGTGGGTATGGAGGTGTACAAACTTGGACATAATCAATAGTATAACCCCCACACCTATCTTGCTCATAGTGTCTTGTTGCGACTTTATATTTTGAAATAACCCTGCTGTCTGTTTAAGTTTGACGTACTTTGCCAAATATGGCGAAAACACAATTTAGAGCAATGACAAGATAGGTGTGGGGGTATAATATAGCCAAGATTTCTGAACTAATGACACACATTGTAGGGATAGACGAAGCGGGGAGAGGTCCTTTGGCCGGACCAGTGTCGGTCGGCGCGGTGCGGGTTCCGAAAAGTTTCAACAAAAAGTTCTGGAAAGGCATCAAAGATTCCAAACAATTAACACTTGAAGAGCGGGAACTCTGGTTTGCTCTGGCACAAGAGGGCAAGAAGAAGAAAGAATTGGATTTCGCCGTCTCACTCGTCTCGGAGAAGGTGATAGACAGGCACGGTATCGCTTATGCCATCCGTCTTGGTATTAAAAGAGTGTTGAAAAGTCTTGGAACTTCTAAAACAGAATCACAAATCTTTCTCGACGGCGGCATCAAAGCGCCGATTGAATTCAAGCATCAACTCACGGTGATAAAAGGGGACGAGAAAATTCCAATCGTTTCGCTTGCCTCTATCTGTGCCAAGGTTGTGCGTGACAGAAGAATGGTCAAGCTTTCCAAAAAATATCCGGAATATGACTTCGATTTACACAAAGGCTACGGTACGCTTATTCATCGCCAAGCTCTTAAAAAATACGGCTCAACGGAGCTTCACCGACAGAGTTTTTTGAAGAACCTGCCTACCGGCAGGCTTGACAGTAGCAAAATAGGGTAGTATAATAGAGAGCAGAAGGAGGTGGGTCATGACAGACCCCCAGAAAACCAGTTTCGTTCTAGGTATGATCTGGAAGATGAATGAGAAGCAGGAAATCGAATTCCTGGTTCTCGATGTCATTTCCACTCATCCGGCGACTGGCCGTAAGAGTGAAAACCAGACCAAGTTTCCGGGCGGTAAGAATCGTATCCCGGACGAGCCTCTCGACGTTATGCTGCGCCGGGAGATTCTCGAAGAGACCTATTTGGCCTGTCTCCCAGACAAGGCCAGACTGGTTTGGCAGAAAGAACTCCCGGTAGCCGGGGGTGAACAGCATACTAAGTACGGTTATCTTCTTGCAGAGAAGGATTGTCGTGGCGAACTTCGCAAAGAGCGAGTCAACGATAATGGCGATGACATGTCGCCGCCTTACTGGGAACCGCTCTGGTCTCTCAAGTTCAAGCTTTTCGGCGGACATCAGCCTGCGTTGTTGGCTGCCATGGCTCATCTCAATCTCCCATAGTCCTCGGTTCTGTAGTTAGGGCCGGTCTTCTCATGAAGACCGGCCCTTTCCTTTTATCAATTTAGCTGGTAAAGTAACGCCATGACAGTACGGATGAGGCATACCAGGTCGCATACCAACAACAGGCGCTCTCACCACGCGCTTGCGAAGCCCGCTATTTCGAAAGATGAGTCGGGCAATGTTTATTTACGCCATCGTCTTTCGTCTATAACTGGTAGTTATCGGGGCAGGAAGGTTATAGACTTCTCGGCCAAGCTCGACCGTATGGCCAAGAGGACGAAGGAAAGAGAAAATGCAAGATAATTTCTAATTAGGTTAATTAGGAATTAGAATAATTAGGTCAATTTGTTTACAGTTCTTTATGTCACAAAGGCATCTTTCTAGGTCAATAGTGCTTCAGACCCTGTTCGAGTGGGATTTTGAAAAGCTGAAGGTCGCCGATATTTATCCGATATTCGAGAGAAACATCGCCGAGTTTGCGCCAGGCTCAAACGATCGTCCGTTCATGGAAGCCTTGCTTAAGCGCGTACTGGAAAAGAAGAATGATTTGAACACTCTGATCGAGAAAGCGGCGCCCGACTGGCCGCTCGACAAGATTTCTCCCGTTGACCGCAACATTTTGAGAATCGGGCTCTCCGAATTGCTTTTCGCTGACCGCAAAGAAGTGCCGCCGAAGGTGGCTATTAACGAGGCCATCGAGCTCGCTAAGACCTTCGGCGGCGATACTTCCGGCAGGTTCATTAATGGCGTCCTCGGCGCGGTTTACAAGGAAATGGGCGAGCCGGGCAAGTTCGACCAGCCTAAACCGAAGAAGGCTTACGGGAACGTACCATTCGACAAGCTGCCGGTCGAGAAGCTGGCCGGGGCGGTGGTTTATGCCAAGCACGAAGGCGGGATTTATATGGCCTTAGTACATGACGTCTTCGGCCATTGGACTCTTGCCAAGGGTAAGATTGGCGACAGTCGAGAGACCGCTAACGAGACTCTGGAGGAGGGTTTGGTGAGGGAAGTCCAGGAAGAGCTGGGTGTCCCAGTCAAAATTATCGAAAAGCTCGGCGAGAACTCCTACTCGACCTTCCACCCGGAGAAGGGGAAAATCGTCAAGCATGTCACCTATTTCCTGGCCGAAGCGCCCTTCAAGGAACTGACTCTCGAGAAGAAAGAGGAGAAGGGTGGCCTCGACGACGTCAGATGGTTCAAGTTGGCCGATATCCTTGATTTGAATTTCTATGATGATATCCTGCCTATCGTGACCAAGGCCCTGACCCGGCTCGCCGAATCGAAATAACATGGATCCCATTAGAAGTTCCGAAAAATATGAAATGAGTGTAATCTTCTTTACAAGGAATGTTATTAGAAGTAACTTCTAACGGGATGGATTTTTCCAAATTTGAAGAAAAAGCGGGGATAATGTTTGCGGATAAAAATCTCCTGAAGCAGGCTTTCACCCACCGCTCATACATCAACGAGAACCGCGGCTCCAACCTTGAGCACAACGAACGCTTGGAATTCCTGGGCGACGCCGTCCTGGAGCTCGTCATCACCGACTATCTTTATAACCGGCTCAAAGAGGCCGACGAGGGCGAACTGACTTCGCTCAGAAGCGCCTTGGTCAATGCCGATACCTGCAGCCGCGTGGCCCAGCTTCTCGGAGCCAATGAATTCCTGCTTTTGTCGAAAGGAGAATCGAAAGACACCGGCCGCGCCCGCCAGTACATCCTGGCCAATACTCTGGAAGCCATCATCGGAGCGATTTATGTCGACCGCGATTATGAAGCCGCTAAAGATTTCATTCTCAAAAATTTCTCGCCGCTGACGGAAGAAATTCTTTCGGGCGGGAAGTGGATTGACCCCAAAAGCCTTTTCCAGGAAAAGGCCCAGGAGCATGAAGGGGTAACTCCTATTTATAAAACCGTGCGCGAATCAGGCCCGGACCACGATAAGCATTTTACGGTCAGCGTTTCGTTGGGAAATAAAGTCTACGGGGAGGGCGAAGGTAAGTCCAAACAGGATGCCGAACAGGAAGCGGCCAAAAACGCGCTGGAGAAGCAGGGGTGGAAGTAATTTCCCATCTACATTATAACAAAGCCATAGCTTGCTTATAATGTAGAGTAAGATAAGGAAAATTAATCTTTAAATAAGGTGAGATTCGGTACTTGACAGATAGTCTACCAGGGTATATAATAATAAGAGATAGGCAAGAGTTTCTTGCAACTGGTCCGGCAGTTTCCGGAAGCACCTGTTAGTAGCAGGTGTCAGTTCATTACACTAGGAGCGTGCCATGAGCAGTGGCAATCAGTTCGAACGTCTCTTCAAGCTTTGGGCAACGGTGACGAAACTTGTCATCGACGGCAAGCGCAGCGCGGCGAAAGTCGCGGACACACTCCAGTCAATCGTGGACGAGCAGCTGCCCTCCAAACTCTACCTCGCTCCCGGCCAGCAGAACGGCGGCGTGATGGTGGGCTTCGACCTCGAGAAGCATCTCCAGGAGGAGAAGCTCATCGAGCGGGCCTACACTCTCGAAGACGAACTCGTGAAGAGCTGGCTCGAGAACCCCGCCTCTTACCCGGAGGAGTTCAAGAACAAAGCCATCTTCCTCTGGAAATCCCAGCGGGCCTCCGGCGACTACCGCGAGGTCGCGTGCCTCTGCTGGCACGGCGGGCGCGTGGTCGTGCACTGGCGCTGGCTCGAGCGCAGGTGGGACGGCTACCGCCCGGCCCTCCTCGCAAGTTCCTAGACTCTTTGACCCTTTGGACCCTTGGACACTTTGTCCGCCCGGCGTGCTAGCACGCCGGGCTTTTTTGTATTAAAATCTTAAATGGCGTTAGGTGACATGCCGGCGGCCACGGCTTCCGGCGACCGAAGCCAGTATCCATAAGCTGAGAACGTCTGCGATTACGGTTTCAGACGGAGGGTTTATGGGGAACTTCACCCTTCGACGGGCTCAGGGTGTCCCGAGCACAGTCGAGGGACAAAAAATGAAGGAACTTGGTGGGGAGTGCTATCGCATTATGATGCGGAATACGATACAGCCCAGAAGCTTGCTTAAAAACATTCACGCTGGGCAGTGGCACGGACGGCACTCTCTACGTTAACGGACCTCCGGCGACAACCGCAAGGTCGCGTACCTCTACTGGAACGGCGAACGCGTGGTCGTGAACTGGAACTGGCTCGAGAACAGGTGGAACGGCAACAACCCGGCCCTCCTCGCAAATCTCTTCATTTCTCTTCCGGCCATTGTCGGGAGAGTTTTGTTTTTAATATTCTTCAATCATGTATCTTAAATCTATCGAGCTTTCGGGGTTCAAAGCATGCGAGGCAAGCGTGGCGAGGACCTCATCTGGAACGGGGCGATGAGCGAGCCGCGCGCCAACCGGGCTTCCGTCAAGGTCACTTTCGACAATTCGCGGAAAATTTTCGATATCGATTTCCCCGAAGTTTCCATCGAGCGCGTGGTCCATCGCGACGGGCTGAATGAATATTCCATCAATGGCAGCCAAGTCCGCCTTAAAGACGTTTTGGAACTCCTGGCGGGCGCTCATATAGGCAGCAGCGGGCATCACATCATCTCGCAGGGCGAGGCCGATAAAATTGTTTCAGCCAACGCCAAGGAGCGTAAAGCGATGGTCGAAGACGCGCTGGGACTCAAGCTTTATCAATACAAGCGGCTGGAGAGCGAGCGCAAACTCAAGAAGACCTTCGAGAACATCGCCCAGGTCGAAGCGTTGCGCAAGGAAATCGCTCCGCATCTAAAGTTTTTGCAAAAACAGGTAGAGAAACTCGAGAAAACGGAAATTTTGCGCGAAGAACTGATAAAGCTCGCGCAGGAATATTTTAAAAATGAAGAAGTTTATATCGCTTCACTTAAATCAGAGCTTAGAGATGAAAGGGAGCCGTTAGATAAAGCATTAAAAAAACTTTCGAAAGAATCTGATGACGCGAAGAAAATGATTGAGCTCGAGTCCGGCTTAAGCGCAGCCAGAAAGCATAGGGACGAGTTGACGAGAGAGCTAGGCAAACTTGAAGGGCTTATTATGGCCGAGGAAAGGGCGATAGAGAATGAACAAAGGCTCGCGGCTTCGGAAGAGACAAAGACCGTGCGGCTTAAGGAGGTTGAAGATTTGTTTCAAGAAGTAAGCGTTTTCTCCGATATCGGTAAAATTATCGGACGAATCAAACAGTTTATCCAGGAGAGGAAGCACAACAGGGATTCCAAACTCATTGCCGAAGCACAGGTGAGAATTTCAGAGCTTAAAAAGCGCAAAACCGCCGATGAGACTGCGCTTGCCGCGGCAAGAGAGAAAGAGAATGAGATTAATGAGGCAGAAAAGGCCATTTTCCGCATTATGTCTGAAGAATCGGAACTTGTTTCGAAATTAAATCTTTTGAAATCACGCGAGGAGAGGCTTAATATGGAAGAAACCGAATTTAAGCGCGAGCTCGAAGAAGTTGGACGCCTGGCGGGCCATCAAGCTCTTCACTACAAAGATGTTACCGCGGCAAATGAATCGCGAAGTAAGCAGGAAGAGCGCAAACGCGCGCTTGAGAAGGGTAAATTCAGGCTTGAGGACTCCAGTATGGCGGGCTCGGAAGAGCTGAAAAAAGAGCATGCGGAAACATCGGAACGAGACGCATTTTTATCGCGGGAGCTTCTGGATCTTGAACATTCCGCAGAGTCTCTTAAGGGACTTATTAAGGATTTGGAAGCCAGGCTTGCCACGGAGTTTGAGACGGGGCTCGAAAATATCAATAAGGAATTCGATAAATTATTTACAGCCATGTTTGGTGGCGGAGAGGCGCAGCTTATTTTGACCAAAGAGTCGGCTAAAAAAGAGATTGAAGATGTTGAGGAAGAGATAGGGGAAGAAAAAGTAGAAGAGGGTTTGGAGATTAAAGTCACCATGCCGAAGAAAAAGATTCGCGGACTGATGATGCTCTCGGGCGGCGAGAGAGCGCTTACTTCCATCGCCCTCATTTTCGCCATCTCGGCCGTCAATCCGCCGCCCTTCATCATCCTCGACGAGACGGATGCGGCCCTCGACGAATCCAATTCCAAAAAGTACGGCGACCTGGTGGAACGGCTTTCCCAATACTCCCAGCTCATTTTGATTACCCACAACCGCGAGACCATGAGCCGCGCCGGCGTCATTTACGGCGTGACTATGGCCTCGAACGGCATTTCCAAACTGCTTTCCATCTCATTCGATCAAGCGGTCGAAGTGGCGAAGTAAAGGTGTCAACCTGGCAGGTTGACACCTTAGCCGTAGATGAGAAAATTAAGTGATGATAGGAGATATTGCTCACATTTACAATCGCGGGGTAGATAAAAGAAAGATATTCAATGGTCATAGTGATTATAAGCGTTTTCGCGACAACCTATTTTTATTGAATAACTTAGAAGGGAAAATTAGAACCAAGCTTCCGGATATATTTAGCTCGGATGCTAAATTGCCAGAAAGAGATAAGCTGGTTGAGGTATTGAAATGGTCATTGTTGCCTAATCACTTCCATATACTTCTTTATGAAATGATTGATGGTGGTATTCTTGAATTTACTAAGCGTCTAGGAAATGCCTATACCAAGTATTTCAATTTGAAAAATAATGGCCGAAGTGGATACTTATTTCAAAACAGCGCCAAGATAGTTCCAATGCAAAGTGAAAGCTATTTTGCCTACATTCCCATTTACATTGATCTAAATCCAATTGATTTAATTCCAAAAAGTTCCCATAAAAAACTGGAACTTTTAAAATCTTACGAATGGTCAGGCCTAAAAAATTACTACGGTGAGTGTCAGGATGACAAAATAGTCAATAAGGAACTTTTTTACAAAGTTTTTGAAACTAACCCGAATAAGTACGAACGGGATTTGAAAGGCTTTCTAGAAAATAGGCAAAAGTTGGAGACCGAACTTAGGTCAACCAAAGGTGTCAACCTGGCAGGTTGACACCTTGCCGAATAAAATGAATCCGCCGGCGATGCAACGCATCGCCGGCGGTCTCAAATGAGACATATCTCTAGAAAAGGTACGAGGGTCGACAACCGATGTTACAGCCTGGCCGTACTAATAGGAGTAGTTCCCAGTTACCCCTATCGTGGATATACGACTAGCGGAGTCATCGACCCTCTAAGATTTAGATTATATCAAATCTAAATAAATGTAAAGTCCAGAGTTTTGCGTTCCGGGTCGGAGGCGATGAGCTTGACGCGGATTTTGTCGCCGAGAGAGAACTTTTTGCCGGTTTTCTTGCCCACGATGGCGTAGAGCTTCTCGTTTAATTCATAGAAATCATCTTTCATGTCGCGGAGCTTGACCATGCCTTCTGCTTTGGTATTGACCTCCTCTACATAAATGCCCCATTCGGAAACGCCCGAGACGATGGCGTCGAAGGTCTCGCCGATATGCCCCTGCATGTACTCGACCTGCTTGTATTTGATGGAGGCGCGTTCCGCTTCGGCCGCTTCCATTTCGCGTTCGCTCGAGTCTTCGCAAAGTCTCTGGTATTTGATCATTTCGTCCTGTTCGATCCGGCCTTTAACGAGGAAGCGTTGCAAGAGGCGATGGACCATCAGGTCCGGATAGCGACGGATGGGGGAGGTAAAGTGCGTGTAATATTCGAAAGCCAGACCGAAGTGTCCGATGTTGGTGGTCGAATAAACCGCTTTCGACATACTCCTAATGGCCGCGGTTTTGACGAGCATCTCCGCCGGGGTACCTTCGACCGAATGGAGCATCCGGGTTATGTCTTCGGCGGTGGTTTCGCCGTCTTTGTTCTTGAGTTCAAAGCCCAGTGCTTTGACGAAAGTGGCGAGGTTGACGATTTTCTCGCGGTCGGGGGCGTCGTGGATGCGGTAGACGAAAGCGGCGCGGCTGCCGTTGTTGACGGTGTGCATGTGAGCGGCCACTTCCCGGTTGGCGAGGAGCATGAAGTCCTCAACCAGCTTGTGGGTGTCCTTACGCTCTTTTTTATAAACCCGTATAGGCTTGCCAGCCGCGTCGAGTTCGAATTTCACCTCTTCGGTTTCGAATTCAATGGCGCCGTTTTTGAATTTCTCCGTCCGCAGCTTGTAAGCGAGGTCGTTGAGGGTTTTCAGCTCGTCATAAAAGACGCCCGCTTTCTTGTCCAGGATTTCCTGGGCTTCTTCGTAAGTAAAACGTTTGTCCGATTCGATGAGCGTCCGGCCAAACCACCTTTCTTTAACCTTGGCGTTTTTATCCATGATAAATACGGCCGAGAAGGCGTATTTCGGTTCATTGGCATTGAGAGAGCAGAGGTCGTTCGATAAAACTTCCGGGAGCATGGGGATGGTCCGGTCGACCAGGTAGATGGAAGTGCCACGCTTCCTGGCTTCTTTGTCCAGGGCGGTTTTCTCCACCACGAAGTGCGAGACATCGGCGATATGGATGCCGATTTCGAAATCGCCGTTTTCCAGACTCTTTAATGAGATGGCGTCATCGAAGTCCTTGGCATCGGCGGGGTCGATGGTAAAGGTGGTGGCGCCGCGGAAATCCTTGCGGTCTTTCGATTTGTCCTCCTTTTCGTATTTTGTTTTCCAAGCTTTAGCTTCTTGCTCGACCTCGGGAGGGAAGTCGACTTCAAAGCCGCTCTCGTAGATGATGCCGAGCATTTCGGTGTTGTGCTCGCCGGCCTTGCCGATGATGCGTACCACTTCGCCCTTAGGGCTTTTTGATGCATCCTCCCATTCCGTGATTCTTACCTGCACTTTCTCTCCCGCTTTTCCTCCATTGGCTTTGTCCGCTGGTACGAAAATGTCCCGGTACATCCGCTTGTCGTCGGGCACTAGAAAGAAGCCCGCATCCGCCTTCTCTAGAATGCCGACGAATTCAGTCTTGTGACGCTCAACGATTTCTACAACCTGAGCCTGCTTTCTGCCCAACAATTCTTTATCCAGAATCTCAATTTTGACCTTGTCTCTGTTGAGTGCGGCATTTAAATTATCCGGCTGGACTTCGAAGTCATCACTCTCATCCGGGGCAGGGAAATAACCCACGCCTTTGCCGGTCACGCGGATAATTCCTTCCAATATATTCTTATTTTCTTTTTCCATAATCTAAGTGGGCGGGAGAGGACTCGAACCTCCATGGGTTACCCCGTTGCGTCCTAAGCGCAGTGCGTCTGCCATTTCGCCACCCGCCCTCGTCCCGCCGAAGCTTTATGCGAAGGGGGACCTGGTGCGCCCTGAAGGGATCGAACCTTCGACCTTATCCTTAAGAGGGATCTGCTCTACCAGCTGAGCTAAGGGCGCAAGCACGTTAAAGTATGCCATCGATTCCCCCATTTTTCAACATTTTGTGGTATCGTATTAGCCATTGGCGTGGTGGCGAAGTGGCAACGCGACAGTCTGCAAAACTGTTATGCAGGGGTTCGATTCCCCTCCACGCCTCCAGGCCCGGGTGGCGGAATTGGTATACGCGCACGACTTAAAATCGTGTCTCGCAAGAGATGTGGGTTCGATGCCCACCCCGGGCACCATAGGTAGGAAAGGATTGGATTCCGAGAGTTCGTACTTGGCTTGGCTGATGAAAACCCAAGGAATTTCAGGCACAGCGCGCGCTTCGCGCGAGTGGAGGTGGAGGTTCGAGCCAAAGATTTTCTGAAGGGGAGGTCGTTCGATTGAGCGGCTTCGGCTAATCCTGAAGCCACCTTTAGCCATTCTCGCATTGGTTCGAGCCACCTAGCGGCGTCTCGTTCAAGCAATATGTTTGCCCTCCCAAACTTCGCCAGTATAATAGAAGTTCCCATAATAAAAGGGATTCTCCAATATCCATTTTATTTGATCTCGCTTTAGCGGTTTGCCGCCGGTGGCATCTGGTCTTCTGATTAACCTGCTCCGAATTCTGAAAGCTGTGCTTCAATAGAAAGCACTTGCTTATCTTCGACATCAGTAGATTTTCTAGCGTATAAAAAATATTTCATATAACTTAAATGGCCGCCCCGGTGCACTCAACTCAAGTTTGGCTTGAATTGACCCGAGACGGCCATTAAAAAATCCAAACTTGTCGAATTGAGTGCAGATTTAGTATATCATAGGTCAAAATATGTCTTACATTTATCTGGATGAAAGCGGAGATTTGGGCTTTAACTTCAAAAAGAAAGGCACTTCTAAAAAATTTATAATAACTTTTCTTTTTGTTCCTGAATCCACTAAAAGAGGACTTGAAAAAGTAGTAAAGAAAACACACGGCGAACTATCAAAAAGCATTAAGAGAAGAGTAGGTGTTCTACACGCCACCAATGAGAAGCCTATTACTCGACAAAGACTACTTAAAAGGTTAAGCGAGAAAAATTGCACTATTATGACAATTTATTTAAATAAGCAAAAAGTTTTCACCAAATTGCAAGACGAAAAACAGGTGCTTTATAACTACGTCACAAATATTTTACTCGATCGAATTTACTCAAAGAGGGTTGTGGATACTAATAGAGAAATAGAGCTAATCGCATCTCGTCGCGAAACTAATAAATTTTTAAATGAGAACTTTAAGGATTATTTAAGAAAAAAGGTTAGTGATAATCACAAAGGAAAAATGAAGATTTTAATAAAGACTCCTAGTGAAGAAAAAATATTACAAGCAGTAGATTTTGTAAGCTGGGCAGTTTTCCGAAAATACGAAAAGGGGGACGATAGCTACTATAATATTATTAAAAGCAAGATTATTGAGGAGAGCCCACTTTTCCCATAAAAAGCAAAACCCCGTACGTTATTGGGAGCAACCATCCGGAAGCCCACGTACGGGGAATTACTTGCTTATAAATAGAATAGCATAAATGCGTATAAAAATCCATCTTATCCACAGGCCAGAATAAGGGCCTATTATAGCTATAGTACGACCTCCCCGAACCCTGGTATTAAAATCTACCCTCCAGAAAATCTTGGCTTTGAATTTTATGAACCTCACACTCCACTCGCGCGAAGCGCGCGCCGTGCCCGAAATCCCCTGGGTTTTCATCAGCCAAGCCAAGTCCGAATTATCCGAATTGGGTTTAATCCCATCTATGGTGGACCCTACCGGATTCGAACCGGTGACCTCCTCATTGCAAATGAGGCGCTCTACCAACTAAGCTAAGGGCCCAGGCGCTTGATTCTAACCCAAAAATGAAGCAAAATAAAGCCTCAAAAGGGCCTATAGTATAGCGGTAGAACGGTTCCATGGCATGGAACAGGTCGGGGTTCGACTCCCCGTAGGTCCACCACATATGTTCGATTTAACTTCACTCATCCAAACAGCCGGCTACCTGGGCCTCTTCGCCATCATTTTCGCCGAATCCGGTTTACTTGTCGGCTGGATTCTGCCGGTTATCTCTTCGGCAAGAAAGTCGGGCCGAAAGTCTTTTCTCGCCCAAAGTCTCTGTGGTTCAATCCGGCCAATGTCGACAAGACCCGCGCCTTCTTCGAGCGCTATGGAGCGAAGACCATCGTCCTTGCCCGCTTCATCCCGGTGGTGAGAACCTTTGCGCCCATCATGGCCGGGGTGGGGGAGATGAAGTACAAGACTTTCGTTACCTATAATTTCATAGGAGCGCTTTTGTGGGCGGCGGGGCTGACTCTGGCCGGTTATTTCTTCGGCCAGGTTATCCCGGATGCCGACAAATATGTGTTGCCGGTGGTCGCTTTAATCATACTGGCTTCCCTTGCTCCGCCGGCCTGGCACTACATTCGCGGATTTAAGAAATAAGATTTAAGATTTAAGAATGATTCCTTAATCCTGAATCATAAATCATGGGCCTATGGTCTAGTGGTACGACGCGTCGTTCGCAATGACGAGACTCGGGTCCGATTCCCGATAGGTCCACCAACACGAAATAATGTCCTAGGTACACACATTTGGCGGACTAAGTCTTGAATAATCGGCAAGAAATTCATTCGGTGTCTTGCCGCCCAATCCGCAGTGCTCAAGATTGTT
>LCQJ01000015.1:0-13060 GCA_001004085.1 Parcubacteria group bacterium GW2011_GWA2_50_10b
AGCAAGTTCGAGGGCGAGTTCGGGAATACTGGTCCGGCCCGAGTTTTCATAGGCTTCGATGAAAGTAAGGAGCGTGTCGGAGGTCAGGTCTTTGCCGGCTTTGTCAGCGAGTGCTTTAAGGAAATTAAAATCGTCTTCGGAAATCTGTTTCTTGATATATTCATCCATTCCCGCTTTGAGCCGAAGGAGAAAGAGAAAGCGTAGACGCTCGAGAATGAGCTTGGCAAAGAGTTTCATCTCAGCATTCGCCTCCCCCGCCGCCTGTATGGCCTTCATCCCCTTCTCCAGATTCTTCTCGACAATGGCCTCGAGAATATCCCGGACCATGCCAGCCTTGGGCGCGCCAGTGACCGCTTCCACTTCTTCTCTGGTAATTTTCTTGTCTTTAGTAGAACTTAAAACTTTTTCCAAAATACCGTGCGCGTCGCGGAACGAACCGTCTCCGAGCAAAGCCACCAGTTCGGCTGCCGCCGGCTCGAGAGTGGCACCCTCTTTCTTGGCCACCGAGAGCGCGAATGCCTGAAGCGTGGCTTGGTTCGGCGCGCGGAAGGAGAAGGTCTGGCAGCGCGAGATGACCGTCTCCGGCACTTTCTCAAGCTCGGTGGTGGCAAGGATAAAGACCACGTGAGCCGGCGGCTCTTCCAGAGTTTTAAGGAACGCATTCCAGGCGTCCTTGGTGAGCATGTGCACTTCGTCGATAATATAAACTTTGTACTTGCTCTCGAACGGCAGAGTGTTGACCGATTCCCGGATTTCCCGCACATCATCTATGCCACGGTTAGAAGCCGCGTCCATTTCGACAAGGTCATTGGCGGAAGTGCCGATTTCTTTCGAAACAATTCTTGCCATCGAAGTTTTGCCTGTGCCGCGCGGACCGGAGAAGAGATAGGCGTGCGAGAGGTTGCCGAGTTTGATGGCTCCTTCCAAGACTTTGACAATATGCTCCTGGCCGATAACATCTTTAAACCCATGTGGGCGGTATTTCCGGTATAAAACTCCTTCGCTTTTCTCTTTCTTTGGCATTAAACAAAGTATAACAGAAGTGCCCACCACCGCTGAAGCGATGGTGGGCACGTATTGAACAAGGCGAACGAATCGGAACTACGGTACCACCGTCCAAGTGTAGCACTTGAGCACCTGCGGGGTGACCAAGCTTGTCTGGACACACGCTTCGACCGTCCCCGTCCAGATTCCACGGATGTTGCCGTGGATGCCGCCGTAGTAGGTCTGACCATTGATGATGACCATCGTGTCACCACCGTTGACCTGAAGTTTGCTCGGGTCCCTGCTGTACCAGAACGGCTGGCACGACGAGGAACTTGGCCAGTTGCTCACGGTGAGCTGACGGACCTGCCCGACGGCAATACTGCCTCCGGACGGTGTGTAGTCGATGGATGACGGGCAGCTGGGTGCTGTCACCGTAACCGTCTTCTCGTCGTAAGCGGAGACGCCCGCAGAGTTGACACAGGTCACTCTGAAGGTGGTGGTCTGGGAGAGCACCACAGTCTGGCTGCCGGAGGTGCCGGCGGCGCCATTCCATCCATTGGACTTCGTGCAGGAAACCGCGTTGGTCGAAGTCCAGTTGCCGTTGGAACTGCCTCCTTGCGAAACGCTCGTGGGATTGAAATTGAGCGTGACGGTCGGAGCCGGGGGTGGCGGAGGAGGTGGTGGAGTGGCTACCGTCACCGTAGTGCTCCCTGACGCCTGTCCTCCCGGACCGACGCAAGTGAGCATGTAGGTTGTGGTAACCGACGGGGTGACCATCTCACTTCCGTTTGGCACGGACTTGCCACCGCTCCAGCCGCCCGAGGCGGTGCAGGAGGTGGCGTTGGTAGTGCTCCACACCAAGTTCGAACTCTGACCCTGATTGATGCTCTGCGGATTGGCCGAGAATGTCACGGTCGGAGCCTGATTCGGAGTTGAGACGACGGTAGTGGTAAACGTGCCACACGTTTGCGGTTGCGACGTCGCCTGGTTAGGCTGGGCGCAGATTGTCGCGGAACCAACGGAGATGAAGGTGACCAAGCCTGAGCCCGGGTGGACCGAGACCTTGCTTGGGTCGCTTGAGAAGTAGTGCGTCGGCTGACACACCGCTCCTCCCTCGCTTCCGAAGGAAGCAAAGACCGTCATTGTCTGGCCCGGCTGACCACTGCCCGTGTTGGGAGTGAGAGCTTGGGTCAGAACGCACCGTGCTGTGGGCGGCGGAATCGGTACGCAGTTTGGCGGCGAACCAGTCTGTCCGGGCGGACAAGAAGTTGGGCCAGGCACACCATCTTCAGTGATGGTAACTACCTGCCCGGCCACTGTGATGTGGCCAGTTCGCGGACCTCCAGGGTTTTGGAAAACACTGTAGGACAACGTTCCACTGCCAGTCCCAAAGCCGGAAGAGACTCCGTCTGAACCGGTAATCCATGAGGAATCCGACACCACAGACCATCCACAGTCGGGACGGCTGGCGGTAATCCGCGCAATTCCCTGTCGCCGTGACCGTCACCGTGCCGCTGACGCTCGCATTTTGCGTCGAGCGCGCGGTAACTGTGTAAGTCCCTGCGGCATTGATGGAGAGCGTAGCAGTGGTGCCACTTGAAGTGGAAGTGCCTCCGCCAGTCGACTCCCAATTTACCGTCTGTGTGACATTCGTGCCGCGCACAATGGCTGTAAAGCCGATGGTGGCGGGACAGGCGTTCAGGGTAATCGAGAGGGTCGGCGTGCTGACGGAAACTTCCGTCACGATGACGCTGGGAGGCGACTCGGACGGGCCGCTGGGGCTGGTCGGACTGTTGACGGTAACTTTCTGCTTGATGTCGCAACCTGAGGCTGCGAATAACACGAGGACGCCGAGAACAACCGCACGGAAATTGGTCATACAACACCTTTCTGAAATGTACAAGAGGCTTTTCTAGCCTTTTCCTATCATATGAGACGCTAAATGTCAACGAAACTTACCTATTTTTTGTCCTTTAGAGCGAAAGCGAAAAATGTCTTATGACTTCTTCGACTTCTTTGGCATTCCCGGTCTCCATCAACCTGCCCCGCAACTCCGCCGCCCCGTCGAAACCGTTCACATAGGCTTTGAAATGTTTTTTCATGATAGCGAAATTCTTATCTTGGCCCAGGAGCTCTTCGAAAAGTTGGCAATGCTCAATTAAAACTTTCAATTTCTCTTTAATATTTTCGCTCCCCAAGGTCAGACCTTGAGAATCAGTACTTAAGGTCTGACCTTTTTCCGCGAACAACCATGGATTGCCGAAGATGGCCCGGCCGAGCATCACGCCGTCGCAGCCGGTCTCCGCCACCCTAATTCTTGCTTCATTTAAATCCGCTACGTCGCCGTTGCCCAGAATGAGTGTTGCGCTTCCCGCTCTGTTTCTAATATCGACCGCTTCTTTGACGAATTCCCAGCGGGCCGGCACTTTCGACATCTCTTTCCGAGTGCGGGCATGGATGATGACAGCCGCCGGCTCTTCTTTGAGAATCTCGGGCAGCCAGTTTTCCAAATCCGGCCGGCTGTAGCCGATGCGGGTCTTCACTGAAACCGGCAAATTGGGCGCCCCTTCCTTCGCCGCGCGGATAAGCGCTCTCGCCTGCTCCGGATTTTTCATCAGGTTGGCTCCGGCCCCCTGTTTCTCGACGCTTTTGTCTGGACAGCCCATGTTGATGTCGATGCCGTCGAAGTCCAACTCCGCCGCGAGGGCGGCAGCTGCCCGCATGTGTTCCGGGGAGGAAGTAAAGAACTGGGCTACTATAGGCCTCTCCGCCTCCGTGTATTTGAGGTCGAGCATCAATTTGCGCTTTCCTTCTGTGCCAGCCAGAGCCAGGCCGTCGGCCGAGACGAACTCGGTCCAGCAGACACTCGGCTTGCCGTATTTGGCAATGACGCGCCGATATGCGGCGTCGGTGACGTTGGCCATCGGTGCCAGTGCGAAAATGGGCTTCTCTAGTTTTTCCCAGAAATTATTCATAAATCTTAAATCTTTAATCCTGAATCTACTCCTTGAACCGATAGAATACTTTATTTTCAGTGCGCAAGTCGAGAGTGGAAACCCGGTCCAGGAAATCTTTCTGGCTTTTGATAGCTTCGTCGTTGAGAAAAGCCGAGAGATTAGCGTAAAGCAAATCAAGGTCGCTACCTCTCTTCCAGACAAGGTGGGCATCATGCGGCAAGACCAGGTTGAACTCATCCGCACCCACTTCGAGCGCCAGCGGCTGGATGCCCAACTTCTCCAGCCTCTCGATAAAGGCGGAAAGCGGTTTAAATTCGCCGGGCGGCAAAAAGGCCCGGCCCAAGGGTGTGGCAAGCGGAGTTTCTCGAGCGTAGATGAAATAGACACTGCCGGAAAACGAGGGAGCTGAGTCGAAGATGAACCCTTCCTTGTCCAGGAAGTAACAGGCGGCGGCATTCTCAGGCGAAAGCGCCGAATCACAATAAAGCGCGTAAGGCTCCCTTTCGGTCACCAGAACCGAGAGTCTCCGCGAGCCTTCGAGCTCCAGGTCCACCGCGCTGAAACGCGGAAATTCATTCAGCAAAGCGCTTTTGACTTCGCGGCGCGGGTAGAGTATGAAATTGGAACGCGGGACAAGCCAGAGATAATGGCCGGAGAGGATTTCTTTGACCTCCGCTTCGACCATTTCGGAGTTCACAGTTTTTGCGCCCTCAACCGAAACGGCCGAAACCAGGAATTTCTCCTGCCGAGACAGAAAAATCAGAACGGAGAGGAGGGTAAAAACGCCCGCCGCCCACCAATAAAGCCGACGGCGCCTTGCCCTCTTTCTTTTCTCATGGAATTCCGGAGAGGAAAGCGTCGAACCGGTCGAAACAATTTTCATAATAGTTGGTTTAAAAAACAAAACTCTCCCGACCTGTGAAATGGATACTGGCTTCGGTCGCCGGAAGCCTTGACCGCCAGCATGTCACCTACTACCAATATTGATTTTACATCAAATTCAAAATAAAAAAACTGGTCCGACACGTTTGTGTCGGACCAGAAGACCTAAATGCCCAAGAACCAAGGGAGGTCTTACCAAAGGGTCAAGGAACCAAGGACTAAGAACTTGCGAGGAGGGCCGGGCTTAAGGTTTGCCTGTCTGTTACTATCCTAGCATACTCCACCATCTCTGTCAAGCTACATTATAATTTTCCTATAGGATTTTTATAATGTATCAGGGTGTCAACCTGGCAGGTTGACACCCTAGGTTGACACCCTAGGTTAATATCCTACTTTGTTATCTCCCTAAGACCGTTCATATACGGCACCAATACATTTGGGATTTTTATCGAACCGTCGGCTTGCTGGAAGTTTTCGACGAGAGAAACGAGAATACGCGGAGTGGCTATGGCCGTGGCATTAAGAGAATGCGCATATTGTGCCTGCCCTGAGCCTGTCGAAAGGTCTTTGTATTTAATATTCAACCGACGAGTCTGGAAATCATGAAAGTATGAGGTCGAGCCGAGTTCCCGGTATTTTTCCTCCAGCGGCACCCAACCTTCGATATCGTATTTCTTGACCTGGCCCAAGCCGAGGTCGCCGCCGCAGTTGACCACTGTGCGGTACGGAATGCCCAGCGACTCCACAAACCCTTCGATATTCTTGTGGAGCCATTCGTGCCATTTGACCGACTCTTCATGGCTTGCTTCGCAGAGAATGAGTTGTTCGAATTTGAAAAACTCGTGCACCCGAATAAGGCCTTTGACGTCTTTGCTGTGACTGCCGGCCTCGCGGCGGAAACAGGGCGAGAATGAGAGAAACTTTTTCGGTAATTCTTCCTTGGCCAGCATTTCGTTCTGATAGTAGCCCATGGTGGCCACTTCGGCCGTACCGGCGAGATATTCGCCGTCCTGGGTCTTGTACAAATCCTCTTCGCCCTGAGGCAGATAACCGGTGCCGAGCAAAGTCTCTTTGCGTACGAGCGAAGGCACCTGGAGAAGCGTCAGTCCCTGCGAGACGAAGAAGTCGAGCGCGTAGCGCCAGATGGCGAAAGAGAGGAGGGCGCCCGTGCCTTTCAGAAAATAGCCGCGGAAACCGGCCACCTTCGCTCCCCTTTCAAAATCCGCCATGCCGAGAGCGGTCATGATGTCGATATGGTTTTTGGGAGTGAAATCGAACTTGGGGAGAGTGCCCCACGTTTTTATTTCCTCGTTATCGGCATCGCTCTCGCCTTCCGGCACCGAGGCGTCCGGGACATTGGGCACCATAAGCATGAGGCTTTGCCACTCTTTCATCACTTCCTTGAGTTCGGCTTCTTCCCTTTCCAACTCTTCTTTCAATTTGCCCATGCGTTCCAGAATGCCGGCGCGCTCTTCCGAACCAGCCTTCACTATCTGGTTATTGGCCACGTTCTGGTCGGCGCGCTTCTCCTCGACCCGGCCCAGAAGTTTCTTCCTTTGCTCATCGGCTTCGATCAGCTTTTCCACGTCGAAAGAGAGATGCTTCTTTCGGGCCCCTGCGGCCACCAAGTCTTTGTTTTCCCGGATGAATTTGATATCGAGCATGGCATAATATTATCATATGATTCGCGACCTTTCGAGAAACGAGCATCCCGCGCTCCTCAAAGAAATCCCGGACGCACCCAAGCGGCTCCGCTATGAAGGCACGCTCCCGATAGAAGGCAACAAACTTTTGGCGGTCGTCGGTTCAAGGAAATATTCCGCCTACGGACGGGAGATGTGTGAGACTCTGATCGCAGGGCTCGCGGACTCTCCGATAACAATTGTCTCCGGTTTGGCGCTGGGCATCGATTCTATAGCCCACCGCGCCGCGCTTCGCCACGGCCTTCAGACTATTGCCATCCCGGGCTCCGGCCTAAACCGCTTAGTTATCCATCCGCATTCCCACGCCAACCTGGCTGATGAAATAGTTGCGAACGGTGGCGGCCTGCTCTCCGAATATGATGACACAATGCCCTCCGGCGCGTGGGCCTTTCCTCGCCGTAACAGAATTATGGCCGGAATGTGCCATGCCACTTTAGTAATAGAAGCGGAGAAGAAGTCTGGTACTTTGATTACTTCCCGCCTGGCCACCGAATACAACCGCGAGGTTGGCTGCGTACCGGGACCGGCGACTTCGCCCACCTCCGACGGGCCCCATATGCTTATCCGTCTCGGCGCGGCCCTCATCCGCGACCATAATGACATTCTCGAACTGCTCGGTTTGAAGAGAAGAGATGAGAACCCCACTCTCCTGGATATCGAGGAATTAAGCGAAGAGGAGAAAATCTTCATTAACTTGCTCGAAAAGCCGCTCGCCAAAGACGACTTGATACAAAAAAGCAAACTCGACACCGGCTCCGCTTCCGCCATCCTTTCCTTGCTGGAAATCAAAGGGCTCATCACCGAAGAAATGGGTGAAGTCAGAAAGACTTTTTGAAAACGCCGGTTTGCAAATAAAAATCATCCGTAGTATTAATTGAGACCAATGCGCCTATTGATTGTAGAGTCGCCGTCGAAAGCAAAGACTATCGAGAAATATCTCGGCAAAGATTACCGGGTGGTTGCTTCCGTGGGTCACGTGCGCGATTTGCCCAAATCAAACCGGGCCGCTATCGACGTGCCCGGCGGCTTCATCCCCCACTACGAAATATCGAAAGGCAAAGAAAAAGTGATTGCCGAAATAAAATCATTGGCCAAGAAGGCCGATGAAGTGCTTCTGGCGACCGACCCCGACCGCGAGGGTGAAGCCATCGCCTGGCACGTCGAGGAAGCGGCCGGACTGAAGGGCGCCAAGCGCATAGTCTTTCATGAAATCACCAAAGAAGCGGTCGAGGAAGCACTCGAACATCCCCGCGCCATCGACGGGCATCTGCGCGAAGCGCAGGAAGCGCGCCGCGTGCTCGACCGCCTGGTCGGCTACGACCTCTCCGGCCTCATCTGGAAGAAAGTGCGTTACGGCCTCTCGGCCGGACGGGTGCAATCGCCGGCACTGCGTATCATCATGGAGCGCGAGCGGGAAATCCGCGCCTTCAACCCCGTCACTTTCTGGAAGATTATTGCCTCACTAAGGTCGGACCTTAAAAATCCCCAAGGTCCGACCTTGGATTTCGAGTGCTCGGTCGAGCCGACAGATAAAAAGGAGGTCGACAAAATCCTCAAACTCGCCAAGAACGGCGCGTGGCAAATAACCGACGTCAAGGAAACCAAGGTGGCCCGAACGCCGAGAGCGCCTCTGATTACCTCGACCCTCCAGCAGGCGGCCAGTTCCCGCCTGGGTCTGGCGCCGTCGCGCACCATGAGTCTGGCGCAAAGACTTTACGAAGCCGGCCATATCACTTACATGCGCACCGATTCAACCAACCTTGGCGTCGGGGCAAGAAAGGAAATCGAATCGCTCATCAAGAGCAAATACGGCGCGGACTATTTCGAATCGCGCGTCTTTGCCAAAAAATCCAAGAACGCCCAAGAAGCGCACGAGGCTATCCGCCCGACTCACATGGGTGTCGAGAGAGCCGGGGCCAATGAGGCGGAGCAGAAACTTTACCGCCTCATCTGGCAACGGACCATCGCGAGCCAAATGAAGCCGGCCGAGGTCATGCGCACCAAAGTGGTCGCCAATATTATGAATACCAAGGGTTCCCCTTGGCGAAATGACCAAGGGGAACCCTTGGTAAACTTGCCGGACTTCTGGCTCAACGGTTCTCGCATCTTATTTGACGGCTGGCTCAAGGCCGACCCCGTCTCAGCCAAGGAAGATGTCGTTTTGCCGAAATGTGAAGTAGGCGACCCTTTGAAATTGCTCGATATCGACGCCATGGAAAAGCAGACCGAACCGCCAGCCCGTTATTCGGAGGCCGGACTGATTAAAGAGCTCGAGAAACGCGGCATCGGCAGGCCGTCGACTTACGCTTCCATCATCAAAACCCTCGATGACCGCGGCTATGTCATGAATATCAACAAGGCGCTTCATCCAACCGACACCGGCGAGGTGGTAAGCTCTTTTCTAGAGGAACATTTCGCCACTTACATTAGCGACTCATTCACAGCCGAAATGGAAAACGAGCTGGACGACATCGCAAACGGTGAACGCACTTATAAAAAGACTTTGGCCGATTTCTATACGCCTTTCACCAAAGCGGTCAAATCGAAAGAGAAAGTGGAAAAAATTACCAATCTGGGCAAGGCTCCGAACGGCGAGAAGTGCCCGGTCTGCGGCTCCGGTATGATTGTCAAACTCGGCAAGGGCGGCAAATTCCTCTCCTGCGAACGCTTCCCCGACTGCCAGGGCGCCCGGACCATCGACGGCAAAGAACTGGAAGGGCCGAAAGACACGGGTGAACTCTGCCCGAAGTGCGGCAAGGGCAACCTGGTGACGCGCGAAGGCAAGTTCGGGATGTTTACCGCCTGCTCCCGCTTCCCCAAATGCAAATTCGTCAAGAAAGACGAGGAGCAGGAGAAAGCCAATTCCACCGGTATCCAGTGCCCCGTCTGCCAAACCGGCTTTATGTCCGAACGCCGCGGCCGCTTCGGCGTTTTCTACAGCTGCTCAAACTATCCGGATTGCAAATACGCCATCAAGGCCAAACCGACCGGCAACCTTTGCAAAATCTGTAATTCCCTTATGATGGAAGGCACCAAAACCATTCCCGAGCGATGCTCCGATAAAACATGCCTGAATCACCATCCGCACAAGATAAAAAAGGAGTAACGTCACTCTCCGACATTACGCGGGCCATGAAGAACGCGTCCTCGCGCGACCAGGAACTCGTCAAAAAAGCCTATCTCTTCGCCGAAAGTGCTCACGCCAAACACTTCCGCAATTCCGGCGAACCTTATATTGTCCATCCCTCCGAAACAGCCAAGATTCTGGCGGAGTTGGGCGGCGGCAGCGCCACCATAGCAGCCGGCCTCCTTCATGACACGATAGAAGACGTGGGTGTAAAAAAAGAGGAGTTGGTCAAAGAGTTCGGCGAAGAAATTAATTTTCTGGTCGAAGGTGTGACTAAACTTGGCCGACTCAAGTATAAAGGTGCCCCCCGCCACAACGAAAGTCTGCGCAAACTCTTTGTCGCCATGTCAGAGGATATCCGCGTGCTTCTCATCAAGCTCGCCGACCGCCTGCATAATATGAGAACACTCGCGTACGTGCCGAAAGAGAAACAAAAAAGAATCGCCTCCGAAACGCTCGAAATCTACGCTCCGATTGCTTATAGGTTGGGCATCAAGAAATTGAGCCGTGAACTCGAGGACCTCTCTTTCCCCTACGTCTATCCGAAGGAACATGAGGAAATGAAAAAGTTGCTCAGGGAACGCCACCTCGACCGGGCCGAGAGTCTGGAAAAATTCTCCCGTTCGGTCAAGAACCATGCGCATCCTGGTCGGCTCAGTCTCGGACTGCTACAAGGTCTTGGGCATCATCCATGAGCACTGGAGGCCCTTGCCGAAGCGCATCAAAGACTATATCGCCTTTCCGAAGCCGAACGGCTATCAGGCGCTCCACACCACAGTCTTTATCGGCGACGGCAATATCGTGGAAGTCCAGATTAAGACCGAGGAAATGCACAGGCATTCCGAATACGGCATCGCCTCTCATCTTTCGTACAAACAGGGAGGCAAAGGCAGAGACGTGCTCGCCTGGATACACGCCCTGCTACCCAAAAGGTCCGCGTCCCAAGAAACAAAAGAAGAGCCTCCTAAAGACACACCGAGATGGATTACAGAACTCGCGGACTACGAAGAACCTTCCAAAAACTACAAACTTTTCCGGGAAAGACTGACCAGCGACTTTTTCAATCATCGCATTTTCGTCTTTTCGCCCAATGGCGATGTGGTAGACCTGCCGCTCGACTCCACGCCCATAGATTTCGCTTACTCGATACACTCCGACATCGGCAACAAGATGACCGGAGCCAAGGTCAACGGTAAACTGGTCTCCCTCGACACGCCGCTCAAAAACGGGGATATCGTCTTCATCACCACCAGCGAGAACGCCAAGCCGAACCAGAAGTGGATTGAGATGGCCAAGACTTCAACAGCCAAGCGTCATATCAAAAACCGTTTGGAAAAACTGGGCAAATAGTTAAATACTGAAATTGGCGACGGAGTAGAGGGAGTCATCGTCTTCGCCCTTTGAAGGCTCGTCTTCGGCCAGAATCTTTTCCTCATCGGTGAGCGGCGCGGCGCTTTCCGCCACCGCTTCGGTACCTGCCGCGTAGGCAACTTGCTGTCCTTCACGGTCGATGCGCTCCAGAAGCGCACGCAGGTCGTCTTTATTGAAAAAGTCTATCGTCACCCGGCCCCCTTCTTCCCCGCCCGAATGACCATTCGGGCGGGCGGGCTTCTTCTCGATGCGGACGCGGGTGCCGAGTTTTTCCTTGAACTGGTCTTCGATGTCGATGAGTTCCTGGTCGATCAGTTTTCTGGCACGCTCGACGGCGATGTGCCGGGCGATGCTTTCGGCCTCGCGGACGTTCAATTTCTTAAACATGATTTCCTTGAAAAGCGTTTCCTGCTCCCGCGGGCGGTCGATGAGCATCATGAGCGGGCGGGTGTGGCCTTCGGTGATTTTGTTCTCGGAAAGAGCGTTGACGATGTATTCCGGAAGTGAAAGAATGCGCAGGGTGTTGGACACATACTCGCGACTCTTACCCACTTTCTTCCCTATCTCGTGGTGCTTAAAATTGAATTCCTTGACCAGGCGCTCGAAGGCGCGGGCGCGGTCAACCGGGCTCAAATCTTCGCGCTGGATGTTCTCGATGATAGCAAGCTCGAGCTTCATGAGGTCGGTTTCTTCGCCGGTGCGGATAAGAACCGGCACTTGGACGAGCCCTGCAAGCTTCGCTGCCCGGAGACGCCTCTCACCCGCTACCAGTTCGTATTCCACGCCGATGCCGCCATCTCCCTTCTCAAGCTCTTTTCTGGTTACTACCAAGGCTTGTAGCACGCCGTATTGGCGGATGGAATCGGAGAGGCTCTTGAGCTGGGCTTCGTCGAAATCGCGGCGCGGCTGGAAAGGATTCGGCTTGATTTTGTCGACCTCTATCCAGAAAATGGAGTCGTTATAGAATTGAGACATAACATTATTCTAACACACGACCGACGGCCAACACCAAATAATAATGTGCCGGGAGAGAGAATCGAACTCTCATGGATTGCTCCGCACGATTTTGAATCGTGTGCGTCTACCAATTCCGCCATCCCGGCGCAGGATAACGTCAAACTTACTATAAAATCGGGTCCAAAACAAACCGTTTATGTATAATGTAGCAAATGGAACCTAAGTGGCACACCAGACCGGTTTCCGAGGTTTTAAAGATGTTGGAGTCAAACGAGAACGGCCTTTCGGGCGCCGAAGCCGCGCGCAGGCTTGAGGAAAACGGCTTGAACAAATTGCCCGAAGCAAAGACAGAGAGTGTCCTGGCGATATTTCTGCGCCAGTTCAAAAGCCCGCTTATCTATATTCTTCTTTTCGCGGCACTCGCGGTATGGGTCATAGGGGAAACAATCGACGGCGTGATAATCCTGGCGGTTCTCCTCTTCAACGCCGCGATAGGCTCGGTGCAGGAAGGGCGCGCCAGAAATACCCTGCTTGCCTTAAAGAAATTTATAGAAACAAAAGCGGCGGTAATCCGCGACGGCTCTGAGATTGTCATTCCTGACACCGGGGTTGTCGTGGGAGATATTATCGCGCTCCAGGAAGGAGACAAGATTCCGGCGGATGCCCGTATTATGGAAGCAAGAAACCTGAAACTCGATGAAGCGGCCCTGACCGGAGAATCGGAGGCGGTGCACAAAACAAGCGAAACAATCGATAATCCGAATCTGCCGACCATGGAGGAGAAGAATATGGCCTTCCGCGGCACCAACATCGTCTCGGGCCGCGGCCGGGCAATAGTGGTGAGGGTAGGCACGGAGACGGTCGTCGGCAAGATTGCCAAAGAAATTGCCTCCATCGAAACCGAGATACCGCTCAAGGCAAACATCAGGTATCTTTCACGGCTCATCATCGCCGTCACGGCAGTGGCCAGCGCCATCATATTCGCCCTGGGCATACAATCGGGTCAGACGGCCATTAAGATGCTGACCACGGTTATATCCATCTGCGTCTCGGTAATACCGGAAGGATTGCCGGTG
>LCQJ01000015.1:13090-25380 GCA_001004085.1 Parcubacteria group bacterium GW2011_GWA2_50_10b
GGCGGAAAAAATTTCGAACTGGGAGGCATCGGATATGAACCGAAAGGTAATGTCAGACTGGAAGGCCAGGTCATCGAACCGCACAATCACCAGGAACTGCTGATGGCCGGCAAGATTGCGGCTTTTTGCTCTAATGCCAGCGTCATGTTCGATACCGAAAAGAAATTATGGAAAATCTCGGGTGACCCGACCGAAGCGGCTTTGGCGGTGCTCGCCGAGAAACTTTCATTCAATAAGACCGACTTGGAGCGCGAGTCCCCTCTTATCACGGAGATTCCCTTTGACTACTCGCTCAAGTATCACGCCACCCTGCATAAAAACGCGAAAGAAAACATGGCCACCGTCGTGGGGGCGCCGGAAGTCATCTTGGGTCTTTCAAGCGAAATCTGGCGCCCCGATGGAGAGTCGCGCCTCTCGGCCGGGGAAAAAGGAGAATTGGAAAAAATATTCATCGATATGTCGATGAAGGGTCTGCGGGTTATCGCGGCGGGCATAAAACACGACCAAGTCGAAGATTTCGACGTAAAAAATATCAAGGACCTTGTGTTCCTGGGATTTTTCGGGCTCAAAGATGCCTTGCGTCCGGAGGTCAAGGAATCCACCAGGCGGGCCATCGCTGCCGGCATCAAGGTCGTGATGATTACCGGCGACCACGTCAGGACGGCGGAAACGCTGGCCGGAGAAGCCGGCATCTACAAGAGGGGCGACAAGAGTCTTACGGGCATGGAAATAGACGGGTTCTCCGACAAAACACTCGCGGAGAAACTCGCGGGAGTATCGGTCTTCGCGAGGGTGACGCCTGAACACAAGCTTCGCATTATCGAGGCGTACAAAAGGACGGGAAACATAGTGGCCATGACCGGCGACGGAGTGAACGATGCCCCGTCGCTTGTCGCCGCAAATCTTGGAGTGGCCATGGGCCGGATTGGCACCGAAGTGGCCAAAGAGTCTTCTGACATCATCCTTCTGGACGATAACTTCGGCTCCATCATATCGGCCGTTGAAGAAGGCAGGAATATCTACAAGACCATCGAAAAAGTTGTTCTTTACCTTCTGTCCACATCCATCGGCGAACTGCTGGTCATTACCGGGGCCATTCTTCTCGGCTTCCCCTTGCCCCTTCTGCCGACACAGATTATCTGGCTCAATTTTGTCACTGACGGATTCTTTACCGTAGGGCTTGCGCTGGAACCGCGCGAAAAAGGGCTTCTCACCGAACGGTTTGAGAAGCCGGAAAAGTATTTGGTCAGCCGCTTCATGGCCGGCAGAATGCTTATCATGGCCGCGCCCATGATGATTGGGACACTCGTTCTTTTCCGGAATTATTTTGAAACCGACCTGGCTAAAGCCTGGACCATTTCCCTGACTGTGCTGGCGGTCTTCCAATGGTTTAATGCCTGGAACTGCCGTTCGGAAAAGGAATCGGTCTTTCGAGCCGACCCGTTCGAGAACAAGTACATGGTCCTGGCCACCGGAGCGGCCTTTTTCTTCCAGCTCCTGGCCGTTTACCACCCTTTCTTCCAGAGATTCCTGCACACCGTGCCGCTTGAATTATCGGAATGGTTCATTATTATAGCGTTTGCTTCTTCAATTCTTCTCGCGGAAGAGTTTAGGAAATCACTTTCATGGCACAAACAAAAATCCTGGTCATCATCGGCCCCACAGCCTCAGGCAAGTCAAGCCTAGCGGTCAGACTGGCTAAGAAGTTTAAAGGGGAAATCATCTCCGCCGATTCACGGCAGGTTTACAAAGGTCTCGATATCGGTACGGGCAAGATTACGCCGAAAGAAATGGCCGGCATCCCGCATTATCTGCTGGATGTGGCTGACTCAAAGAAACAATTTTCTGTATCAGATTTTTTAATTTTAACAAACCAAGCGATCGCTAAAATTGTTAAGTCTGATAAATTGCCGATTGTGGTTGGCGGAACAGGATTCTACATTGACGCCTTGGCTGGGAAAATTTCCCTACCGAATGTACCACCGAACAAGTTATTAAGGAGGAAGTTAGATAAGTTAGATAAGGAAAAGCTTTTCAAAATTTTGGAAAAGAAAGACCCGAGGAGAGCCAAAACAATTGACCCTCACAACAAAGTACGCCTAATCCGTGCGCTTGAGATTGTCGAGGCGCTAGGTAGAGTACCTAAGCTTACCCACAACCGACGACAAACAACCCACGACTTTATTTACATTGGATTATTGCCAGAGGATTTGGATAAAAAGATAGAAAAAAGGGTTAAAAAAATGTTTAAAAACGGGCTCTTGAACGAAATAAGAAAATTAAAACGATTGGGAGTGTCGAGTAAGAGATTAAAGGAACTTGGCTTTGAATATTGGAATCCAACTGAAGAAAGCGTCATTCGAGGGAGTAAAAAATACGCTAAGCGTCAGATGACCTGGTTTAAGCGCAATAAAAAAATCAAATGGTTCAAGCCGGATGAATACAGAAAAATTGAGAAGTATGTAAAAGCGGAATTGGGCGGGCGATGAGGGAATCGAACCCCCGCCAGCGGTTTTGGAGACCGCTGTTCTACCACTAAACTAATCGCCCTTGCGGGCTATATTAACACAAACTAGGCCTTCTTTTCCTTGTAGACGGTGTGCTTCCTCGCGATGGGGTTGTACTTCTTGAATTCGAGCTTTTTCTCAACCGACTTCTTATTCTTGGTCGAATAATAGGTGTGGCCCTTGCCGACACCTTTGGCGTCCCCTACCGAAACGAGTTTTTATTTTTTTGCAAGTTGACTCTATATACAAAATCCCAGGACAGAAATAGGTGTGGGGGATTACCTTAAATATGGAGTTTTGCAAGTCTTTGCCACGGCCTTCAGAAATGATTAAATAGCTGAATGGACAAACGACCGATTGGCGTATTCGACTCCGGAGTGGGCGGCTTGAGCATCCTCCGGGAACTCCGCCAGCTTCTGCCGAATGAAAACTATGTATTCTTGGCCGACCAGCAGCATCTTCCTTATGGTGGAAAAAGTGAACGCCAGATAATAGATTATTCCCGCCGGGCCACCACATATCTTGCCAGACAGAATATAAAATTACTGGTCATAGCCTGCAATACAGTCACTTGTTATGCCAAAGATGCGTTAAGGGAGAAATGTCCTTTTCCCATCATTGGCACCGTTCCCGCCCTTAAACCCGCCGCCGAACAGACCCGGTCGGATTCGATAGCGGTCCTTTCCACCCGAGCTACCGCCAGAAGCAAAGAGTTGAAAGGGCTGATGAGAAACTTCTGCCAAGGAGTAAAAGTGCTTAACATCGGCTGTCCCGGCCTGGAAAAAGTGGTGGAAAACGGCAAGCTGAACAGCGCCAACACCACCTTTCTCCTCGAACGGTATCTCAAGAAAGTAAAAGATTCGGATGTTGATTATTTAGTCCTCGGCTGCACGCATTACCCGTTTCTGAAAGATGCGATACGAGAGATTGCCGGTCCATCGATAAAAATCTTGGATTCCGGAGCTGCCATAGCGAGACGAGCAAAAGCGCTTCTCAAACTCAATCGTTTCAAGAATACGCAAGAGAAACGGGGTAAAATTTCTTATTTCACTACTGGTGACAGAAACAAATTCAACATAGCCGCCAGCCGGCTGTTACAGACAAAGGTTAGTTCAAAAAAGATCAAGATTTAAGTGTGCGCCGGGCAGGATTGAACCCCTCGGAAACCCTCGGTTTTCCGACGCTTCGCTGCCTTCCTCCACGGGAGAGGATTCCTCCTCTCCCGACCCCACTCCTGTTCGAATCCTGTCGCCAATACAGCAAAATAAAAATACTCGGCACAAGACCGAGATTTTTATTTTGTGCGCCGGGCAGGATTCGAACCTGCGTAGGCCTAAGGCCGCCAGATTTACAGTCTAGTGCGATTGACCACTCCGCCACCGACGCGTACAAACGAGGAACAGAGAACAGCTTGCTGATTCTCTCGTTCCGAGTGCCGTACGCGCCTCGAGAGAGACAGCAATTAAGCCATTCTAATGGAAAAAGTGAAGACTTGCAAAACTCTTCCTGCAGACTTGCGCTGATTTTTGGCAGTGCTATTATGGTTCCAGGTCGGGTGCGTAAGCCAACCTCAGGGGAACAGCTCATCACAGCGCTGTGACGTGGGCAACAGCCCAACCAAATCCGCTTCCCAGAGCAGACCCCAAAAGGCGAGCCACGCCCCGACCAAACACAATCCCCTCACGCTTGCGTAGGGGATTTCTTATTCAGATTACTTTACGTTCGCTTCCCTTCTGGCAGAAATAGTGCTGACCCGGCCAGAACGCGCGCTCTTTTTGACATCGAAGGTGAATTGGCCGCCGTGGACATCGGCGAGAATGGTGCCACCGGAAAGCACTTTGTTTCCTATCATCATCGAGGCGACGGGATTCAATATCTTGTCCTGGATGAGACGCTTCAAGGGTCTCGCTCCGTATTGCGGGTTGTAGCCTTCCTTGGCCAAGAGGTCGAGCACGTCTTCGGTGACCGAAAGTTCGATTTCCTTTTCGGCCAGGCGCTTTTTGATGATATCAATCTGGATGCGAACAATTTCCTTGATAGCCTCCTTCGAAAGCACGTCAAAGACGATGACATCGTCAAGGCGGTTGATGAATTCCGGGCGGAAATGGTCTTTGAGGGTCGAGAGCACTTTTTCCTTAACCCCTTCGTAATTATCCTTATCGCCGCGGCTGAAGCCGATGGACTGCATCTTGTCGATGTACTGGGCGCCGATATTGGAGGTCATGATGATAACCGTGTTTTTGAAATTGATGACCCGGCCTTTGGCGTCCGTCAACCGCCCATTATCGAGAATCTGAAGAAGCACGTTAAAGACCTCGGGATGAGCCTTCTCGATTTCGTCGAAAAGAATGACGGAATACGGTCGGTGGCGGACGGATTCGGCGAAGCTCGAGCCTTCTTCGAAGCCGACGTAGCCCGGCGGCGCGCCGATGAGCTTTGAGATCGCGTGCTTCTCCATAAGCTCAGACATGTCGACGCGGATGAGCGCCTTCTCGTCGTCGAAGATGAATTCGGCAAGCGCTTTGGTCAGCTCGGTCTTGCCCACTCCGGTGGGGCCCAAGAAGATAAACGAGCCGATGGGCCGGTTGGGGTCGGAGATGCCGGCGCGACTTCGTTTGACGGTGTCGGCAATCTTTCTGACCGCTTCATCCTGGCCGACGATGCGCTTTTTCAAAAACTCTTCCATGCGGCTAAGCTTGTTTGCTTCTTCTTCGAGCATGCGGTAGACCGGGATGCCGGTCCAGCGCGAGACAATAGAGGCGATATCCTGGGCGGTAATCTCTTCCTTGAGAATGCGCCTGGAACTCTGGAGTTTCTTGAGGCGCTTGGCTTTCAAATCAAGTTCACGCTCGAGAGCCGGGATGCGGCCGTAGCGAAGCTCGGCCGCCCGCGAGAGGTCGGCGCGAGCTTCGGCCCCTTCGGCCTCCAGACGGAGCGTCTCCATGCTTTTCTTGATTTCCTTGATTTCCCCGACCGTCTCCTTTTCATTCTTCCACTTCAATTCGATTTCAGCGGTCTGTTCGCGCAGGTCGGCCACACTCGTCTCGATTTCCTTGAGGCGCAATTTGACCTTGGGAGATTTGGTTTCCTTCTTGAGGGCTTCCTTTTCAATCTCGAGCTTCATGATTTTCGAATGAGCTTCCTGGAGCACGGGCGGCATGTTTTCGAGCGAAATCTTGAGGAAAGAAGCGGCTTCATCGATGAGGTCCACGGCCTTGTCCGGCAGGAACCGGTCGGTGATATAACGGGAAGAAAGGGTGACGGCCGCCTGAATAGCGTCATCGGTGATGCGTACGCCGTGGTAGAGCTCGTAGCACTCTTTAAGGCCGCGGAGAATGGTCATAGCATCTTCGATGGAAGGCTCCTGGATGTAGACCGGCTGAAAGCGTCTGGTCAAAGCCGGGTCTTTCTCGATGTGCCTCTGGTATTCGCGCAATGTGGTGGCGCCGATGGCCCTCAGGTCGCCGCGGGCGAGCGGGGGCTTCAACATATTGGAAGCGTCCATCGAGCCTTCGGCGGCGCCGGCGCCGACGATAGTGTGAATCTCGTCGATGAAAAGGATGATCTTGCCGTCGGACTTCTCGATATCCTTGATGATGTTTTTCAAACGCTCTTCGAACTCGCCGCGGTACTTGGTCCCGGCGATAAGGAGGCCCAGGTCGAGCGAAACCAGTTCTTTCTCGCGCAAAGACTCGGGCACGTTACTGGAAGCGATGCGGATGGCGAGCCCCTCGGCGATGGCGGTCTTGCCCACGCCCGCTTCGCCGATGAGAATCGGATTGTTCTTGGTGCGGCGGGAAAGAATCTGAATCATGCGGGAAATTTCCTCATCGCGGCCGATGACCGGGTCGAGTTTGTTGTTTTTGGCTAGAGTGGTGAGCGAGCGCGTGTATTTGGTGAGCGATTTGAATTTCTTGGATTCTTTCGGTTCGGCCGGGCTCGACTTCTTGAGTTCTTCGAGCACTTTCAAGACTGTTTGCCTGTCTATTTTGAATTTCACCAGAAGTTCCCGCGCCTCGCCCGGCACATCCAGGACAGCGATGAAAAGATGCTCGGTCGAGACGAACTCGTCTCCCAGCCCCTGGGCCACTTTGCTCGAAGCTTCGATGGCGTGAGCCAGTTCTGGAGTGAGATAAATCTGATAGGAGGGAGAAATGGTCTGGCTCGCTTCCGGACTTTCGATGGCTTCGAGCACCGTGTCGGTGAGCATAATGGTGTCAATGTCCATCCTGTCGAGAATGGAGACCACGATGGACTCTTCCTGGAGCAGAAGTGCGGCCAGAAGATGGATGGGGTTGACGTGATTCTGGCCGCGTTCGATGGCCAGCTCATGAGCCTTTCGTATAACCTCCTTCGCCTTGGTGGTGAAATGATTAAATGGCTGCATATGGGCTATTTTAACATGGCACCGACGATTCCACAAAATATTTTAACGGCATAATTCAGCTCTTTTTCCGTAGTGCCACGGCCGAAAGAAAAACGGACCGGAGTCTCGGGAGGTTCGGGCTTATTTGAGTCACAAGCGGGGCCGGCGGAAACCATAACACCTTGCTTATCAAGAGCCAGCACCAGCAGTTCCGGCAGAATGCCCGGTACGGATATGTTTACGATATTGGGTGAAATATTGGTGACCATAGCCCTTGGCACTCCGCGCCGAATCGCTTCGGTAAATTTTTCGCTCAATAAAATTAGACGTATCCGCTCCGATTCCCTATCTCGAGCCGCTCTCTCAAGCGCGACACAGAAACCGGCAATCAGCGGAACGGGAGGCGTACCCAGTGGCGGAAGTTCGAGCTTCACCCCCTTGCGGAGAATCAAAGCCCCGATGCCTTTCGGTCCGTTTAACTTGGCCGAATCGAGAGTGAGCGCATCGCAGGCCAGGGCCTCGAGCGCCACATTGTAATATTGAGCGGTCTGAGAAGCATCTACGTGTACAATCGGGAACTCGGTGTTGTGCCTCTTTCTCCAGGCGCGGGCTTGCCGGCCAACATTGTTCTCGGTGCTGACAGTAGAGATTAAGGTGGTACCCTTATCCAATGGCAAAGGTTCACTGGCTTTCCAAGTCGCGCTTTTATAACCCTGAGCCGCGTCAAAGACGGAAGGATGACTCTCGGCATCCAGAATCAGACGGCCGTTTTTTATTCCTCGAATTGCCCAGGTATTCGCTTCGGTGCCACCCGATGTAAAGATGACAGATTCTTTCGCCACGCCAAGCACTTTGGCAATCCTCGTGCGGTATTCCGCCACTTCCCTTTTTACCCTTACTCCTTCTTCATAAATAGCGTTGGGATTGTAAAAGTCCGCCACCCAGTATTTCTCCATCTCTTTTTTAACCTCAGGCAAGAGAGGAGTGGCGGAAGCGTAGTCGAGGAAAATCCTTTTTGGGCCGAACAAATTCATTCCGCCATTCTATACGCGTGAAGTGTTTTTGCAACATTTTTGTGATAAGGTATGAAATTATCAACATGCCTCAGTCCGCTCAAAAAGAAGATGGCAAAGTTACCCGTCCGCCGGTGGTGGGCATTTTCGGCCATATCGACCACGGCAAATCCTCTTTAATCGATTACATTCGAGAAACTAACATCACGGAGAAAGAGGCAGGTGGCATTACTCAACATGTGGGTGCTTATGAAGTGAGCCGGGTGAGAAAAGATGGCCGGATGACGAAACTGACTTTGCTTGACACGCCGGGCCATGCCGCTTTTGAAAATGTCAGGAACCGCGGTACCAGAGTCGCTGATATCGCGGTACTCATCGTCTCCGCCGAGGACGGCGTCAAACCACAGACACTTGAGAGTTTTAAATATATTAAGGAGAATGCACTGCCCATGATGGTCGCTATTACCAAGACCGACAAACCGGCGGCCGACATCCTGCGCGCCAAGCAGACACTCGCCGAGAACAGCATCTTCGTCGAAGGCTACGGGGGCGACACTCCGGTAGTGGCCCTCTCGGCCAAAACCGGCGAGGGTGTCGAGGAGTTCCTGGATATGATTGAGCTCATGGCCCAAATGGAGCACCTGGAGGGCGAACCTGAAGCGTTCGGCTCCGGCATCGTTATCGAATCGAGCCTCGATGCCAAAAGAGGCATCGCCGCCGTCGGTATCATCAAGAACGGCACCGTCCGCCGGGGCACTTTTGCCGCCTCCGGTGACGCTTTCGTGCCCATCCGCTTCATATTGGATGCCGCGGGCAACACGGTCGAAGAACTCTCGCTCTCGAGCCCGGTCAAACTAATCGGCTGGGACAAATTGCCTCCCATCGGCCGGGAGTTCGTGACTTTTCTCAAGAAAGAAGATGCCTTGGCCTACATTGAAAAGCAAAAGAGCAGGGCGGCGGACAAAGAAGAGCAGCCGAAAACGGCCGAAGGGGTCACACTTCTACCCATCATATTAAAAGCCGACACCGCCGGCAGTCTCGAGGCGGTGGAGGGCGAATTGAAGAAAATCACCCGCGAGCGGATAGCGCCGAAAGTCATCGTCTCCGGCGTCGGCAGCGTCAATGAAAACGACGTCAAGACCGCCATCGCCACCACAGGGGCGGTCATTGTCGGCTTCAATGTCAAAATCGACGCGCCAGCCCTTTCGCTCTCCGAGCGCTCGGGCGTCAAAATACTTTCTTTCGGCGTTATTTATGAATTGACAGACAAGGTTATTGAGCTGGTCGCCGAACGCGAGCCGAAAGTGGAGATTGAAGAAATCACCGGTTCGGCGAAAGTGCTCAAGATTTTTAGCGGCGGCAAAGGCAAGCAGGTACTCGGTGCCAGAGTGATAACCGGCAGTTTCTCGCGCGGCGCCATGGTCAAAATCATCCGCCGGGAAGCGGAAATCGGCCGTGGCAAACTCAAGGAACTTCAGCAAGCCAAAGCCGCGGTCAATACGGTGAATGAAGGCACGGAATTCGGCGCCATGGTCGAGTCAAAGATGGAAGCGGCTCCTGGCGATACGCTCCAAGGAGTGGTATTGGCCACCAAATAACATGCGTGAGATAAAACGCGAGATTATAACCGAAATCCTGCACCGCCTGGCGGCCCAATTCGCCCGTGAAGAAGGTAGCGACTCGTCCCTCCTGACCATCACCAGGGTCGAAATCTCGCCGACCGGCAAAGAAGCGAAAATATTTTTTACCACGTTACCGGAAAGCCAAGAAGATACCGCGCTAAAATTCCTAGAAAGAAAAACTCCCGAGTTCAAGAGATACATCCGCGACGAGTCGCGCCTCGGCATCATCCCCCATGTCGATTTTAAAATAGACTACGGAGAGAGGAATCGTCAGCGTCTCGACGAACTAAGCCAAAATTAGTGCGAGATGCCGGAATCGGACCGGCGCCCGATGCTTGGGAAGCACCAGTTCTGCCACTAAACTAATCTCGCTGGTGGGTCTGTACGACCTCGTTCGAACTTACTTTATCAGAAATTCCTGATTCTTGCCCGAAGGGTTAAGGTGCACGCTCCGCGTGTCTAGTGGCTTTAGAGTTCCTCCTACGCTCGACTAATGTGCTAATGCTGGGCTGAGACGCATGCGTCTCAGCGCCCCTTTCCGCCTTCATGCTTTTATATTTTCGCGGTGATAAGACTTTTTTGAATGGAATGAGCGGAAAGGGGCTCGGCTAGGAATGCAAGAAACTCGGTGCTCGGTCTGTAGTTTAGTAGTCGTCCGTGACAAGTGGGTGCACCACTCGGTATCCACCTCGGGCTGTTACCGCTATGGCTACGAGCGCCTAGTGCCTGTGTGCGGGTAGATAGCTTGCGGCTCAAATACCCGGTAAATGAGTCGCAAGCCCTACCCGCTACTCTTTGGGGAGAGGAAGGAATCCTCTCCCCAGCGTCGGGACTCCTCCTCGCAGGGGTTAGCCAGAGTATTCAGTGCTTTTTTTGGCTAGTGGTTATTGAGTGTTTTTGCCTTCGTTTTCCGTGCCTTCGGAGTCCGCCCTAGCATAACCCCTCTCCACGTTTTCAATATTATGTTTGGCGTGTCGCTTTCGCTACTAGAGTTTGGTAGTTCCAGTTAACGTCGGCGCTCGTCTTTAGTCACAGACGCCCTAGCGGCAACAGCCCGAGGCTCATTAGTTTCTGTGCTTGCCCCACACCACCCGTGCGCGCACACCATCTGCCGTAGGATTGCGAGGACACGGCAGATACTCCCTTACATTCTGGAATACGACAAATACTTCCCAGCATTCTCTTTCTTAATTCTTCCTTCTCGTTCTAGCTGGTCTAAATATCTGGTAGCTGTGGCGTCAGATACATACAAAAGTTTCTGGACATCATCATTGGCTATAGTGCTTTGTTTCAGAAATATACTCATTATCTTATCCAGCTTCTTGCGCTTTCGGAATTGGATTGTTTCTCTAGCTTTGACCAATAATTCCCTAGCTCGGCTTACCAAAGATACAGGGGCGATAACTTGGGGTTCGGGAGCGGAAATCGGTTCGGGTTGAGGTACTGATTGGGGTTCCGGCTCGACAACGGGCTCTGGGGCTTGGCTAGGTTCTGGAGCGGTTGCAGAAGGCCCTAGCGATGGTTCAGGAGTCAGTTGTGGCTCGAGAATTGGCTGTTCGGGAGTAGGGGTAGATTCTGCCACTGGTTCACTTATCACAGATTCGGTTGTAGTTTCTTCAGCCATTTAAATTCTTTCGTAATTCACATATCGACCAGTTTTCCCCACTTGGCGCACTTTGCCTTCTTTCTCTAACTCGTCGAAATATCTGGTGGCGGTGGCGTCAGAAATGCTGAGCATTACTTCCACATCATTATTGGTAAGAGGGTGATTAGTTTCGAGAAGTCCATATATCGCTTCCTTACCCGCTTCTTTTTCTCTTTGTTGTTTGGAAGTAAAACTGATCTTCCGTCTTGTGGAAGACATAATCCAACCCAGAGCAACTCCGGCAATCAAGATAATAATGTAATTCATGTAAATAATTATACAGGTAAAACGAAAGGCGCCGTACCCGAAGGTCGTGCGCCTCATTGTCGAAGTTGGGGATGAACCCAGAGCGTCTCTTCTTCGTTGAAGGAGAGGATTTCTCGCACCGAATCCATAGGTATAGTGAAGTGTTCGCCGAAGAGAGTGGTGAAGTGGAGCCAGGCGCCTCTTTCTTCCCAACTCCCACGCAGGACAGAGAACTGGCGTCCTTCCACCATCACGTCAAACGGCATGTCTGATGGTATTCTCCCTACCAGCTTTACAACATAGCCACGCTTCTTCATGACCCTACTCTTTTCTCCTTTCTCTCCAGATCTCTCCGGAGTTCAAAACTCTAGTATTAAGCATAGCATGGAACGCTTGACAAGTCAAGTGCTTTGTGCTAAACTGTACATGTAGGTACAAGTTCTTTCCATCAACTGATTGCATGGCCTACACTGCAATCCTCCTATCCCGACAGGGCCTCCAGCTATGGAGTGAAGGAGTGTTATGACTACAGACAAGCGTTTCGACGAACTCGTGGCGAACTTCACGGAGTACGAAGAGAAGATGAACAAGCTTCGGCGCGTTCGAACATTCCTCGTGAAAGTCATCGACGAGGCCTCCCGTGGTGTGAATCGAGCGGGACGTGGCGATGCTCGGGTCACCGTGCCGATCGGCTACGGGAAGAAATTTCAGATCTACATCTGCATCGGCGGTGAAGGCGATACGGTGATCTCTCTCCTGCGCAATGGAAGCATTGTCATTGAGAGTCAGATCACGCTCAACGACCTTCGAGAGATCTTCGAGAACCCGAGCCCTGTGCTCGACGCCGCCTTCCAGTTCTGCCAGAAGCTCGGTCGCAATGGAGAGTTCCTG
>LCQJ01000016.1 GCA_001004085.1 Parcubacteria group bacterium GW2011_GWA2_50_10b
GGAGTCGAACTTGATAAACCTCTCGAGGATATTTTCCCGTTTCTCGACTATGTGGACTTCATCCATTTGATGTCGATTGAAGAAATCGGCGAGCAAGGGCATCCGTTCGATGAAAGAATCTTTGATAGAATAAAGCAAGTTAAGGAAAAGTTTCCGGAGTTAAAGATCAGCGTGGACGGTGGGATAAATGTGGAAAATTACCAAAGACTTCAAGCTACTGGTGCGGACAGGTTGGTAGTCGGGTCAAACTTTAGAGAATTATGGAACTCACTGACGAAAAAATAAAGAAACTCAAGGGAAAGGCCAATGATATCCGAGTTTCTTTAATAGAAGCTTTACTTGCCGCCGGCTCCGGTCACACGGCAGGACCATTGGATATGGCCGATATCTTCGCCGTCTTGTTTTTCCACACCCTGGTCCACAACCCCAAAAAACCCGATTGGCCGGAACGCGACCGGTTGGTCCTTTCGAACGGCCACATCTGCCCGGTCCTTTATTCGGCCATGGCTCATGCCGGCTATTTCCCGCTCGAGGAATTGAAAACTTTGCGAAAGTTCGGCTCAAGGCTTCAGGGCCATCCTCACCGCGACTTTCTACCTATGCTTGAGACCAGTTCGGGACCCTTGGGTTCCGGACTCTCGCAAGCGGTCGGCATGGCGCTCGCCGATAAAATCGACCACGGCCTGACCGCCTCCCGGCGCATCTACGCTCTTCTTTCCGACGGTGAGTTGGAATGCGGACAGACCTGGGAAGCGGCCATGCTTGGCGGCAAAGAGAAACTGCATAACCTCACGGCAGTCATCGACCGAAACAATATCCAGATAGACGGCTATACCGAAGACGTGATGCCGCTCGAGGCTCTCTCGGACAAGTGGCGGGCCTGGAACTGGCATGTCATCGAAATTGACGGGCATAATATGGCAGAAATCGCTGACGCCTTCGAGGCGGCCAAGGGCATTTTCGAAAAGCCCACCGTCATCATCGCTCACACCATTGCCGGCAAGGGGGTGAAGGAGTTCGAACGCGATTACCGCTGGCACGGCAAGCCTCCGAATGCCCAAGAGGCAGCCATGGCTCTCTCCGAACTGCGGACATTAGGCGGGAAGATTAAATCAGAACACCAGTAATGCTTAATCCGGAATTAAAATTAAATGAAAAGATGTTTGACGGACAAGTCGAGCAGATTCCGATTCGCAAAGGCTTCGGCGAAGGCTTATTGGCGGCGGGGGAGAAGGACATGCGAGTGGTTACGCTTTGCGCAGATCTCACGGAATCCGCTCAAGCCATTTTTTTCAAAGAAAAGTTTCCGCAACGGTTCATAGAGCTCGGCGTGGCGGAGCAGAACATGGCTTCGGTCGCCTCGGGGCTCGCGGCCATGGGCAAAATCCCATTTATCACTTCCTACGCCATGTTTTCTCCGGGCCGCAACTGGGAGCAGATTAGGACAACTATTTGCTATAACAATAGGAAGGTAGTAATCGCCGGTTCGCACGCAGGCATCTCGGTCGGACCCGACGGCGGGACCCACCAGGCCATCGAAGATTTCGCCATTACCAGAGTCATGCCCAGAATGGTCGTTCTTTCTCCCTGCGATGCCTTGGAAGCCAAACGCGCCACCGAAGTGGCGGCTCTGACGGACACCCCAGTTTATATCCGGCTGGCCCGGGAGAAGACTCCGTTTATGACTACGAAAAAAACTCCTTTTGCCGTAGGCCTTGCCCAACTCTTCTGGGAAAGTAAATCGCCGAAAGTCGGTATTATTGCCACCGGCGCTTTGGTCTACCAGGCACTCTTGGCGGCCAAAGAATTGAAAGAGAAGGATATTGATGTGACTGTCATGAATCTCTCAACCATCAAACCGCTGGACACTGAGGCCATAGTTTCTCTGGCTAAAAAAGCGGAGCGGATAGTGACTGTCGAGGAACATCAGCAAAACGGCGGCATGGGCAGCGCCGTGGCGGAATGCCTAGCCAAGCATTTCCCCGTACCGATGGAATTCGTCGGTGTCGATGACCAATTCGGCCAGTCAGGCACCCAGGAAGAACTTTTAAAGCACTATGGCTTAGACAAAGAAGCGATTATCAAGGCGGTTAAGAAAATTTCGAAGAGATAATTGTAGTAGAATAAATAGAGACTTGTTCATAAATTGCATTGAGGGAGGTAGCTGTGCAAAGTAGAACATCAGAAAGTGTGATTACGTCGCCGCCGCTCCTTAAAAAGAGCCTGACCTCCTTCATCGTGTTCGTGCCGTTCATCGCCGTGGCATCCATCCCTTTCCTGTGGCCATGGATAGCGGTGCCATCCGCGATGATCGTCGCCATAGTACTCTATTTCTTGACCGGACAGGGCATTACCGTGAGTTTCCATCGGGAGCACACGCACAACTCACTTGAATTGCGGCCGGCCGCCAGTTTTGTCATGTACTTGTTTGCACTTTTCAGTGTACAAGGCCAGGGCAAGGAGTGGGTCACTGAACACAAACTCCATCACCAGCACACCGAAAAAGAAGGTGACCCGCATTCGCCGCATCTTTCCGGTGGGGTAATCAGGGGATTCATCCACGCTCACTGCGGATGGTTCTTCAAAAGGGGCTGGCACGACTATGAACGCCATGTCCCGAAACTTCTGGAAAAAAAGAACTTGATGAAGCTTGATGAGCTCTTTCCCTACATCGCGGTTTCAAGCTTTGTCTTGCCGGGAATACTGGTTCTTCCTTTTGACCAGAGCATGCGGGGATTCTTAGCCGGGGTTTTCTGGGGCGGCTTCGTGCGGATAGGGGCCGTGCATCACGTCACCTGGTGCGTCAATTCAGTCTGCCACCTCTGGGGTACGCGGCCCTTCAAGTCCAACGACCAGAGCGCCAACAATCTGATCTTCGGCATCCTCGCATTCGGCGAAGGATGGCATCGCAATCACCACGCCTTCCAACGCTCGGCGCGTATCGGCTTACGATGGTGGGAATTCGACACGGGGTGGCTCACCATCAAGGTACTCGATTTTTTCGGCCAGGTCAGAACGATGCGGCTGCCGACGCCTGAGGAGATGAGAACCAAAAGGGTAGGCTAGCTTTAAGTGCCGCCACGAATCGTTCGTGGCGGCACTTCTGTTTTACATAGTCTTTTGGAATTCAGCGGGAGCGGATTTCAAATATGCTTCGATTTTTTCGCGGGAGAGAAGCCCTTTTTGAGCGCCAATTTCTTGGACGACAGACATAGAATTTATCATGCCCCACCTTACCGCTGTCTCTAAGTCCTTACCTAAGGCAAGCGCGGCCACGGTCGTCGAGGCCATGGCGTCACCGGCACCGGTGCGCTCAAGAGGAGGCTTAGGATCAGGATAAGCGCTCTGATGCCAGCTTTTCTTGCCATCATAGACATGGGCTCCTTTCGGCCCATCGGTAACTACTACTATTTCTGGACCCAGTTCCCGCAATCTCTTCAAAAGTTCGGCCGTGCCGAGAGTGTCGATATTTAAAATTTTTTCCGCCTCCCTTACGTTGCAGAAGAAAATCTTAGTTCTCTTATAAATATCCTTTAATTTTTCGGTGCCTAGATTTAATTGAAATGTGCCCGGCTGGAAAGCGAGTTGAATATTCGGATTCTTTTTCAGATACTCGCTGATTTCACTATGATATATCATAGTGCTTTCTCCAAGAGAGGAGAGGTAGAGCCACTTGGGGTTTCCGAATTCCGGCAATTTGTATTCATAAGCTTCATGTTTGACCAAGATAGTGCGGTCATCGCCATACCAAAGCACGTAATGATAATTAGTCTTTTTTCCAGATTCTTTGGAGACAAATTCCGTACCAACCTTTTCCTCTTGGAGTCGAGCTAAAGCCTTCACCCCATTCTCGTCATCTCCCAAATGCGTTACTAGGGCAGAAGAGAGTCCCAAGCGTACTGCCGAGACGGCGGCATTGGCGCTATTACCAACCGCCGGAATTTCTTCTACAGACTCATACGGCACTTTGTCGCCAAAAGCCATGGAAAGCGTGCAGTGCTCCCGGTTGATGTCGCAATGAGTGCTGGCTTCCTTGAGTTTGATGAAGGCGTCCGTGACGATATCGCCGATAGCTATGAACTCTGGCATTTGCTAAAATCATAACATGAAATCTTTGCGGGAAGCGCTCGCGTGGGCGGAAAAAAACCAGGTGGCCATCGGGCATTTCAACATCTCCGACTCCGAAGGCTTCAAGGCGGTCGTTGAAGCGGCCAAAGAACTCGGAGTGCCGGTCATCATTGGCGTCTCGGAAGGCGAAAGGGCCTTCATCGGCCTTCAGGAAGTGGTTTCTCTGGTCAAAATCGCGCGCGGCAACGGCCTCGACGTCTTCGTCAACGCCGACCACACCTATTCGATGGAGAAAGCTAGGGCGGCAATTGACGCCGGCATGGACAGCGTCATCATCGATGAGGCCGGTAAGCCATTGGAAGAGAATATCAAGTTGACCAAAGAAATAGTCGATTACGCCCGTTCCCGGACAAAAGGTCGAACCTTAAGTATCGATTCCCAAGGTTCGACCTTGGTGGAGGGTGAGCTTGGTTTTATCGGGGTCTCGTCAAAAGTGCTGGAGAAATTGCCAGATGGGGTCTCGCAAGATTCGCAGACCAAACCGGAGGACGCCAAGCGATTCGTCGAAGAAACCGGTATAGACCTGTTCGCCCCGTCGGTCGGCAATGTCCACGGCCTGGTCAAATCGGGCCAGCCGAAACTCAATATCGAACGCATCAAAGCTTTGCGCGAGGCGGTCAAGGTGCCGCTCGTCCTCCACGGCGGCTCCGGCATTAGCGATGAGGATTTTCTCTCCGCCATTGCGGCCGGCATCCGCGTCATCCATATCAATACCGAGTTGAGACTCGCTTATAAAGAGGGGATAGCAGAAGGCCTCAAATCCGGCGAAATCGCGCCCTATAAATTCATGGAAACCGGCGTCGAAGAGATGAAGAAGGTGGTCCGGGAGAGATTGAGGCTCTTCAACAAGCTATGAGTCCCATTAGAAATTTACCAGACATAATCAGTGATAAAATGTTAATAATAAAATTTCTAACGGGATGAGCCTTATCGAAGCCATTAAAAAGGATTTCAAGGGCGAAGTCGCCGAAACGGACGAGAAACTGGAAGCTTACAGCCGCGACGCCAGTTTGTTTAAAGTGAGGCCGAAAGCGGTGGTTTATCCGCAAGATGCCAAAGACATCGAGCACCTGGTCCAATTTGCCAAAGAGCACAAGACTATCGACCCGACGATATCGCTGACCGTCCGGGCGGCCGGTTCCGACATGAGCGGCGGACCGCTCAACGAGTCAATCATCGCCGACGTCACCAAGCACCTAAACCGTTTGGGCGAGATTAAGGCCGCAGGCACCAGGGTCGAGCCGGGCGTTTTCTACCGCGATTTCGAAAAAGAGACGCTCAAGCAAGGTTTGATTCTGCCGTGCTACCCGGCTTCCAAAAGCCTGTGCGCCCTAGGCGGCATGATTGCCAACAACTGCGCGGGAGAAAAAACCTTGCGCTACGGCAAGATGGAAAACTTCGTCGCAGAATCTAAATGGGTCTTCTCCGATGGCAACGAATACGTCGTTAAACCCATGTCAAGGGGCACCCTTGACATTAAAATAGCCCAAAATGATTTTGAAGGGAATATTTATAAAGAAATTTTTAACCTAATCCGGGAGAACCAAGAGATATTGAAAGCTGCCAAGCCGAAAGTCTCCAAGAATTCGGCTGGATACTATCTTTGGAATGTCTGCCCCTCGATGACACTCGGGGTAAAGGACAGCGACTATTTTTTCGACTTGAACAAACTCTTGGTCGGCTCCCAGGGCACGCTCGGCATCATGACCGAGGCGACGGTGAGACTAGTGCCGGTCGAGAAAGCTTCCGAGCTTTTTGTCATCTTTCTCTCCGACCTTTCCCGCCTGGCGGAACTGGTCAACGTCATTTTACCCACCGGTCCGGATTCCATCGAGTCCTACGATGACGCCACCATGAAGCTCGCCTTCCGCTTCTTCCCCGAAATGCTCAAGAGCCTCAAGCCCAAACATTTTTTCTCCCTCGTTCTCTCTTTTATCCCGGAACTCTGGATGATGCTCAAGGGCGGCATACCGAAACTGATTCTCCTGGTCGAATACTCGGGCCAGAGCAAAACGGAGCTTGACGGCAAGATTGAAAACCTTGAGCGGCTCATCAACCCTTTCAAACTCGTTTCGAGAAAAACTTTGTCGAAAGAGGAGTCGGACAAATATTGGACGGTCAGGCGCGAAAGCTTTAACCTTTTGCGCAAACACGTGCACGGCTTCCGCACGGCGCCATTCGTGGACGACGTGGTGGTGCAACCAAAGGACATGCCGGAGTTCCTGCCTAAGATGCGCGCTATTCTCGACTCATACAAACTGAACTACACCATCGCCGGCCACGCCGGGAACGGCAACTTCCACATCATCCCGCTTATGAATATGAAGGAGAAGACTAATATCGAAGTAATTAAGGAGGTGGCGGATAAGGTCTACTCGCTCGTCGCGGAATACAAAGGTTCCATTACCGGCGAGCACAACGACGGCATCGTCCGTACGCCGTATCTTTCTAAAATGTATAGTCCCTCCGTACTCGGCCTTTTCCAGAAGACCAAAGACATCTTCGACCCGCAAAACATTTTCAACCCGGGCAAGAAGGTCAACGGCACTCTCGCCTACCTGGAATCCCACATTGACACTGGTGCTCATTCGTGATAGTGTTTGATTAGAAACAGTTTCAGTTTCAGAGGAGTGAACATGTATACCATTTTGGCTCTCGCGATTATGGTGCTGGTCCCTCTCTCGCTCATCGCCGGCTTCCTGCCACGCCAAGAGGATGGTGAGCCCAGCTACTTCTCTCTCACTATCCTCGTAGCGGGCGCCCTGTTCACCACCATAGGCATCGGGCTGTATTGGACACGAGATGTGTGGCTGATCCACCGCCTGGATATGAATGGGTGGAGCATAGCATGGGTTTTCTCCCGGAACTTCTTGTTGTATTTCTCTCCGCTCATTGCTCTTGAGACAGGGGCTTTCATTCGGCGGAGAGTCAATACAGCCAGAGGGCGGACCAAGAAAGCGCCCAAGCTGTGGTATCAGGCGGG
>LCQJ01000017.1 GCA_001004085.1 Parcubacteria group bacterium GW2011_GWA2_50_10b
TCTTGAACGACCGGCCGAGAGAATGCATTGGTTTCCGAAGTCCGATGGAGTATTATTATTCACTAACTAGTGTCCTACTTGAGGGGTAGCGGGAGGAGTGGGCTTCCTGCCCTATTACGCCACCAAATTGTGGGACCTCAACATCCCTTCCAGAATCATCCAGCGCTCGGTCTTCTTTACCGGCGGAGCGTTCTTCGCCGCCTCGATTGAATGGCTTGCCCCGGTCTTCCATATGGAAATCTTTAAATTCCGCCGCACACTGAAAAAAGTTTTCGGTTCCAAAGTCAAGAGAAAATACGCTTAAGCGGAGCCCCATCTTTTCTGATATATTAGTGCCATTGCGCGTGTAGCTCAGTTGGTAGAGCGCCGAGCTTATACCTCGGTGGTCCTAGGTTCGAGTCCTAGCACGCGCACCAAGAGTATGGACACGTTGGAAGAGTGGTAATATAAATACGAAGACTATAGTCATGTTCACTCTGGAAATCATTTTCAATATCCTGGCCGGACTGGCGTTCTTTATCTACTGGGTAATCGCTTTCGTCATCCTCTATCACCTCTCCCGCTTCGGCATCGGCGTTCAACCCAAGAAGTTTGCCGCCACGTTCCTCTTCGGCTCGGTAGTACTCTCCGCCGCGGTCATAATTTTGTTTACGAGGACAGATATAAGTGCCTTCCTCTCGCTATAAAGACATGATCAAGAAACTGCTTTCGATCTTCCACGACTCTCCCAACTCTTTCGAGGGCCAAAAACATGGCGAAGAAGTATTGATGCTCCTGCGACACCATCCATTCACCATCATTATCAAGGTCGCCTTCTTCGTCCTTATCGGTCTCGTGCCAATAGTGCTGTGGATAATATTTTCTGCGCTACTCGAGGAACATGGCTGGCTCAATGCCTTTCTCTTCGTCTCAAGTATCTGGTATCTGGTCCTTTGGCTCGGCATCTTTCACTCTCTGACAATATATACGCTCAATGCCGTCCTCATTACCGACCGTCGCATTATAGACAACGACCTCCACGGACTCTTCAACCGCGAGGTCTCCGAATTGCACAATAACCGGATACAGGACGTTTCCGTGCATACGAACGGACTCTTGGAGACTTTCCTCAAATTCGGAGATGTGACCGTCCAGACCGCCGCTTCCGAGAAACAGTTCATCTTCCACCAAGTGCCCAAGCCGGAGAAGGTTAAAGACGTCATTATGCAGATTACCGCCTCTAGACATACCGGAGTTAAGACCGTGGTACAATAAATACGGGTTGAGCTATAACCTTAACAGCTAATCAAGCTTATGAAAATCCATACGATTACGTTCATCCTGCTTATCATCGGCGGTCTCAACTGGGGACTCGAAGTGCTCGGTTACGGCCTCGGCAATTATCTGCCGGGAAACGTCATGATGATTGTCTACGTGCTGGTCGCGCTCTCGGCTGTCTATGAAATCTTCAGCCACAAGAGATTCTGTCGAAACTGCAATCCGTAAGAATCCGCCCCTCATACCGTTTATGTATGATGCAAGAGCCCCGCTTCGGCGGGGCTCTTGCATTGCCTATTTCTGGTGCTCGATATCCTTTTTCTTCTTCAGCTTGATGTTGTGCTTAACCAATATCTCTTCGAATTCTTTCTGCTCGATGGTCTCGACCTCGACCAGCCGCTCGGCGATGGCATTTAACACTTTGCGGTGGTCTTTGATGATCTTCTCGGCTTTCTTCATGGCGTCATTCATTATTTGAGAAACTTCCGCATCTATCTGTGCTCCCACCTGCTCGGAATAATCCTTGTCCCCCACTCCCACGCCGAACAAAGGCTTGCCGGCCGGGCTCTCGAGCGCGATGGGGCCCATTTTCTCGCTCATGCCGTACTTGGTAACCATGTCGCGTGCCAGAGCAGTCGAAACCTGAAGGTCGTTCGACGGTCCGGTGGTAATATCGTTGTAAATCATCTTCTCCACCACGTAACCGCCCAGAGCGACAGCAATATCATCGAGGAATTCTTTCTTGGACTGCAGTTTGTTTTCTTCGAGCGGCAATTTGAAAACGTATCCGAGAGCGCGGCCGCGCGAAATGATGGTAATTTTATGCACCGGGTCGGCGTAAGGCAGCACCGATGCAACCAGGGCGTGACCGGCCTCGTGGAACGCGGTCAGTTCCTTCTCCTTGCTCGAGAGGATGTGACTGCGACGTTCCGGACCGAGCATGACCTTCTCGATGGAGCGGATGAGATCGAACTGGGCGACCGTGGTGCGGTCTTCGCGGGCGGCGAGGATAGCGGCTTCGTTCATAAGCGAGTAAAGGTCGGCACCGGAGAAGCCCGGGGTGCGCTCGGCGATGAGCGGCAGGTTCACATCCTCGGCAAACGGTTTTTTTCTTGAGTGGATTTTCAAAATTTCCTCACGATCGCGGCGGTCGGGCATATCGAGCGTCACGCGGCGGTCGAAACGGCCGGGGCGCAGAAGCGCCGGGTCAAGCACGTCCGGACGGTTGGTGGCGGCCATGACGATCACTTTCTCGTTGGGCTCGAAACCGTCGAGCTCAACCAGAATCTGGTTTAAAGTCTGTTCGCGCTCGTCGTTGCCGCCGCCGACTCCGGTGCCGCGCACGCGGCCAACCGCGTCAATCTCGTCGACGAAGATGATGGCCGGCGCCGCCGCCTTGGCGAGGTTGAAGAGGTCACGCACCCGCGAGGCACCAACACCCACGAACATCTCGACGAATTCCGAGCCGGAGATGGAGAAGAAGGCCACGCCCGCCTCCCCCGCCACCGCGCGAGCCAGAAGTGTCTTGCCCGTCCCGGGCGCGCCCATAAGCAGGATGCCTTTGGGAATGCGGGCGCCGATGTCGAGGAACTTCTTGGGATTTTTCAAAAAGTCGACAATCTCGCGCAGCTCTTCCTTGGCCTCGCGCGCGCCGGCCACGTCTTTGAAGGTGACCCGGCTATTTTTGTCATTGGGATTGGTAAGCCTCGCTTTGGACTGGCCGAAGGAAAAAGCCTGCATGCCGGCGCCTTTGACCTGGCGCGAGAGAAACCAGAGGAAGAAAATGATAAAGATAATGGGCAGGATGATGGGCGCGAGCGAAGCAAACCAATACATGGCGCCTTGGTCGTTTTTGACTTCGATTTCGACCTTGGCGAGCGCTTCGGGAGTAACGGCATAATTTTTGAGCGTGGTGGTGAGCGCGGTGTTGGCCTCTTTCTTGGAAATCTTTGTGGAGCCGTCAGCGAAAGTAACATCGAGATTGTCGCCGGTGATGACGATGTCGGAGATTTGACCGAGGGAAATTTCCGAAGCCAGCTCGGAAAGCGAGATTTGCTCCTTCTTGCCAGAGAGTCCGGTCAGGAGCGAATAGGCGCTCACTAGCAAAAGAAAGATGACCAAAGCCAAGACGGCCTGACCGATAAGCCCGCGGCCCGGCGGAGTACTACCCTGTTTCGGCGAACGGATGATGATTTTCCTGGTTTTCTTGAACGAATCTTTCATAGTGGCATTATACTGAAATTTGCTATCATTCCTAGCATGACTCTTACGAAGAATAAAAAAGCCTTTTTCGATTACGAGATTCAAAAGACCTTCACGGCCGGAATCGAGTTATTGGGCCTGGAAGTGAAGTCGGTGCGCGCGGGTAAGGCAAGCCTACAAGGCGCGTTTATAGCGGTGAGAGGAGGCGAAGCCTTTCTCGTCGGTGCCGATATCCCGGCCTACCAACCCAAGAACGCTCCCGAAGATTATGACGCTTTGAGACCGCGAAAGCTTCTCTTGTCAAAAGCCGAGCTTTTGACACTAAAGGATGCGGAGGGCACTAAAGGATTGACAATCGTGCCCATTTCGGTGTATAATAAAGGCAGGTTTCTGAAGCTCGACCTCGCTATCGCCAAGGGCAAGAAGAAGTTCGACAAACGCCAAGCGATCAAAAAGCGGGATGTCGAGAGAGAAATCGGACGTTCATTGTAAATTGGAAATTGAGAATTGAAAATTATTTCCCATACGGGGGTGTCAGTTTTGACACGTGGACAGCCCGGTATGTGCAGGCAGAGCTCTCGTAACTCTTTAAACTGCGGGAAAATTTAAGTGCAGACTCAACCGTCGCACGGGCAAAGTCAACTGTTTCTCCGTATTTTACGGCGAACGACTTTGTATTCGCTTACGTTCGAGCTTAAACTCGTCTGAGCGAACGATTGCTACTCCCGCCGTCCGGGACGGGATAGCAGCCGCTTTATCTCTCGGATTGTAGTCCCGATACTGCTCTTATCGGGATCAAACTCAGAGCTTTGGATTCTTTGTGTTTTGTCTGATTTTTAGCAAAGAGTCCGAGAATCAAAATCATGATAAGCCTGTAGAATCATATCGTGCATCCTCATGGACGGGAGCTCACTCTCCCCACCTCCACCACTTCGCTCCTAAACGGAGCTTCGCGGTGCTAGCACCACAAAATTCCATTGACTACTAACCGGTCAGTGGTTTTTTGTCATAGAAGTGGTGCCCCGCGTAGCTTTAGCGTAGTGGGGCTATAATAAATCCATGCACTACACTTATATTTTACAAAGTCAAAAGGATCAAACTTTCTATATCGGTTCAACCTCTGATTTGAAGCAAAGATTTAAAGTTCACAACCAAAAAGGAGCAAAATATACTTCTAGTAAAGCTCCCTTTGAACTTGTTTGGTATGGATCATTTAAAACAAAGTCTTTGGCTCAAGAATTTGAAAAATACCTTAAATCTAGTTCAGGCTTCGCATTTAGAAACAAGAGATTAATCTAACACATTTTAGTCGGTTATACCTTCGTCTTGGCATCTTTCTAGATTCCTGGACGATTTTTACGGGCCTTTTGTTTACCTAAATTCAGTTACAACTACGTTCAACAATCTCCACTCGACTCGCTTCGCTCGCTCGTGGCAAGCCACCTGAAAGCGAAGAAATAAATTCACCCCTTGGGGTGTTTTATTTTGCGAGTCGGGTGTCTGCGTAACCACAACAAAGGCAGACATCTATCTCTTGTCAATCTTACGGATTAACTCCAAAAGCAGTTCGTTCTGATTTTCCAGATGAGCGATGATTACTTCCGCTTCATGTTCCGCTTTCTGGTTGATTTCGAAATCGGCTTGGGCGCGGCGTTCGGCGAACTTACCTTCGAGACTCTGCCCAACCATGATGAGCGGCAAGAGGACCATTTGGATAACGTTGGAGGTAAAGAGCCAGATGACAAAGGCCGGGGCCGGGTCGAAGCGCAAAGGCGTAGGCGCCAACGTATTCCACAAGAGCCAGCCAAAGGTCCAGAAAGAAAGCAGGAAGAAAAAGCCCATCGTACCGACGGCGCGGGTAGTATGTAGGGCGAACTTCTCGAGCGAGGAGAAGGCCGTCCTCGCCTCTTCGTGGGCCTGTCTCACCGGGTGCCGGTAGGCGCGCAGTTCGGCGAGCGTGGGCGGATTATGTTTGTATTCCATCGCTTTATAGTGTACCCCCACACCTACTTTTGCCAAAGTCCTTATGTGAATAAATATTTGGATTTGTAAAGTAGGTGTGGGGGTGTATAATATAAGTAACAATTAGTTATACACAGAAATTGCTCCAACCTCGCATTAATCAACAGATTCGGGCGGCCCAGTTGCGCGTCATCGGGCCCAAAGGCGAGAATCTCGGCGTCCTCACTCTCGAGGAAGCGCTCAAAAAGACCTTTGCCTTGGGCCTCGACTTGATTGAAATCTCTCCCACCGCCACGCCGCCGGTGGCCAAAATCGCCGACTTCGGCAAATATCTTTACGAGGAAAACAAGAAATCGAAGCTTTCCAAGAAATCACATTCGGTGGAGATCAAAACCGTCCAGGTCAAGCTCGGCACCGGCGAAAACGACTTGGCGCTCAAAGCCAAGAAAGCAAGCGTCTGGCTTGGCGAAGGCAACCGCGTCAAAGTCGATTTGTTTCTGCCCGGCCGCGCCAAGTATCTGGATGAAAAGTTCCTCAAAGAACGTATCGAGCGCATGCTCAAACTGGTGACCGTCGACTACAAAATCGCCGACTCGGCCAAAAAGAGCCCCAAGGGCATGACCGTCATTATCGAGAGAGCCTAATATCATAAAATGTAAATCGGGCGACACCACTGTGGTGTCGCCCGATGTTTTGTAACCTGTCCCCGGTCTCAGACGGTACGCTTCGAGACTAGGAATTCGACGTTGCCGATGGCGGCCACAATCTTGTCCCGGAGTTCCGTCGAGAGCACGAGGCCATCCCGCTCGTTCTCCAGATAGACGCCGACCACGATGCCGTGGGCGGCCGCGTCGCAGAAGAGCTCTTGGAGCGCGCGGAGCGCGTCGAGCTCTTCATCGAAGTCGCCGACAAAGTTGAGCTTGTCGTATTCTTCGATGATGGACATGAGCCTAGGCTCCTCCCACCGCGAGATGACCTCGAAGAGGGCGACCACGGCGGCGAGCGAGGAGTTCGTATTGACCGACGAGAGAGACGAGCGAAGCGACCGGAGCTGCGGAAGCAGCGACGCGAGGTGGCGATGCGGCGGCGTGGCCGTCACAATCGTGTTACGCAAGGTCATGTTCTCTCCTCTTTTCTCTTGAAGTGAGACGGGTGCTGTCCCACTTTCATTCTTATTTAAGCATAGCAGATTGTAGGGTAAATGTCAAGCTATTTAGGTAATGTGCACACACATATGGCGGTTTTCCCTAGAATGGGTAAATGAGCATATGTATGGCCAAAACAATCAAAGAAGAGAGGCTTAGATGGGTTATT
>LCQJ01000018.1 GCA_001004085.1 Parcubacteria group bacterium GW2011_GWA2_50_10b
TCGTGAGACGAGCCCACGAAAGGATTTGGAAACCTAAGCGTTATATGATATGATACCAGCATGAAAAATATCAAGAGAGTGAAAACTAAAAAAATTAAAACAGAGGTGGGTACTTCCTATGGCAAGTTCGATGTGGTACTCGAGCGTGAGCCGGACATGGGTGGCTACTTAGTCTCTGTTCCCAAGCGAGCGGATGTAATATCGTGGGGGAAGAACTTGTCCCACGCTAAACTGATGGCTAAAGACGCGATAGAATGTTCGGTGATAGGGGATGTAATTGTTGCTGCCCAGAAAGCGAATGCAATAACCATTGGTCCTCGCAAGCAAAAAGTTAATACATGGGCATAATCCCAATTCTCGCTGCTCGTGAGGTGATGAGGAGACTATTGCGCGCGGGCTTTAAGATCGTTGCGCAAAAGGGAAGTCATGTAAAACTTTTCAATAAAATTACAGGCAGGAAGACTGAAGTACCTATGCATCCCGGAGATTTAGGGCGCAAGCTTATCTCGAAGATTCTAAAACAGGCAGGAATTTCTATAAAAGATTTCTTGAAGCTATGAAATGCAAATGCGAAGGCGCCCTTGCGGGCGCCTTCGGGTGTCTGTAAGCCGAATTCTGTCAGTACATAGTTGTGCTACGCACCGGACAGTTATTTATCTGGGACCGTTGTCGCCAACGACCTCGAGCGGCACTCCCGAGCATCGCGCTACGCGCGATGCGGAATCTTGATTTAGGATTCAGGATTTAGGAATGATTCTTAAATCTTAAATCCAGCTTCTTAAATCCGCATCACATGCAATGTGATGCCCAGGCACGGCCTTGCATTCACGTAAGAATTTTGCCGTTTCAGCCGGACTTAACCGGGTCGTTTCTGTTCTCATCTCTGGGATTACTCCCGGCAGGCGTTACCTGCTACGCTTTTCTCTCGAAGCACATGTGCGACTCGAGAGAACGAATGTTCGGACTTTCCTCCCCAGTTTTACCCGGAGCAACTGTCCGACACCATAGCCATTATATGCTAAAATAAGGCTTATTACAAGATAAATTCAATCATTATTTCCCATGTTCCAAGCCCATAAGACCAGCTCGCTCATTATCCTCTTATTGATATTTCTTCTACCACTCTTCTTCATTCCTGGCGGGGCTCTCAATCTCCTTAATGCCAAATCGGTGCTCTTACTTGCCGGCGTCATCGCCGCCTTGTTCGTTTTGATTTACGAGCTTTGGCGCAAGGGCAGCGTCTCTTTCCCCCGGCATTATTTCCTGGCGGCGGCGGCGCTCTTGCCGGCGGTTTATCTGCTGTCGGCCCTGCTCTCCACTCCTTCTTCCTTGTCGCTTTTCGGCTACAGCTTTGAAGTGGGCACTTTCGGCTACATGCTCATCGGCTCATCCGCCCTGGTGCTCTCCGCCATGGTCTTTGCCGACACTTCGCGCGCGCTCCAGGCTTTGGTGGCGTTTTTCCTTTCCCTCTCGCTTATCGCGGTTTTCGTCATGGCCAAAGTCTTCCTCGGTGCCGACACTCTGGTCTGGGGCAACTTCTTCGGCAATATGGGCAATCCCGTCGGCAACTGGACGGACTTGGCGGTGGTCTTCGGGCTGCTTTCCGTCTTTACCGCGCTGGTCCTCGGCATGATTCCGATGAAATCCGGCATCCGCCTACTCAGTTATCTAGTCTTTTTTCTCTCCACGGCGCTTCTGATTATCATTAATTTCTCCACCGCCTTTATCTTTACTCTGGTCGCCACCGCGCTGCTCTTTCTTTATTTCACCAAGATCGAAGACCAGTATCATTTCAACGGGAATGAAGATGTTGCGTCCGGCCGTGGTTTCTTTACTGGGCCGCTCTTTCTGCCCGCTCTCTTGGCCGTTGTCTCGCTCGTCTTTCTTGTCAATCCGAATATTTCGGCTAAGCAGGGGACTTTGGGCAACGTGGTAGCCAGGACTTTCGGCATTGAGAATACCGAAGTCCGCCCTTCCTTCTCCGCCACCCTCGGCATTTCCAAGGCGGTGCTCTCGCAAGCCGGACTTTTGGGTTCCGGGCCCAACACTTTCAGTCATGACTGGCTCATCTACAAGCCGGCCGGTATCAACACAACGCCTTTCTGGTCGGTAGCCTTCCCGTTCGGCGTGGGTTTCATCCCGACTCAAATCGCTTCGACCGGCATCCTCGGCAGCGCTCTCTGGCTCGCCTTCTTTATTCTACTCATTGCCTTGGGTATAAAGGCCTTAAGCCATATTCCCGAATCAAGGGCCGAACGATTTACAGTTGTCGCTTCTCTATTGGCCTCTTTCTTTCTCTGGGCGGTGAGTTTCCTTTATGTTCCTTCGGGTACGGTACTCTGGCTCGCCTTTATCTTCTCCGGCTTGTTCGTGGCTTCTCTCGCCGCGGCGGAGATCATTCCAACCCGGACACTGAGCCTCCGGATATCGGCTCAAAATCGTTTCGTCTCGCTGTTATTTCTCTCGGCCATCGTAGCCGGCGCCGCTTTTATCGGTTGGACCGGATTTGAGAAAACGGTTTCTGCTTATCACTTCAAAAAAGCCGTCGACCTCTCCAATTCTACCGGGGCATCGCTTCTGGAGGTTGAAAACGAATTGATTAGGGCCACCCAAAGCGCCCCGGCTGACATTCATTACGTCGCGCTCTCGCGCCTGAATTTCACCAAAGCCCAGATTGCCGCCAGCGCCACTACTTCACCGGAAGAAAATAGGGCGCTTTTCGAAGATTCACTGGCCAGAAGCATCGAAGCGGCTAGATTGGCGGTTTCCGTCAATTCCGCCGGTTATCAGAACTGGGTGGCGCTCGGCAATATCTACGGCGCTCTGGTGGCGAAGCCCTTAGCGGTGGAAGGCGCTTATGAAAACGCTCGCTTTGCTTTCAGCGAAGCGCTCAAGAGAAACCCCAGCAATCCGGAAATCTACCTCTTGCTCGCCCAGCTTGAACTCAGCAAAGATGACGTCGACGCAGCCCGTTCGTATGTGAGGAACGCCATCGCCCTCAAGGAAGATTACGCCGATGCCTATCTCATGCTGGCACAGCTTGAAGTGGGAGCGGGCAATGCCGCCGCTGCCATAGCTTCTGCGGAAAAACTGGCGCTTCTGGTGCCGAACAACGCCGGTCTTTACTTCGAGCTCGGAGTGCTCAGGTATTCCAACAAGGATTACGCCGGGGCCGAAAAATCTTTGAACCAGGCTCTCGTGCTTTCGCCCGAATACGCCAACGCCAAATACTACCTGGGACTGACTCTCGCGGAGCTCGGTCGTTTCGGCGAGGCCCTGGCTGAATTCGAAGATCTCTCCAGAACCAACCCGAACAACGCCGATATTGAAGCCGCTCTCGAGGCCGTGCGCAAAAACAGTGTGCCGACGTCCAAAACGCAAACACAGTAATGGTCAAGAGGCTTCTCGGCTTTTTCTACCAGGAGACCAGTTCCTTAAACCAGGCTGCGTTCCTGCTCGGGTTTTTCTCGCTACTCTCGCAATTCCTGGGATTCCTGCGCGACCGGCTTCTGGCCCACATGTTCGGAGCGGGGAGCGAACTTGACGTCTATTACGCCGCTTTCCGCATACCGGATTTCCTCTTCGTCTCCGTCGCCTCCATTGTCTCTCTTTCGGTGCTCATCCCGTTCATCATCGAGAGGGAGTCGGCCGGACGGGAAGCCTTGCGTGATTTCATCGACAGCGTTTCCTCGTTCTTCGGCCTCTTGATGCTTATGGTGGTGGTGCCGGCCTATTTTCTCATCCCGGCGCTTTCCGGCCTCCTCTTCAAAGGCTTTTCACCGGCGGCGCTGGAAAAAGTCATTCTCATCTCACGGCTGATGCTTGTTTCTCCGGTTATCTTGGGCCTATCCAATCTTTTCGGGTCGCTCACCCAGGCTTACAACCGCTTTCTCATCTACGCTCTGGCTCCCATTCTCTATAACGCCGGGATTGTCATCGGCATTCTCCTTTTCTCTTCCAGATTCGGTATCACCGGCGCCGCCATCGGCGTAATCCTCGGCGCTGTTTTGCATCTCTTGGTTCAGGTGCCTTACCTATGGCAGTCCGGCCTCTTGCCACGTCTGTCCAGAAAGCCCGATTGGGAGTTGATTAAAAATGTGGTCGGGATTTCTCTGCCGCGCACATTGACCCTCTCCATGAGTTCTATCACCTTCCTGTTCCTCATCGCCATGGCAGCGCGCATGGCCGACGGTTCGGTCTCCATCCTCTCTCTCTCGAACAATATCCAGACCATCTCACTCTCGCTCATCGGCGTCTCGTATTCGCTGGCCGCTTTTCCGACCTTGACCAGGAAGTTCCAGGAAAAAGACATCACGGCTTTTATCGCCCAGATGACCACGAGCACCCGCTTCATCATCTTCTGGTCGCTGCCTTTGACGGCGCTTCTCGTGGTTTTGCGGGCCCAGATAGTGAGAGTCTTGCTGGGCAGCGGTCTTTTCGACTGGCCGGCTACCAGGCTGACCGCCGCGGCCGTGGCTCTTTTCGTCGTCTCGTCGCTTTTCCAGTCGCTTATTCTCTTGTTTATGAGAGGATTTTATTCCGCCGGATTTACCAAGAAGCCTTTCTATATCAATCTCTTGTCGACGGCCGTCCTGGGCGTGGGCACTTACGGCCTGGTCAATCTTTTCTACCGTTCGGAGGCTTTCCATTTCTTTATCACCAGCCTTATGAAAGTCGAAGACCTGCCGGCAAGCGTGGTGCTCATGCTGCCGCTCGGCTTTTCGCTCGGCACAGTCCTGAATGTGGCTATTCTCTGGGTCGCGTTCGAACGGGAATTCCCCGGCTTCTCCAAAGGGATTGAAAGAACGTTGTTCGAAGGCCTGGGCGCGGCTTGCATTATGGGCGCCGTTGCCTACGCGGGACTCAATATCTTGGCCGGTTTCTTCAATCCGGATACTTTGGTCGGGATATTTTTTCAAGGCTTTATCGCCGGCCTTCTCGGCATTGCCGCGGCCATCTTTGTCCTCTCGGCTCTCAAAAGCCAGGAACTCTCTCAAGTTTCCAAAGTACTTCATGGCCGTTTCTGGAAAGCGAAAGTCATTGCTACGGATCCAGAGATAGTGTAGGGAGCGAAATTTTCAATTATCAATTTTCAATTTACAATCAAGATACAATGAACAATGATAAATTTTCAAACAGATACGATCTGGAAGAAAGGACGGCAAAATTTGGCGAAAATATCATAAGTTTTTGCAGATCAGTAAAAAATGATAAACTTGCAGAGCCTATCTTGAATCAGCTGATAAGAGCCGGTACCAGTGTTGGGGCAAATTATATGGAAGCCAACGGCGCCAGCTCGAAAAGAGACTTTCAGAACAAGATCTTTATTTGTAAGAAAGAAGTTCAGGAGACAAAACATTGGCTTAGAATGGCAAAAAGCTTTTTACCGGACAAATCCGAAGTAATAAGCCCTCTTGGCAAAGAAGCTCAAGAATTAACTCTTATTTTCCAAAAAATTGGTTCCACTTTGAAAATTGGCAATTGAAAATTCATTGAAAATTGCTAAATTGAAAAATTGAAAATTATGCAGAATATCCGCAATTTTTCCATCATCGCCCATATTGACCACGGCAAATCCACCCTGGCGGACCGGATGCTTGAATTGACCGGCACTATCGAGAAGCGCGATATGCGCGACCAGGTGCTCGACTCGATGGACCTGGAGCGAGAGCGCGGCATCACCATCAAGATGCAACCTGTGAGGATGGTCTATACCCAAGGTCGAACCTTAGGCACTGATTCTCAAGGTTCGACCTTTATCCTGAATCTGATAGATACTCCCGGGCACATCGATTTTTCCTATGAAGTTTCCCGCGCCCTCGGCGCCGTCGAAGGCTCGCTACTCCTGGTCGATGCCACCCAGGGCGTGCAGGCTCAGACGCTCACCACTCTTGGCATGGCGCGCGAATCGGGGTTGACCATCATCCCGGTCATTTCCAAAATTGATTCACCGCTGGCGCGGACCGAGGAGGTGGCGGAGGAAATAATGAAACTCCTGGATGTTTTGCCGGAAGAAATCGTCATGGTGTCAGGAAAGACCGGGGAAGGCGTCAAAAACCTGCTTGATGAAATTGTCAGGCGCATTCCGGCGCCGGAGCAAAAAGCCGGCTCGTCTTTCGGTTCTTTGATATTCGATTTCAAGTACTCCACTCACCGGGGCATCATCGTTTTCATCCGGGTCTTTTCGGGCGAGGTCCGCAAGAGCGACAAGCTCAAATTCAAGATTGCCGGCCGGGAATTCCAGGCTTTGGAAGTCGGCGTTTTCATGCCGCAAGAGAAACCGGTGGAGAGCCTCTCGGCCGGGGAAATCGGCTATATCGTCACGGGCATCAAAGAACCCGGCGTGGCTTCCGTGGGAGACACCGTCGCGGCCGCTTCGGACACCAGGCCGCCCTTGCCGGGCTACGCCGTGGCGCGGCCGGTCGTCTGGGCCTCGGTCTATCCGGAGAACCAAGACCATTTCCCCACTCTTAAACTGGCCCTTTCGCGTCTGAAGCTCTCCGATTCGGCTTTCTCTTTTGAAGAGGAGTCATCCGGCGTCTTGGGCAGGGGATTCCGCTGCGGATTCCTGGGCATGCTTCATCTCGAAATCATCACCGAAAGGCTGCGCCGCGAATTCAATCTGCCGCTCGTCATCACTCTGCCCTCCATCACTTACCGGGTTACTTACAAAAACGGCAAAGAGGAG
>LCQJ01000019.1:0-7814 GCA_001004085.1 Parcubacteria group bacterium GW2011_GWA2_50_10b
CGAATAAGAGAGGTCCTTGTAGCGTTCCCAGACTTTTTCGAGACTTTGATGCGAAACCATAAAGATTTCCGGCTGAAAGCCGCGCTGTTTGAGACCGGTGATGGCCGCCAAAGCCTTCTCGTTGCTCGGCGAGAGGACGGCTACATCAATTTTCTTATCGGTGGCGTTAAAGACCGCGAGTCCCGCTTCGCGCGCTTCGGCTTCGGGGATAACGCGCAAAGCGTCGATATTGATGGGGTGGGTGGAGAGGTCGAGGTAGGGGACACCGTGGTTGGCGGCGAATGTCGCTGTCGATTCCTCCTCCTCTCTTTTGCGCAAGGCCTGGACCCGTTCATCCTGCCGGGCTTCATCGAAGACAATCATACCTTTATTGTACTCTAAAAAGGCTCATTTTAGGCCCTCTTTTACCTATTGACTTTTAATACACAACTATGTTATAATAGTAAAAGAGGTGCAAAATGAAGAAATGGTTCGTGGCGCTCGCCATTCTGGCGAGCGGGTGCAGTGCCTATCGGGAGCAGGAGGCGATTTTCGTCGGCTATAACACCAGTAACGACAACGTTGTCGTGCTGGTGAACGATGGCGCGGAAACGCCCATCGTGGCGAATCGAAGCATTCAGTTCGTGGTCCAGATTCTGGTGCCGAATAATCCGGTCAACACGGTGAACGGACCAAGCTCCATCGACAAACAGGTCCAGGTGTCCATCGCCTTCCGGAATCTGCGGACGGGCAGGCTGACGTCCCCGATATTCTGCAATGCGGGGGCGAAGGTGGTCACGACTGTCTGGTACAGGGTCACCGTCGGCGGCTACGACTATGCCGAGTGCAACTCATCGTACGGATACTAGAGTTGGAGTTGCCTCGGCGGTTTCGAGAGGGCGGGCGCGATTCATTCGCCCGCCCTTTTTTGTTACACTAACGGGATGAATCTTTCTCCCGAAGAGCTTGTTGAATCATTCACTATGGGCTCTCAAGCTATGGTTGTGGCCTTGCGGGGAGAGTTGGGGGCGGGCAAGACAACTTTTACCCAAAAAGTCGGGGAAATTTTGGGTGTGGCCGAAAATATGCACAGCCCGACCTTTGTCATCATGAAAATCTACAATATAGATTTCAGGGGGTTTAAAAATTTTATTCATATCGACGCGTACCGGATAGAAAAAGATTCGGAACTGCTGCACCTGGGCTGGGAGGAAATCATCAGTGAGCCGGAAAATCTGGTTTTTATCGAGTGGCCGGAGAATGTGCCGGGGTTAATACCGGAAAACGCCAAAAGAATCTCCTTCAAACATGTCGACGAGAATACCCGCGAAATAATGTATGAAAACTAAGAAGCGCCTCATCTTGCTCGACTCGCACGCTATTATTCACCGCGCTTATCACGCGCTGCCCGAATTCGCCACCTCCTCCGGCGAGCCGACCGGTGCGCTTTATGGCCTGGTGGCCATGCTCGTCAAAATCATCGCCGAACTCAAGCCGGATTTCATCGTGGCCGCATTCGACCTGCCCGGGCCGACTTACCGCCACGAGGCCGCGGAGACTTACAAAGCCGGCCGGGCCAAAAACGATGAGAATCTCAATCTGCAGCTCGAACGGGCCAAAGACGTTTTCAGGGCGTTCGGCGTACCTGTTTACTCGTGCCCGGGCTTCGAAGCGGACGATATCATCGGCACCGTTGTTGCTGAATGCCAAGGCAAGACCTTTAAGGATTCCCAAGGTCTTGCCTTTAATACGGAAATCATCATCGCGAGCGGGGACATGGACACCCTCCAGCTGGTTGACGGCAAAAAAGTGCAGGTCTACACGCTGAAAAAGGGCATTAACGACACCATTCTCTATGATGAGAAAAAAGTGCTGGAGCGTTTCGGCTTCCCGCCGGAGCGGCTAATTGACTACAAAGGATTGAGAGGCGACCCGTCCGACAATATCATCGGGGTCAAGGGCATCGGCGAAAAGACGGCAACGGCGCTTATCACCGTTTTCGGTTCCATCGAAAATATTTACAAGGCGCTCAAGAAGAAAGACGACACCTGGAAACAGGCGGGCATCAGCGAACGCGTCAGGAATCTGCTTTTGGAAAACGAAGAAGAAGCCCTATTCTCAAAGACTCTGGCCACTATTAGAACAGATGCGCCCATCAACTTCCGACTGCCCAAGCACTGGCGGGAGCATCTGGAAATCGACACCCTCCTCAATTTATTCAAAGAATTGGAGTTCAGGACTTTGGGGGAGCGAGTTAAAAAACTGGTGGGGGAATCCGGTACCGCACGAAAAACCACGGAAGTATTTTCTGCTGAAAATCTTCCTGACTCTCGCGCCGACGCGCTCCGAGACGATTTTTCGTCACGACACCGGATTCCCTCGCGGGAAGAAAAAGAACTGTGTCTTATGCTCTGGGTCATCGATTCGAATCTGACCAATCCGGATATCGAAGACGTCATGCGCTTCACCAAAGCCAAGAATCCCGCTGAAGCACACAAAGTTCTCGAAGCCGAGCTGGACAAACGCAAGGTCCGTCCAGTGTTTGAAGAAATCGAGAGACCGATTCTCGCAGTGGTGGAGGAGATGAACGGCCGGGGAGTGAAAATCGACCGCGCGGTGCTCGCCGGTCTCGCCCAGACTTATCACAAGGAGCTTTCGCGTCTGGAAAAGGAGATTTGGAAAGAGGCGGGTGAAGAGTTCAACATCAACTCCCCCAAAGTGCTCTCCGAAATACTCTTTACGAAACTGGGCCTGGCCGAGAAAAGGCAGAAAAAGACCCCGGGCGGCGCCCTCTCGACCAAAGAGTCCGAACTCGAGAAATTGCGCGACAAGCATCGCATCATCGGATTGATTCTCGAATTCCGGGAGCTTTCCAAACTGCTCTCCACTTATATCGACGCCATTCCGCCGCTTCTCGATGCCGACTCCCGTCTGCATTCCACCTTCGTCCAGTCTGGCACCACCACCGGGCGCATGGGTTCGAACAATCCGAACCTGCAAAATATTCCCAATAAGACCGAGCTCGGTCGGGCTATCCGCCGCGCTTTCGTGGCCGAAAAAGGTTTTAAACTCGTTTCCCTCGATTATTCCCAGGTAGAACTGCGCCTGGCGGCTGTTTTGAGCCAAGACAAGAAATTGATGGAGATTTTCAAAAACGGGGAAGATGTCCATGCTGGAGTGGCAATGAGAGTTTTTAAGGTATCTAAGGAGGAAGTTAATAAGGAAATGCGAATTAAGGCCAAGACCATCAACTTCGGCATTCTCTACGGCATGGGCGTGAATGCCTTGCGCGCCAATCTGGGCACGAGCCGGTTGGAAGCGCAGGAATTCTACAATCACTACTTCGCCACTTTCACCGAACTGGCCGATTATCTGGACAGAATCAAGGCTGAAACCGCACGCAAGGGTTACACCGAGACGATGTTCGGTCGGCGCCGCTATTTCTCCGGTTTCAAGTCGCCGCTGCCCTATGTGCGCGCGCAGGCCGAACGCATGGCCATCAACGCGCCTATCCAGGGTACCCAGGCTGACCTCATCAAAATCGCCATGCAAAGAATTGACCGGCATATCAAGTCGGAGAGCCATGAAGGAGAGATGAAACTCATTCTCCAGGTCCATGATGAACTGGTTTTTGAAATCAAAGACGAACTGGTCGGTGAGGCGGTCAAACATTTCAAAGAAATCATGGAGACCGCTATCCCGAAAGAAAAATTACTTGGAGTGCCGATTGTGGCCGAAGCGCACGCGGGGGATAATTGGGGTGAAATGGAAAAAATAAACAATGGATGAAGAATTTTTCCAACAAGATATATTCGGAAACACGGTCAAAGTCGTGTTAGAAAACCCTGAAGATGAAGATGCTATCGGTCCTAAAGCGCGCGGCGATTTTAATGTCTTCACTTTGACCGACGCTATCGGTGCGAGGCACAAAAGGGACGCCTGGGTGCTCTATCGGAAAGCCCTAGCCTCGGGTATGGCCGCCGAAGAAGTTTTTTTCAAAGTGTTCTGGCAGGTAAAGACGATGATGGTGGCGAGTAAAACTAAAACCGCGGAGGAAGCAGAGATGAAGCCCTTCCCATATAGCAAGGCGAAAGGATTTCTAAAAAACTTTTCTCAAGAAGAATTGCAGAATTTATCCGCAGAACTTGTGGCTGGTTACCATCAAGCCCGCCGTGGAGAAGGGGAGATAGAAACGCTGGTGGAAAAACAGCTACTGAAACTGTAGTGCCCCCACTTGGAATCGAACCAAGATCAGCGGATTAAAAGTCCGTTGCTCTACCACTGAGCTATGGGGGCAATATCTTTTTTAAGAAACGTCTTCCTGCAGCACTTTTGAAGTATAATTCGCGTGTATTGCCTGTTATTCCCTTATACAATTTTCCCAAAGAATCTCGGAGTACGTATACAGTATACATTTGCTTTTGCTCTACCGACTGAGCCCCGCCCGTACCGAACGGTGTTCGGCACGTTCGGGCGGGTATGGGCGCAAGCAGAAAAACTATACTTAAATTATAAGGGAATGTCGAGAGCGTAAGCGCCGGCGCCGGTCAAGAGGAGGGAGAGGGAAACGGCAAAAATCAGGAGGTAGAAGACCAAATCGCGCTTGAGGATTTCGCGGGCACCCCATTCAATGTAGAGTTCCGCGCCGGTAAAGATTACGAAGGCGAGCGCCGCCACTTGCGTCCAGAGGCCGAGGAGAAACAGCAACCCGCCGCCGATTTGAAGCAAAGCGTAGAGAGGTAGAAGTAGGTCCGCCGGCCGCAGGCCAAGCGCCTCAAAAGAGGCGAGCCAGCGCCCTTTCTCCTCGCGGAGCTTGAGCATGCCCAAATCGAGGAAAATAAAGCCCACCACCAGCCGCAGGATAAAAGGGCCGAGCATGGAATAGGTTAAGAGGTCCGGGAAAGGATTAAGCATCTGTCTATAATAACATGAACAAAGCGATGCCTGTCGAGACCGAGACATTCAGAGACTCTTTTTGGCCATGCATTGGGATTTCTAGAATCGCATCACACATGTCAAGGGTGCCCCTTGACACTCCATCTATTCTCGACACTCCGCAGGTTTTCCAAGACCAGGATGCAAGTTTTACTTTTTGGCATAAAGTTTCTGGTGCACTGGGCAGAAGTGGGCGCTCCTGGCGCCGACGACCACCCGCTCGAGAGTGCCCGGGCAATTCTTTTTGCTGCAGCGGGTCTTGTGCCGGCGATAAGCGCGGTGGTATTCCTGGAATTGACCCTTCTCGCCCATGATGTTTCGGTAATCGGACATCGAGTCGCCGCCGAAGTCGATGCCTTTTTGCAAAACTTCTTTCATGACGCGGAAGGCGAATTTCAGGTTTTTCTCCGGCACGTCTTTGACCAGAGAGAGGGGATGGATGCAGGAGCGCCAGAGAATTTCATCCGAATAAATGTTGCCGATGCCGGCGATGAGCGACTGGTCCATGAGGGCCTGTTTCATCCTGGCTTTGGGGCGTTTCATTAATTGAAACTTGAAACTTGAAAATTGGAAATTCTTGTCCAACGGCTCCGGTCCCAAGTCTTCCAGATGTTTTGGGTTAAGAAATGTTACTTTAGCAAACCTCCTCATGTCCGAGAGAGAAAGATGTTTGCCATTATCTAATTCGAAATCCAGTCGGATGAAAGGGTGGCTTGGTTTGTTGTAAACAAAGTGGCCCGTCATCTTCATGTGCACCAATATGGTTTTCCCATTGGATAAGCGAATCAAAATATTTTTTGCCCGCCTCTCTGCCTTCAAAATCTTTTGGCCTACTACTTGTTTCCGAAACTTTTTGAAAAACTCTGGATTCTTGATATCTTCTTTGCCTTTATAAAACTTACTATTGTAAGTCGTCTCAACATTAACGATTTCCCGGCCTTTGACGGTCCGATTCAAACCGTCGACGGTCGTCTGGACTTCGGGTAACTCAGGCATTTTGAGAAAGCACTTTCAAGGCGGACTTGACGCGCTCCGAGGCTCCCTTCACCTCTTTTGGCACCCTTTTCAAAGCTTCGCGAGCATCGCGTTCGGTATAACCAAGCGAAACGAGTGCCTCGAGTGCATCGCCCTCGGAGCGGGTATCGAGGCTTTTGTCCTTCGGGCCGGTTTTCAACTTGTCTTTGAGTTCCATGACAATTTTCTCGGCATTCTTCTTGCCAATGCCGGAAACGCGGGTGAGATAGGTGGTGTCGCCGCTCGCGACCGCCTGGCGAAGCATCTCGGGCGTGGCGACATTTAATATTCCAAGTGCGGTTTTCGGGCCAATGCCCGAGATAGTAATGAGTAGTTCGAAGGTGTCGAGTAATTCTTTCTCGAGAAAGCCGAAAAGTTCGAGAGCGGTTTCTCTGACCACCAGATGTGTCCAGAGGAAAACGGGGGAGCTGGGCGTGACCTCAAGCGCTGTCTCGGTTGTGACCATGACCCGGTAACCAACTCCGCCGACATCAATCACCAGTTCAGCCAAGAAAGCCCTTCGAAGTTCGCTGCGTAAGCGCGCATTCAACCTGCTCCGCAAGGACAAAGCCGCCCGCGCCGTCAAATCCCTCAAGAAACTGATTGTCGCCGGTAACAAAAAAGAGGCCCAGGCACAGATGCGTACGGTCCAACAGGCTCTCGACAAAGCGGTCAAAGGCCACACTCTCGACAAAAACACCGCCTCCCGGAAAAAATCCCTCCTTTCGAAACTGGTCAAGAAACTCTCTTAGTATTAGTGCTCCCGGTAGGAATCGAACCTACATCGCAACCTCCGCAAGGTCGCATCCTATCCATTGAACGACGGGAGCAATTTTTCTTATACGCGCCTAGATTAACACAAGCAAATCAGAATCCCAAATATTCGAGAATCTGCTCGACCAGCGGCAGGGAATGGAATTCGCGAGAAAGGAAGCGGTCGAGTATCTCATCCAGTTCATCAAGCGGAGCGTCGTTGCCTAGCGGCACTATGATAAGCGGCATGAGCAATTTTTTCGATTTCAGAATGATTTTTTTATGCGGATGTTCCGTGTCTATCCAGTAAGACTCCAGGGTGGCGTAGGGGTAACGGATTTTGCCCCGGGTAATACTTTTCTCGTCTACGGTCACGCGCACCGTCTCCGGCGGCCGATTGATGAAAAGGGCGAGGGCAAAGACACTGATGATGATCAGCAGGCCGAAGATGATGTTGCCGAAGATGACCGAAGCGATGGCCATGGAGAAGGAAATGATGCCTACCGCCCAGAACCAGTCCTGGTTTCTTTCTTTGTGCTCGTACTCATGAGCTTCCCATTCGAGGGTGATGGTCGGCCGTGCCATAGATATAAAAATTATAGCACTATTTATGGTGAGCGTAGTCGAACTATTTCACCAGGCTTCCGGCAGAGACATCATGAGCGGGGTGGAGAAGAACGGGAGCGCCATCATCCGCACAAAGCATCATGCCCCGGCTTTCCATTCCCATCATCATTCGAGGGGAAAGATTGGCAATAACCGGAACCATTTTACCGGCAAGTTCCTCCGGCGTAACAGCTTTGGCCACACCGGATAAAATTTGGCGCGGCACCTCCTCTCCCAAGTCAATTGAAAGCTTGAGCAATTTTTCAGACCCTTCGACTTTTTCAGCCGAAAGAATCTTGCCGATTTTTATCTCCAGTTTATTGAAATCGTCTATTGAGGCCATGCGGAGGCGGTGAGATTCGAACTCACGGTCCCTTGCGGGACTCCGGTTTTCAAGACCGGTGCACTAAACCACTATGCGACACCTCCAGTGGGCTACTTTACTATTTTTCCTCCACCACTTCCACTTTGTAATTTCTTGAGATGAAGAAGAGGTAGATGATTTCCAGGATGCCCAAGGTGTTGAT
>LCQJ01000019.1:7864-11072 GCA_001004085.1 Parcubacteria group bacterium GW2011_GWA2_50_10b
TACTATAATTGGCCAAATGAATCCCGTACGAAATACATATGTTTTATACTTACGTACTTAAGAGTAAGAAAAATGGTAGATTATATACCGGGTATACAAATGACCTACGGAAACGTTTTAAGGAGCATAATGATAAAATGTCTACTTACACAAAGTATAGAGGTCCATATGAACTTATTTACTATGAAGCGTGTATGAACGAAAGTGATGCCAGGTCGAGAGAATTATATCTTAAAGCAGGTAAGGGTAAACGCTATCTCAAATTGAGATTAAAACGTTTCCTATTTCGTACGGGATGAAGCTTATGGCCATCGACTATGGGGAAAAGAGGGTGGGTATCGCCTCCACCGACGAAGCGGGCCAGTTCGCGCTGCCCCGGGCGGTTTGGCCCAACGATGAGGCCCTTCTCGACAAAATTCTCCGGTTCAAAGAAGAAGAAGGGATAGCCAAAATCGTTATCGGAGAGTCGCGGGATTTCAAGGGCGTGGCCAATCCGATACTCTCCGCGATTGCCGAATTCAAGACGGAACTTGAAAAGCGCGGAGCGGAGGTTGTTTTCCATCCGGAAGTGCTGACCACGGTTGAAGCCAGGCGGCTGCAAGGACAAACGCCGATGACGGACGCTTCCGCCGCCGCGCTCATCCTCAAGCACTATCTCGAATCGCAGAACCGGTCCTGAATCTGGGGTATACCCCCACACCTATAATTCGCGAATCATAGGTGTGGGGGTATAATTAATCCATGTCTGTCTCCCAAAGACGCAAGGATTTTTTCGATTTCTTTCCCGCGCCGGAATTCATGCTTCTCTCGACCGCCGGTGTCGCCATTACCGATGAGGGGGTCAAATTCGTGCAATTGCGCCGCGGCATGATTGGCGGCGGTCTTAAAACGGCCCGGCTCGATACGATTGAAAGAGAAGATTCCGCCACCGCTCTTAAGGAATTATCTTCGCGCCATGGTTTGCGTTACGTCCGCGCCACGGTACCGGACGAAAAGGCCTATCTTTTTACCGCCGTCATCGACAAAGTGCCTTCCGGAGGTTTGAGAGATGCCATCGCTTTCATTCTCGAGGAGAATGCTCCGGTTACCCTGTCAGACTCGGTTTTTGATTTCGAGGTTTTGCCGCAAGAAGACCCGAACAAACTCAAAGTGATTGTCTCCGTCCTGCCCAAAAAGGTGGCAGCTGCCTATATCGAACTCTTTGCTTCGGCGGGAATGACCATCATCTCATTTGACGTTGAATCCCAGGCCATCGCCAGGGCCATCATGCCGTCCGGCGAGAGGCGCACCAGAATGATTATCAATTTGGAAACCCGGAAAGCGGGTTTTTACGTAGTGGAAGATGGTTTTGTTCAATTCAGCACCACTTTGGTACACGAATTGCTAAGCGGCGCGACAGGAGCCGATTTTCAGACCCATGACCTCAAGGCGGAGATGCGCAAGGTGTTCGCTTTCTGGGACGCGCAAGTCGGCAAACCGGGCAAAGGCAGGGGTAATATTGAAAATGCCGTTCTCTGCGGCGTTGGAGCCGGCAATGAGGCGTTGGTCTCCGAACTGATGAAAGAATCTCCGGTCGAATACACCTTGGCCGACGCTTGGATTAACACCGACTCTTACCCGAAAGATAGGTCTTTCGATTACGCGCCAGCCATCGGTCTGGCCTTGCCCGTCAAGACAAAAAGCCATGTATCCCATTAGAAGTCTAACTCAATATACTTTAGTGATATATAATATTATGAAATTTAATCGAAGTAACTTCTAACGGGATGTATAAGCGGCGCTTCAAGGATGGCTCTCCGGTTTCAACACCAAACTCCAAACTCTCACCGCTTTTGCCGAGACGGCGGAACCGACAAGGCTTATCGATAAGGTGCTTGAAGAAAAGGTAGCAGGAATTCGCCTGACCGGATTTGTCTGGACGTTCGCCAAAAACAAAGCCACGCTCGCGGTCTCGGGAACGGCTCGGGACCGCCAGGCGCTTATCGCGCTCGAAGACAGCCTCAATGCCTCCGGGCAATTCGGGTCCGTTTCCTTGCCGCTTTCCAATCTCGCCCGAGACAAAGATATCGAATTTCAGGTTAATTTAACGCTCGCTCAAACGCCATGATTGCGCGCCACACCAAACTGATTCTCGCCGTTCTTTCCTTGTCGGCCGCCCTGCTTCTGGTTTTCATGGTGCTCGATATTTACAATATTCGCGCTCAGAACGAAGAGACCTCACGTCTGCTTAATACCGCGGACCAGGCCGCCAACCAGAAAGTGCTGTCCCAATCCATCCGCTCCTTCCAGAATCAGGCCAAAAACGACATTGCTCTGCTCGACAACCTGATACTGACGGAAGGACGATTGGTGCCGGTTATTGAAGACATCGAGCAAGCCGGCCGCTCGCTCGGGCTTCAGACGAAAATCATTTCTGTTGACCAGCCTGACAACAAGGGGGCCGAAGTCTCGCGGCAAATCAAATTGGTGGTGGAAACCAGCGGTTCATGGAGCGGCAATTACTCATTCCTTAAGGCGCTTGAAAGCCTGCCCACCCGGGTCGTCATCGACGAGGCGCGCCTTTCCAAAGAAGGGTCGTCTTGGCAATCGCGTATTACTCTTTCACTTTATCTTTTCAATTGATATGGAAAATTGGCGCACATCTTTGGGAAAATTGAATCAGCCGAGTGGCGGCCGGGCGTTTAAATTCGGCGATAGCCCCGAAGGTGACTGGAAAACAATTTTCATCGCGGCGGTAACCTTGGCCCTGATGATTACCGCTCTCAATATCTATATCTTCGTCAAAATAGACAAGGGCGAGATTTTCACCGTCGAAGGCCCGGCGCTTGAGGGGGAACAGATTCCCAGCTTGCCGAAACTCAGAGAGACAGTCCGCTATTACCAAAGCAAGGCCGCGCAATTCGACAATCTGCAAAAAACGGCCACTTCCACTTTCCCGGACCCGTCTCTTTAAGGGTGTGCTAATATTCTCTTTGTTCCTCATTTGTCCCCTGTCGCTTAGGCGGCGGGGACGGCATTCGGAGAGAATGAATAAGCTTGGCTTATTCGCTCCTCCTCATTTGTCCCCGTAGCTTAATGGATAAAGTAGGTCTCTTCTAAGGACTTGATGCAGGTTCGATTCCTGCCGGGGACACCAATACAGAACTCAACGGCTTTTTCAAAGCCAGAAGGTGGGACGCGCGAAGCGCGTCCCACTGATTTCCCCCCA
>LCQJ01000020.1:0-6133 GCA_001004085.1 Parcubacteria group bacterium GW2011_GWA2_50_10b
AGCGACATCCCATTAGAAAGTTTAAATTTATAAGGTTTTTAGGCATTTTAGGTTCCGTTGAACTTCTAACGGGACTCGTGGACGGATTATACCAATTATGTTAAGGTATTGCTCATGTCCAGAGTTTGTCCAGTACTAAATAAGGGTTCCAAGATGGGTGGAGGCTACTCCAACCGGACTCGTGCTACCCAATTCAACCCGACCGGCATGGTGAGAAAACAGGTCAATTTCCAGAAGAAGCGCATTTACGTGCCGGAACTGAAAAAGACCATCACCCTCATCCTCTCCACCCGCGCCATCAAGACCATATCCAAACGCGGCGCACACTCAGTTCTCAAAAAAGCGGGTATTATCTAACCTTCAGGGTTTCTCCGTCCGTTTCGAATTTTAAAGTTCTCCAACCTCCAACATACGTTATCTTTTTACTGCAGTGAAATTATAACGTATGTTGTATCTAAATCTGTTAGAGATTAAGTAAGACCAAATTCTTCTCTTAGGTGGCGATCATTCTCAAGTTCTTCGACAATTAGATAAAGTAGGTTCCTCCCTACTCCGAAATCTGTTTTTAAAAGCGCAATGATATCCTCGCAATCATAAGGATAAGCCCAGACACTCTCTTGCAACAAATAAAGTCCCGCCGATTTGAATAGATACCTGATATGGTCACGGACTTTCCTTTTCTTGTCCGGAATGTCGAAGATAATAACTCTCCACTTCTGGTCCCATTTTTTAGGTTTATTGAATTTAAAATTAGCAAATTCCCATCGCCGCAAATATTCCGTGCCGGAAGAAGTTAATTCGTAAAACTTCCCGTTATATCTAAGCAATCCCTTTTTAACCATCTTGCTGGCGGAAGAACCGATATATTCCCTCTGACGTTTATTGGGAATAAGACCAAGCTTACCCATGGTACTGATAACATTAGGGGCTATAAGTCCGATACTTAAAATACCGGCATTCGCAACGGTAGCCAGAATAATACGCTGCAAATTCTTCTTTTTGCTTCTTTTCCTACTTTTCTGTTCCAATTTACCCATACGTTATTAGTTCACCACAGGGAAATTATAACGTATGTGGTGTTTTTGGGTAAGCGCTGATGTGAATTACTTTAATTCGAGAATTTTACCGTTAGTTTCAAATTTGATAGTGCCGCTTTCGGCCGTGCTGACGGTTTTTACGCCGATTTTTTGCAAAATATCCAAAACTTCTTTGTGAGGATGGCCGTAGGAATTGTCTTTTCCGGCGGAGATGACGGCGTATTCGGGGGAGACCGCCGCCGCGTACGCGGCGGCGGTCGACGTGCGCGAACCGTGGTGCCCGGCTTTCAAAACATTGGAGTCAAGAATTTCCGAATCAAGTTTCAATAAAATATTTTCGGTTTTGATAGGAGAGTCTCCCGTCAGGAGAAATGAATTTTCGCCGTATTCCAATTTCGCCACGATGGAAGCGTCATTGGTCTCCCAGCGCGAGACATCCTGATTTGGAAAAAGTATTGTGAGTTTCACTCCGTCGCCGAAATTTAAGACCATTCCCCTTCTGGCGAGAATGCTTGGAATTTTCTTTTCAATTATTCTTCTCTTGAGCTCATCATCAATAGTATTATCGGATTCCACTCCCGGTTCCAGAAACATGCCGACATCAAATCGGCTCACCACTTCCGGCAATCCACCGATATGGTCGCGGTCCGGATGAGATTCAATCATTACGTCTATTCTCTTCTCGCCGAAGGGCAGAATCTTGCCCAGCTCTGCAAGTACTTTCCTATTCGGTCCGCCATCGAGGAGGATATGCCTGTCGCCCGGCGTGTCTATAAAAATGGCATCACCCTGACCGATGTCCAGGAAATAGACCGAGAGAATATTGCTTGGCCGCCTTTGGTAAACCGAGAGCCAGACAAAGATATTCCCGAGCACTAAAATCCCCACCAGATACTCTTTCCAACTCCTCTTGAATGCTTTAACGTAATGCACCGTCTTATTATATAACCCCCACACCTATATTTTCGTTGCGCAAAACGCGGATACAATCGACGAAAATATAGGTGTGGGGGTATAATCAATGCATGAATCCCGTTAGAAGTATCGAGCAATATACTTCTAGGGTAATATAAAATTATGAAACATAAACGTAGTAACTTCTAACGGGATGAAAACATTTGAAGAAAAGAAATTTAATATTCCGAAATTGAAAGGCATTTCCGACAAGACCGTCGAGGAGCATTTGAAGCTCTATTCTGGCTACGTCAAGAATGCGAATGAGATACTCTCTTCGGGACAGTTTGAAAGACGTTTCCCATTCGAATTCAACGGCATGAGAAACCATGAACTTTATTTCTCCCACTTCGAGGGTGGGCCACAGCCAGTTAATCCGGGCAGCCCTCTGGCTCTGGCGGGACACGAAGAATGGCCTTCTTATGAAGCATGGCTTAATCGTTTCAAAAACATGGCGCTCACGCGTGGCGTCGGCTGGGCCATGCTGGTCTGGGACCCAAACTCGAAACGCCTTTTGAATAACTGGGTCGACGAACAGCATCTGGGCCAACTCTCCGCCTGCGTCCCCATCCTCGCTCTCGATATGTGGGAACACTCCTTCGTCGCCGACTACCAGCCAAGCGGCAAGAAACAATACATCGAAGACTTTTTCGCCAACCTCAACTGGCGACAGATTGAAGAGAATTTCGCCAACGTCGCACGAGCATAATCAGCACGAGATAAATAACCAGCACCGGCCAGAATGAAACGGGCGGGATATTAATGGCGGCAAAGGAGAGACTGCCGAGAAAATGTGAGACGAAAAGAATCCAAGAAAGCAGCATGTGCGAGAGATAAGTGAACGGCATCGCCACTATAACGCTAGCGTAAGAAAGTCCTGCCGCAATGAAACCGGTAAGCATGGTGAGCGGAATGATGAGGAGAATCAAAACATTGGCTGGCAGCGATACCAAAGAGAAATTACCCATCGAGTAGATGAGATAAGGCAAAACCGTGATTTGCGTGGCGATAGTGGTCGCAAACATTCCTCTAAAACCCCATCTTTGAGGAACTCTACTCAAATATTTTTCCACCAGCGGTGAAACATAAACCAGCGCGAGTGTTGCGAGGTATGAAAGCTGAAAGGAAGGGTCAAAGACCAGAATTTTCGGATTCTCGAGAATCATTAGAAAGGCGGTAACGAGGAGCACTCGCCCGGCAGAGACTCTGCGGCCGAATGATTTGGCGAGGATAACCGCAAGCACCATGAGCCCGGCGCGCACCACAGTCGCCTCAGCGCCAGTCATAAGAATAAAAAGCAGAATGCCGGAGAGGGAAAGCGGCAAAGCGGCGCGCGGCAACAAAGTGGCGGCCACTCGGCGCAGGGAATCGGCGATGATAGTGAGGTTATAACCGGAGAGCACTACGATATGGACCACGCCGGCGCGCTTGAACTCGTCGATAATCTCTTTCGGCATAGCCTCTTTGCCGGCCACCAGTAAACCGGAGAGGAGACTTGCTTGCGGCTCCGGCAAAATCATCCTGATTTGGCCGACGAAACTTTGTTTGATTTTGAAAAGTGCGGACAAGACAGGATTGCCGTTGTGGTGAAAGATTACGGTCACCTCGGCGAAACTCATGGTCTGGTAAATATCGTCCTTGGAAAGATACTTTGGGTAATCGAAATCGCGGCCATCTTCCCCTTCAATCACCCCGGGTTCTTTGAAATTACCAGCCAATTCGACTCTGTCGCCGTATACAACAGGACTGTACAAATCCGTGCTGACCAGCGCTTTTTCTCCGTTATCGGCTTTGAATACAAATCGCGTGACATTATCTTTGTGTTCCGGTTCGCTTGCCACGACGCCAGAAAGAGTTGGTACGAGCGGTTCGTGGAAATCTTTGATGGAATAGCGCAAGGCGCCAAGACTGAAAAAGAGGAGGGTAAGGATGATAAATAAAACTTCCCGGCCGACAAAATCTTGATGAATTTTTTCCGCCCAGAGAACGGTGGCGGCGACAAGCAATAAAAAGACGATGAGAATCGGCGAGATAAAAACAAAAGACGAGACCAGTACGCCGAAGAGGAAACTAAAAATGGCCGTAAGAATTTCTCGGTCCATCGTACAAATCTATATTCAGGCCATCGGCAAATGAAGTGGCGATTTCATCGCATCTTTCATTTAAAAGTTCCCCGGAATGCCCCGCGACGTATTTCCACGAAATATTTTTACCCTCCGTGACCATCAGAAGCTCCTGCCAGAGGTCCTGATTGAGCACGGGCTTTTTCGCCGCCGTCTTCCAGCCTTTGGCTTGCCAACCTTTTATCCAAAGCGTGATGCCTTTCATGACATATTCCGAATCGGTGTAGAGCGTCACTTCATTTTCCTCCACGGATCCAAGAGCTTTGATGGTGGCCACAAGCTCCATTCTGTTATTGGTTGTATGCTCTTCCGCTCCGCCAATTTCTCTCACTTGCTGGTCAGCCATTACTATGGCTGACCAACCACCCGGTCCGGGATTGCCTCGCGAAGAGCCGTCTGTATAAATGGTAATCATGTTTTTACTATATCAACTATGCGGAGCCTCAGCTCCGAACGGTTTCGGAAATATGATTTCTCAAGATGAGCGAGCAAGTTGATGCGTAACCCAGGAGTAAGAGGACACGCATAAGAATCCTCACTGGAAAAGAAAGAGATAGCTTTCACTCCCGCCTCTCCGTCATTAAAGACGACTTCAAGATGGTTTCCTTCCTTGCCGAATTTTTTGACAGATTTGATTTCCGCCTGCGGAATCCTGAAAATCGGCTTCTCGTTTCCCTCGCCGAAAGGGGCGAACTGTGCGACAGTTTGCCAAAGATGTTCTCCTACGTCATCTAACCCAATCGAAAGATACTTGGCGGTTGAACCGCCAAGTGGCGGTTCAACCGCCTGCAGAGTTTGAGAAAGTCTTTCTTCTAGAGTGGAGATATTTTCCAGTGTGACGGAAAAGCCGCCGGCCCCGGCATGACCGCCGAATTCGAGGAATGCATCCGGCGCTTTATTCATAAGCGCGAAGAGGTCATAGCCGTTGTAAGACCGGCACGAACCCTTGATGACGCCGTCGCCGTCACGGCCCCAGACAAAAGCGGGGCGTTCGAATTCTTCCACCAAGCTGTTGCACACCAGACCTACTAAGCTTGGCTTCCATTCAGGATTGCCGACGACAATGACCTTTCCAAGTTCATCTCTTTTCCCCAGGTGAGACTTGGCTTCCTTAACCATACTCGCGACAACGCCCTTTCTTTCTTGATTTACTTTCTCAAGATGGTTGGCCAATCTCTCGGCCTCGACCTGGTCGGCGGTGGAAAGTAAGAGAAATGCGTCATAAGGCACCCCCATCCGGGAGGCGGCATTGATGCGCGGGGTAATCATAAAGGCCACGTCGTCTTCAGTCAGGTTCCTCTGGTTTAAATTAAGATTCTTGAAAAGAGCGGCCAATCCAGGGCGCCGTGATTTTCTCAGCACATCGAGCCCGAAACTGGCCAGAATCCTGTTTTCATCGACCAAAGGCACCATGTCCGAAAGGGTGGCGATGCCCACCATGTCGAGCGACCACTTCTCCATCCCCTCTTTGAGGCCGAATGACTCTTGGGCGAGAATTGCTTGCACCAGTTTAAACACGACCGCCGAACCGCAAATTTCTTTGAAGGGATAAAGCGAATCGGCTCTCTTAGGATTGACCAGAGCGTAGGCCTCCGGCAGAGCGGCATTGGGTTCGTGGTGGTCGGTGATAATCGTCTCAATGCCTCTTTCGTTAGCCAAAGCCACTTCCGCCAAGTCGGCAGTGCCGCAATCGACCGTGATAATGAGCTTGGCTCCGCGGGCGGCACATTCCTCTATCGCCTCGAGATTGAGACCGAAGCCTTCGTCATGGCGATGCGGAATGTAAAAAGAAATATTCCGGTAACCCGCGCGGCCGAAGAAATCGGACAGTACCACTGCGCCGGGAATGCCGTCGGCATCATAGTCTGAGAAAATAACAATGTGTTCGCCGTCTTTCATAGCCTTAATGACCCTGTCGCGGGCCTTGGCCATGTCGGGCAAAAGCAATGGGTCATGAAGGCGGCCGTAGTCCGGTTTCAAAAAAATTTCCCGCTCTTCGGGCGAGAGGCCGCGTTCTTT
>LCQJ01000020.1:6182-7148 GCA_001004085.1 Parcubacteria group bacterium GW2011_GWA2_50_10b
GCGGGCGAAAGCACCATGGAAGGCGTCATTATCCTAGCGGTGATTCTGATTATTATCATCAGTATGCCCAAAAACCCGAACCGTACCGCATCCGTTAGCCCGGGCAGCATTTTTTCCACCGGCAACTCCCCGATTCCCGGCAGCAGCACCGCCGGTGGCCCGGTCATCAGAAGCGCCCCTCAAGCGCAATACATCTCGCTCGGCACCGGCAATGCCGCTTATTCATACCAACCTTATGAAGAATACGTCACCATAGAAAATTACGGCCGCGAACCGGTCAACATTACCGGCTGGCAGCTTAAAAACGGCAAGGATAAACGCGCCTACTACCAAGGAGGGATGTTGCAGCGCTTTTCCGCCGATGTGGCGGTCGTTCCGCAAGCGGCCCGGCTGCTCTCGCCTACCGGTCAGAATATTCTCGGAGACGTCATCCTGGCCCAAGGCGAGAACGCGGTTGTGACTACCGGTTCGGTGAGTGTGCAATCTCCTTACAAAATCACCAGTTTCAAGGAGAATAGCTGCACCGGCTACCTCGAAAAGCTGCCTGATTACGCTTTTACACCACCCCTCTCGCAAAACTGCCCTTGGCCGTCCAGAGAACCCGGGGTAGAGAACTTGCCGCCGGCCTGCCGCGACATCATTTCCAGCCTTTCTTCCTGCCAGACTCCCGTTTTTGAATCACGGGACCTCAACCGGGAACCTTGCGACAACTGTCTTAACGGCAAAATCGTCCCAAGTTACTGCGCCGCTTTCATCAAAGAGCATTATAGCTACGAGGGCTGCGTCAGAAACCATGCCGGCAACGCCAATTTCTACGGCCGGACCTGGCGCATTTTCCTCGGCCGCGGTTGGGAGATGTGGGCCAAGGATTATGAAACCGTTGAGCTCTTCAACGGTTCCGGGCAGCTGGTCGATTATAAAAATTACTGAAATGAACGACTGCGTTTTCTGTAAAATCGCCAAAGG
>LCQJ01000021.1 GCA_001004085.1 Parcubacteria group bacterium GW2011_GWA2_50_10b
CTTCGAGAATCGCATCGGCCATGGCAATCGACTGCTTGCGCACCACCGGATCGGCGCTCGATTTCACCACGGTATTGATAACCAGGAGAATGCCGGCCAAACCAACGCTGACGATGACGATAAACATGATCAGTTCGATCAGGGTCAGGCCGCGCTGGTCGTGCCGGTTGGGGTTAACGTACATAGCCGGTCGCCGCATCGACTTTGATATCGGTTCGATCAACATTAACTGTCGTCATTATTTCTCCTTTGGCATTAAGCCCCGTCTCTATTTCCACTTCAACCGGCCTCTCCTCTAGGGCCGTATCCAATTCCAGACCGGCATCATAATTGACCCCGATAACATCGAGGTCAATAAAGGCACGGGCAGTGGAACCGGCCCACGGCACCACAAAGGGCCCAGCGATAAGCGCGAGCACGGAGAGGGTGGTCATGAGACGCGAATGGGTGGAATGCATAGCGGTTATTCGTCAATCGAACCGAGAAATTATGAGTCCCGTACGAAGTCCGAAACATAAGTTTCGGCAGAAATCTCCGGATTTCTTACTTCGTACCGGATGAGCCTCCTGCAGTAGACGTAAATCCTGGCCGTTTCTTACTGGCACTCGGCGAACTGGCAATAAGGAGGAGTTCTGCCCACCTCTGTGCCGTCCGGGCAGATGAAAATGTCAGCAGTGCAGGCCCAGCTACCGGAAAAGTTGTTAAGTTGGGAAGTTTTTAAGTTCGAAGTTGATGGGTTATTAATAATTGCGTATGAAAAAATTCCGAAAATGAGTATAAAAAGTGTGGCGCTTACGATAGTTTTAATTTCCGATTGCATGATATTTCTTCATTAAGGCTGGAAGAGCCAATCCGGCGAGAAACGCACGGTTGTTACTCCCCCGAACTGTTTGGCAGTCGCTTCTATCTGAGCACGGAGAATCTGGACCCGACAAGAGCCTCCGCCGGTCTTGTTTTGGGGGTCGGCAAACGAAAGCGTCAGCACGGTGTTGCTGAGAGCGGCGCCGGTAAGCGTCACGCCTGAAAGCGGGAATTCCGTATTCGGTGCCTGGAGGCGCTCTGCCGGGGTCGGTCCTTTCAAAAGCTCTTTGACCGCGTCTTGAATCGGAGTATTGGTCAATAGGATAGAGCGTTCGGCTGGTACCAAACCCTGCGCGGAACAGAGAATGTTGCCGCTCGCGTCCCGGTCTTTGTTCTCATTGTAAAAATAAAGCTTGACCGCGCGCACGCTGGCCTGAGCCGTCTCACCGAAACGCACCGGGATGCGCACTTCGGCCGCGTTTTCCGGTAAGCCGGACGGATTATCCTTTTCTAAAACCAAGATGCCGGTCGCCGTGGTCGAAGTGGCAAACGGTAGCGACAGACGGAAAGGCACGAATTCGGTGGTCATCCATTCCCCTTGCGCTTGCGCGGGAGCCTGGGCTAAAAGACGGCCATTGGCATCAAGAAGCTTGATTGGGAAACTCGCTTCGAAATACCAGTTGCCGCGGGCCTCGCCGCTGACCGTCACGGGGCTGGTTACTACGGCATTGGGCAGCGGACTGTCCACCCTGATGAGTGCGTTTTGAGTGGGAGTGGTCGTGGCATCGCCGCCGTTATTGCCCGGCGGGATGACACTTTCGGGACTCCGAAGCGCAAAGTAGGCCCCGGTGCCCAGGACTACCAGCAAGGCAATGACAATTAATGTGCCGAGTTTGGTCATGTATGTATCTATAACGCAAGCCTACCATAATACTTACCTGCCTTTATGTAAATAGTGAACGGGGCAAGTCACACTTGCCCCGCTTTCGTACTAACGACCGACTTTTTTGACTTCTTTCGCCTTGGTGAGCCGTACATTGGCGCGCCTGATGAGTTCGGTGAGACCTTCGCCAGGATCGTCAATCTCTTCACATCGTATCTGCGCAGCTCCGAAGGAAACCGAGAACCTTACCTTGAAATGTTCCTCGTAGGAAACAAAAGTGTTCCCTACCTGCTGCGCGTATTTCTCCCCGATCTTGGCAGCCGTTTCTTCGTCCGTGTCCGGCAGGAGAACCAGGAACTCATCACCGGCGCCCGCCTTGCGGCACAAGTAATCCGAAGGCCGCACATGCATCTTCAAAGTCCTGGCGACCTCTCTTATGACTTCGTCCCCGCAGGTAGTGCCATACTGATCGTTCAGCACCTTGAAGTTGTCAATGTCGATGAAAATAATCGAGAGGACTTCCGGATGCTTTCTGTCCTTGGTCGTCTTGAGGGACGCCATTGACTTCTTGCGAAATTGCCGGAAGTTGTCAAGCTTGGTCATCTCGTCTTCGGCCAGCTTATCCATGGTCTCCCAGATTGGGTTGTGGCGAGCAAAGGTGACGAGACGGTCGACCGAGTCTTTAGCCTTATAGTAAACTGCGTACGCGCCCGCCATTTGGGCTTCCTGGTCTACCACGTTGCTTTCATCCCCGGTCAAAACGATGGATATGACCCTGTCTCCGGCTGCCTCCTTTATCGCCCTGACCAGGTCGAAACCGCTCTTCATTCCCTTGAGATGGATGTCTACGATGACCAGCATGTGGTCATGCTCGTTCTTGTGAACGACTCTCATCGCCGATTCGTACGTTGCGCACGAATCAACTCGGAAACCCAGGTCACGAAAAAGGATTTCGAGCATCTTTCGCTCTTCTTTGTCGTCCTCTACCACGAGGACGGCAGGCTTTTCGCCTTTTGACGTCGTCTCCATGGTAAACTCCCTTGTTTATGGTGCGTTTCTGGCCTAAACGATACAGGTCGCCGGGAATTTGTAAACCCCCACACCTATTTGTATAAAAATAGGTGTGGGGGTAAAGCGGCCGATTTCTGACTTCTATTTGATTAACCTGATTCTGGCTCCGATTTTATTCAATCTTTCGACAATGTTCTCGTAACCACGCTTGATGGCATAGACATTCCGGAGAGTCGAGACCCCCTCGGCCCCGAGCATGGCCACCATAAGCATGACGGCCGGACGCAAGGCGGGCGGACAGACGATTTGCGCCCCTTTGAGCTTACTCGGCCCGTCGACGAAAACCCGGTGCGGGTCGGCCAGCCTGACCTGACCACCAAGGCGGTTCAGTTCGGTAAAGAAAATGGCCCGGTCCTCCCACATCCAGTCGTGGATAAGCGTCGTGCCCTCGGCCTGAGTGGCAATTGGCACGAAAAATGGCAGGTTGTCGGTATTGATGCCGGGATACGGCTGGGCGTGAATTTTGTCGGAGAGTGCTTTGAGTTTGGAAGGTGAAATGGTGATGTCGACCAGCTTGGTGCGGCCGTTCTCCGACAGATACGGTTTCGAGAGCCTATATTTCAAACCCATTTTCTCCAGTTTCAAAAGTTCGACTTTCAGGAAATCGATGGGAGCCCTTTTGATAAGCAGTTTCGAACGAGTCATGATGGCCGCCGTGATGAAAAGCATCGCCTCAATCGGGTCCTCGCTGTTCGAGTATTCGATATCGGTTTTAATGTCAGGGTTACCGGTGACAGTGAGAGTCTTGGTACCGATGCCTTCGATGCGGACCCCGAGTTTCTCGAGAAAATAGCAAACCTCGAGCACCATGTAATTCTGCTGGGCGAAGTCGATGATGGTCTTTTGCGGCAGCACGGCCGCGCGCAATATCGTGTTGGTAGTGCCGGTATCGCTCGACTCATACATGACCGTTTCCCGCTTCGGCTTACCATTGGCGGAAATCTGATAGTGATTATTTCTCGTAACGATTTTCAAACCCAAGTCTTCGAGGGCGTAACGGTGAGCGGCTATCGTCCGCTCACCCATCTTGCATCCTCCGATATGTGGCAGTTTAAAGGAACGCAGGCGAGCCGAAAGCGGCCCGATGAGCATCAAGGTTGAACGGATTTTGCCAGCGGCATCCAGATCGATGCCCTTCATCGAGAATCTCGCCGGCGGCGAAATGGTAATGCTATGCCTTCCTTTCCAGGATGTTTTAATGCCGAGACTGTGGAAAATTTCCAAGAATCTGTTCACTTCTTCTATTCTCGGTATGTTATGGAGAGTGGTTCGCCCTTTGTTTACCAGGGCGGCGGCAAATAGATGGGTAGCTCCGTTTTTGGAGCAATTAGTTGTTATCTCCCCGGAGAGCCGGTGTCCGCCCTCGATTTCGAAATCATCCATAACCAAGCTATTCTAGCACTTTATGGGCTAGACCCATGTTGACTGCCTCTTCTGCGGTGAAGACGGTATTGTGCGCCATGAGCTCCAATATTCTTTCGGGACTATAACGCCCGGCAGTCGCGTCCGAGACGACACAGGCGTACTGATAATCCTTTAGTTTGTCCTCCTTAAGCATATTTTCCATATCGGCAGTTGAGTATCGCTTGCCATCGGCAAAAGTTCTGCCGGCCAGATGGAAAAGGAGGGTAGTATTCTTGGTCAGATATCTTTTCTCGCCGGCGAGAAAGACGATAATACCAGAAGAGTCTACATCTCCGGAGCCGATAGTCACCAGATTCGGCCGCAACCAGCTCCTCACCGCGTCATAGAAACTCATGCCGACACCGGTCACACCGCCGTAGGAATTAACCATAAGATGAATCTCCTCATTCTGATCGTACTCAAGAAGCGATTTTATTTTTGAAAATACGTTTTGCAGATTGTCATAATTTACGCCGCCCAGCCATTCGACGGTACGTCCCGGCTTGGAAATAAAAAAGTCTCCCGCCCATAAAGCCGGTTGGGTGTCATTTTTAATTTTATTTTTTACTGAAGTTTTCATGGCAAGCCCCCACACCTACTTTTCCTGAAAGTTTATATAAAAGTAGGTGTGGGGGCAAGCGCAACAATACAACAAAACAACCGCGGCTGCGGTTGTTTTGTTTGCTTCCGTTTTCCAAAACCGGAAAGGCGGTTTACATCTCACCGTCACGGTTCTGACCGCTGGCCTGACCGCCCTTGCGGCCGGCTTCGCGGCCGGATTCAGAATCGAATTCGTTGGCATTGCCGCTCTCATGAGCCGCTTTGCCGCCTTTGGAAGCGATTTGTCGGCGTTTTTCTTCCGACATCCCCGCAAACCCGCGGCCTTCACCTGATTTATTCTCGTTGTTATTATCTGCCATATTTTTATGATTATTCTCCTGATAATCGGGGGTTGGACATGTCCAACCCCCTTGGCTAATAATCCCGCCTGCCGGGCCCGGCGGGCAGGTCGACCGCATGCAATATAATTGACGCACAAAGCTGCGGCATCTTACTGCCACGGTGTGGTATAAAATTAGCGCTTTTTCTTTATTATTTTCTTTTTCGGCTGGGCTCGGAAGACATCGGCCTTTTTATGCAAAATCGGACCGCGAATCTGCTTCAAAGCGGTGCGGGCTTTCGGGTCGGTGATAATCAGCTTGCCTTTGCTGTTGACGTAAGCCTTGCCCTTCTCCACGAGCCAAGTAACCGTAATGCCGGGTTGTTTGCGTCTTACCATAAGGCTATTTTATCACTTCAAATTAGCCTTTGTCCTGGAATTCTTCCGGAATTTCATCGTCCGGGCCGGTGGTGGCACCACTGACGGCGCCTTCCTGCTCTACGTTCGGCTCCTGGAAGCTCGTATCCGGCGTCGGTGTACGTCTCACGAGCCAGATGACGAGCCAGGCGGCCAGAATGACGACAATAATCCAAATTATAGCTTTCAT
>LCQJ01000022.1:0-5476 GCA_001004085.1 Parcubacteria group bacterium GW2011_GWA2_50_10b
CCGCTCCGCGCTCATGAAGGAATTTAAATTCTCCGAACTTCAGGCCAATGCCATTCTCGAAATGAGGCTCCAGAAACTGGCCGGACTCGAGAGAAAGAAGGTCGAAGATGAGCTGAAAGAAGTCCAGGCTTTTATCCAAGAGATGAAGAATTTGCTGGCGTCGCCAGCAAAAATTTTGAAAGTAGTAAAGGCGGAATTAGAAAGCATCAAGGAAAAGTACGGCGACGAACGCCGCACCAAAGTGGTCAAGGGCGCGGTCAAGAACCTCTCCGTCGAAGACCTGGTGCCGGAGGAAGAACAGGCTTTAGTACTTACTTCCGGCGGCTACATCAAGCGCACCAACCCGGACGAATACAAGCGGCAGAAGCGCGGCGGCGTCGGTGTCATCGACCTCGATACAAAAGAAGAGGATTTCGTCACCCAATTCCTCTCCGCTTCGACCCATGCCGACCTCTTGTTCTTTACCGACAAAGGCAAGGCTTATCAGATCAAGATGTACGACCTGCCGGAGGGCAAGCGCGCCACCAAGGGCAAGTCGGTCATGAATTTCATCTCGCTCTCCGACGACGAGAAGGTCACTTCGATACTACCCATGCCCAAAGGCAAGGAGATTTCGGCCAGCTCGCTTTTCATGGTCACCGAACAGGGCACGGCCAAGAAAGTCTCCGCCAAAAGCTTCGCTGACGTGCGTTCTTCGGGCATCATCGCCATCAGACTCTCGGCGGGCCGCCGCCACGACGAAGCAGGCTCTGGCCTCGCGGAGGCGGGAGACAGGCTGGTCTCGGTCGAATTGGTCGAGAAGGCCGACGATATCTCCATTGTGACGAAAAAGGGCCAGTCCATCAGATTCAAAAACTCACTGGTGCGCGAGATGGGCCGGAGCGCCGGCGGCGTCCGCGGCATCAAGCTCGAAAAGGGTGATACGGTGGTGGGAGCCCATGTCGTGAAGCCCGAAGACCAGTCGGGACATCTTCTGGTCATTTCGGCCGCCGGCTATGGCAAGCGCACCAAACTAACGGAGTACAAAGTACAGGGCCGGGGCGGTTCGGGCATTCTCACTTCCAAAGTGACGCCGAAGACCGGAGTGGTCATAGCTTCCCAAGTGGTCACCGACCGGGAAGAAGAGGTCATCGCCATTTCCAAAAAGAGCCAGGTCGTGCGCGTGGGGCTCCAGGAAATCCCCGTGCTCGGCCGCCAGACCCAGGGCGTGCGCATCATGAAGCTCCGTGAAGGGGATTCCCTCGCCTCCCTCATCTGCCTATAGTGTCAAGGGGCACCCTTGACACGTCGGAAGCTAGGCTTAATGTCTCTTTTTCGAAATCGTCCTTATTACCGAAGGTTGATAATAGAAAATCAGTATAGGTGATTGGCAATTTTCTATCTGCCACGTAGTCTTCATAACTACTCCATTTATATTGTGAAGGGTGTTTTACTAACCCAGCTTTTACCGGATTCATGTGTATGTATGCGGATGTCCACATAAGTTGCGGGTCTGATTCCATTAGTACTGACTTAAATTGGTCTTGGAAAATATGCCCAACTCTTCCATATTTTTTGTTGATATACATTGCATAACTTGTGAATGCTTTCAAAATCAATTTTGAAATTGAAGTATCTGAACATTGTTCAATAAGGATGTGAAAATGATTTTTCATAAGACAAAAAGCATGAAGCTTAAAACAACCTTTCTTTAAATTGGTTATTCTAATTCTAGAATAGGGAACTGAAGTGAGGGGATGTTCTGCAAGCTCTTTTTCTTCAAATCCCAATACAAGACCAAGGCGGAATAGAAAAGCTCTGTAATCTTGCTCATCATAAAAAATATTTTCTCGATTATTTCCTCGATTGTAAATATGTACAACCGAACCTTGTGCAATTTCTCTGTAATCTCTATTTCTCATAACGCTATTATATGTCAAGGGTGCCCCTTGGCACAATGTCCAATTGGTCATTGGGGATTGGTCATTGGGGATTTTGTTATACAATTAAGTCATGTCCAAGTTCCAGATTATCCTCCTGTCCGTCTTCGGCTTTTTTATCCTCCTGTCCGTCATGGCCTTCGCACTCTATCGCGGTGGCAGCGGTGCCCAGGAAGCCACTGTTACCGTCTGGGGAGACATTTCGGCCGAGGATTTCAACCTCTTTTTGAACAACACTGTCCAAAGCCGTGACCAGAAGCTCACTCTCCGGTATATAGAGAAAGCGGAAGAGAGCCTCGACCGGGAATTCACCGAGGCTTTGGCGCGTGGAGAGGGGCCGGACCTTTTGATTACCACCCAGGACAAACTCTGGAAAGAGAAGTCCAAACTGCTCGCCATTCCTTACGGCAACGTAAGCGAGCGGGAATTCAAGCAGACTTTCGCCGAAGAGGGGGAACTCTTCCTGGCCAAGGACGGCGTCTATGGACTGCCGCTCTCCATCGACCCGATGGTTCTTTATTACAACCGCGACCTCTTGTCGGCGGCAGGGCTCGCCAAACCGCTCGGCTACTGGGATGAGATTTACGCCACTATCTATAAATTGACTCGCCGCGACGGCGCGGGCAATCTGGTCGAGTCGGCTATCGCTTTGGGCGAGGCGAGGAATATCCCGCATGCCAAGGATATTCTCTCGCTGTTATTGCTCCAGGCCGGCACGCCCATTACCGGCTTTATAGGTGATGAGCTCCGCTCGTATCTGGCCGCCAATTTTGACCTGACTACTTCACCCGGAGAATCCGCGCTCGATTTCTACACCCAGTTTTCCAATCCGTCCAAGCCTTATTACAGCTGGAACAGAACGTTGCCTTCGGCCCAGACCCGCTTCACCAGCGGGGACTCTGCTTATTACCTTGGTTTCGCCAGTGAATTAAGGGCGTTGAGGGGGAAGAACCCAAATCTCAATTTCGGCGTTACTCTCGTGCCGCAATCGCGCGTCCAGGGCCGGACCGTCACCTTCGGACGTTTGCGCGCGGTCTCAATCTCTCGCGGCACGCGTAACCCAGCTGCCGCTTTGAGCGCGGCTCTCTCCCTGGTTTCGAAAGAACAGGCCTCGGCGCTCTCCGAAATCTTAAACGTACCTCCGGCGCGGCGCGACCTCCTCTCCACAGAGCCGGCCGGGGCGGAGATGCCAGTTTTTTACGAAGCCGCTTTGCAGGCCAAGGGGTGGCTCGACCCGGATGACGTGCGCACCCGCGCCATCTTCGGCGAGATGATTGAGGCGGTGACCAGCGGCCGGGCGAGGGCTTATGAAGCATTGAGCGCGGCCGACCGCGCTTTGGGAGACGCTATCAAACCATGAAAAACCTGATTGTCTGCGACGGAGTAACGGTGCCTTGCACTTTCGAAAAGCTGGTCGAACTGGTGGAGGTGCTTATTACCGACCTGGTTTACCTCTCCACTTTCCTGGCGGTGGCGGCTTTCGCTTACGCCGGCTACATTCTTCTGACCTCGGGCGGCAATACTTCGGCGCGCGATAAGGCCAAAGACATCTTTATGAAAGTGCTCATCGGCTACCTGTGGATACTGGCGGCCTGGCTTGTGGTCTACACTATAACGAGTGTACTGCTTAACCCCGGCTATTCTCTGCTCGGCAGTCCTAGGCCAAATTAAATGAGAAAAACAATTCTTGCCGCATATTACTTCCTGGTTATCGCTAAGGTGTCTGCTCAAGGCGATGTTGAGAATAGAATCAATATTCCTAACCCTTTCGGCCACGGTATTAATTCGCTCTTTGATCTGCTCCAGACGGTCGTCAACAACATCATCCTACCCATCGGAGGAGTGCTCGCGGTGCTCGCCTTCATCTACTCCGGCTTTCTATACGTGACGGCGCAAGGGAATGAAACGAAGCTCAAAACGGCCCACACTGCTCTCTTATATACGGCCATCGGCACGGCAGTGCTTCTAGGCTCCTGGACTCTGGCCAATGTTATTAAAGCCACTATTAATCAACTAATGACATAAACAAATATGAATCCTCCAGGCAACTTTTCAGAATTAATAAATATATTTCTTAATCTTATCAACCTTACCTTACCTGTTATTGTCGGCTTAGCTCTTCTAGTATTCTTTAAAGGTCTAGTGGCCTTTATCGCCAAGTCTGGGGATGAAAAGAGCCACGCGGAAGGTCGGAACTTGATGGTCTGGGGGCTTGTCGGCTTGTTCGTTATGATTTCTGTGATAGGGATAATAAAATTTTTCTACGCCGATATAGGATTCTCTAGGCCGTTCGGCTTGCCGACCCTACCTATTTAAAATGCCAAGCCTACAAGGTTTAATAAGAGCAAGCGGAGGAATAATCTCAATACTAATAGGGATGATGGTGGCTGCGGCTCTGCTCATATTTTTATGGGGCTTGATGAGGTTTATTTTTCGTGTCGGTGGTGATGAAAAGGCGGTGACAGAAGGGAAGAATATTATGATATGGGGCGTCGTCTCCCTCTTCGTCATGGTCTCCATTTGGGGGATTATTGGCTTTTTCCAGCGCGCGTTTAATCTGCCAGACATCAATACAACCCAAAACGCCCCTTTGCCGGGTAATTTGCCATCACGCAATATTATTCCTCAACCCGGCAACCAACCAGAGCCTGGGAACTTGCCTTCCCACCCTATTACACCCCCGTTTAACTCCGGGCCGCTATAGGGGATAACCCCGTTGTCTTTATACTGCCCCGTTGTATCATATAGAGATACCATTTAGGTATACATATATTAGTAAATAGTAGTTAGTAAATAGTAAATAAATGAAAAAAGTTATTCTTGCCGCTCTGGCCTTCGCTCCGGCACTCGCTGCCGCTCAAACACTGGGCAACCTCGAGACCCTGGTCCGTTCCATTGGCAGGCTCATCGACCTCGCTTTGCCCATCGTTGTGGCTATCGCGCTCCTCGCCTTCTTCTGGGGCTTGGTCAAGTTCATCTTCTCCGCTTCCGGCGAAGATGCTCATAAAGAGGGCCAACGCCTCATGATTTGGGGCCTCGTAGCTCTCTTCGTCATGGTCTCTGTATGGGGTCTCGTCCGCTTCATCGGCACGGCTCTTGGTGTTGGACAAGGTGACACCATAACTGTCCCGACCGTTCCTCTGAGATAGTCTTAAATAAAGGATGTCGATAGCCCCGTTCCTCAACAAGATTAATCAGTTCATATTGAATCCGATTATAAAGCTCGCGTTTGCCGCGGCTCTGCTAATCTTTTTCTGGGGAATCTTCCAGTTCATCAATTCCGAAACGGCCGATGCCAAACGCGATGAGGGGAAGAGGAAAATCTTCTACGGACTGCTCGGCATGTTCATCATGTTCTCCGCTTACGGCCTCATCCGCCTGATCCTCGGCACGTTCGGCATTAATCCGCCGGCATATCCAGGATTCTAGTCAAATATTACAGAAATGAAGAAGCGCCTCGACCTTTAGGGTCGGGGCGCTTTTGGTAGCGGGTATTGTTTTGGGTGTGACCGGCGGCTTTGGGGCCGCCGGCGTTTTCGGCTTCGGTGCGGGCGGGA
>LCQJ01000022.1:5508-6227 GCA_001004085.1 Parcubacteria group bacterium GW2011_GWA2_50_10b
CCAAGCGCTCCGCGCGCTCAACCCACTGGTCATTTCGATAATCAGCATGGGCCAGATGGTAGCCATCGGGTACTGCTATCCACTCTGACCATTCCCTGTCGATGACGATGGTTCTGATCTCCACCGTCTTCGGGGTAGTGACGCCGCTTTGACCGGCGTTCGTTTCTTCCGCGTCAGACTGTGGATTGAACCACCCAACAATGCCAGGCAGGAAGATGGCTATTACCAGAATGGCCGCCGCCCACCCGAGCAGTTTCCATCTCTTACCTCTGACCGCTTTAACCACCAAGAAGATGATTATCGCGGCAATGATGAGGTAGAAGAGGAACCAGCCGGCCTTTTGCCAGCCCTCCTGCGTGATATCACTCAGGAAGTAGGATGCCGGGATGACTAGCACTGCGGCTGCGACGGTGCAGACCAACCACCATCCGAGACCCAAGCCAGTTTTCTTGCGGACTCTGGCAACTGGCTTCAGTGGTGCTGGTGTAGGTGGGGTGGATGGAGTCGGTGGGAGATACGCTGTCGTTCCGAACCGGCCCCGGTGTGCTCGCAACCTTTGTATAAGCAGCGGCACATAGACTCTGCTGTGAAGCAGATTAATTCTTACCATCTTTGCCTCCTCCCCTGGATACCTTTGAAGTAGGACAGTTAGAATTAATTGCATTAGCAAAAAAATTAACTGTCATGAAATATCATCATTTGTCTTTTGAGGAGAGGTT
>LCQJ01000023.1 GCA_001004085.1 Parcubacteria group bacterium GW2011_GWA2_50_10b
CCGCCGCGGCCGCGCTCTTTGCGTGGAGCAGTCAAAACCCCGCAGCGCTTGCGCATTCTTAAACTCACATGGCTGTATACCGGTCTTTTTGCTAACATGTCCATAGCGTGATCTTTGATGCATCCTTTCGTCTTTTTAGCCAGTTGTCTTTTGTAGACAGTTGTTAGACAGTCATACCCAAAAAGAAAGGGAGAAGTGAATAATGGTCCCCAAATGTCTTGTGATTATCCCAGATGGCAATCGTCGGTGGGCGCGGAAGAATCATCGACGAGACATTACTGGACACACGCGAGGTTTATTTAACTGCAGGAGTATAACGCGTGCTGCCTTCGAGCGTGGAGTCACGCACGTGGTGCTGTGGGCGGCGTCGGAGCTCAACCTCTACCGCCGGCCGCCGAACGAAATCATGCATATCTTCCGGTTGCTTAAACACGAGCTTCGCTCGCGTTTGAAAAATCCTGAAGAAATAGGATTTCATCTCTGCGGTGACTGGCGGCGGTTTACCCAGGACCAGGAGTTATTTATGCTGGCAGACGAAGTGCAGGAAAAGTCTGCTCGATACACCAAGCAGCAGCTGACTGTGCTGTTTGGCTACAGCGGCCGGGCCGAGCTGGTGGATGCGATTAAAAAGTTGTCGGCCAGCGGCTGTATTCAGAGAAGGTGTTTGCTCCGGACGCGACTCCGGGTCGCGTACTGCTCCACGAGGATGTTACCTTTCACAGGGTGGTTCTTTCTCGGCAAAAATAAAAAAGTAGACATAAACTGCAAGGATTTTGAGCAGCTGCCATGTAGCAGCTGCTCCTTATTTTTTGCTATACTATGTTCCTATGAGCTTCAAATTGCGGTTTCAAACTATCGGGGAGGAAGACAAGTTAAAAGCGGTTAAAACGCTGGTAGAGCGGGCCACGCCGGACTTCGACTTTTTCTTTATGATTACTCTCGCGGTTTTGATGTCTTCGTTTGGACTTCTTTTGGGGAGCGAGACGATAGTTATAGGAAGTATGCTCATCGCACCCATACTCTACCCTATGTTGGGGCTTTCACTAGGCGTTTCTATGGCAGACATGGTACTCATGCGCCACTCCTTTGTGACCATACTCAAGGTGAGCAGTATTGCCGTTGCTACATCTGCGGCATCTGCTTTGGTTTATGGTGCAGCATACACCGGCCCGCTCGCGCAAACGCCAGAGATACTTTCGCGCGCGGCTCCGTCTCTGTTGTTTTTGGCAGTGGCAATTGTCTCGGGGCTTGCGGTTACATACGCAATGGTTAAACCAAAACTATCGGAAACACTGCCTGGTATTGCCATTTCGGTTGCGTTACTCCCGCCACTTTCTGTCATTGGTATAGGGGTGGCATGGCTTTCGACCCCCATAATTATTGGCGCGCTCTCGCTGTTTCTGGTAAACATGCTCGGCATTGTGGCGGCCTCCTCTGTAAGCTTTTCTATTATGAACGTGCACGATTACTAATATGATGCGCGAGGAGTTTGAACGGCTTGTTACAGAAGAGTTTCCAAAAGCTATACCGAAACAATTTCGCAGTGTCATAAACAACCTGGCTTTTTTGGTAGAAGACGAGCCGAGTGCAGAGACTCGCAAGGCAGAAAAGTTGCATCAAAACGAAACTCTCCTGGGGCTCTACAATGGAGTGCCGTATCCACTGCGCGGCGACCTCTATGGAGTGGGTGCGGTACTGCCCGACACCATCACGCTGTATCAAAAACCAATAGAGGAAGAGGCAAGTGAACATGGGGGAGGAACTGCGGCGGTGCGTACGGTTATACGCGAAACTATTTGGCACGAGGTGGCGCATCACTTTGGTATGGACGAGCACACCGTGCGCAGGCGCGAAGATGAACGAGAAGGAAAAAAGTGATACTATATATTTCTATTTCTAGCATATGAATAGCCCAAAGCCACCACTCGCCCCATTTGTACTCATAGCTCTCGCATTGGTCGGCCTTGGAGACACCCTTTACCTTTCGTACTTTCAGTATCTCAACCTGGTGCCGTCTTGCGCAATAGGAGGGTGTGAAATAGTGTTGACCAGCTCACATGCAAAGTTTTTTGGCATGCCGCTTTCCTACATCGGGCTAGTGTACTACGCCTATATGCTGTGCCTTGCGGCCCTACTTGCCATGGAGCCGCGCTCATTTGCATTGCGTGCGGGTGCGCTGGCTTACACAGGAGTCGGGGTAGTCTACTCTATATACGCTATTTTTTATGTGCAACTTACTTTAATCGGTGCTCTGTGCCAGTTTTGCGCCATCTCCGCTCTCACTACTCTCGTGCTCTTTGCCGCGGCGCTGTGGCATTGGCGTGTTACACACACAATAATGGACTAACTTATCGCTGCCATGCTGGGCGGCGCATCCGTTTGTACATCCGCCAGAGCCCGTAGAAAAATAGTACAACCAGAGCCGGGTAGAAAATTGCCGCGCTTGCAAACAACCATCTCAAGATAGAAAGAACATATAAAAAGAATGTGGCGGCTACAAACCGCGCCGTGTCGGCAACTGTAGAAGTTTTATCGGTTTGAAGGCCAAGGATACCCCCCGGCGGTTTTGTTCCAACCTCTGCCTTGGCCCAATTTACCCCGGCATCTATTGCATCAACCGCATTCCCGCGTACAGAATCCACTATTGCAAATCCGGGCGAAAGAAGGTTGCCAACAGCGGGCGAAATGTTGCTGATCTGCTCCTGTACCAATTGAGAGGAATCAATACCGCCTTTTGTTTGCTGTGTGGAGATTTGAGTTGGTCTTGCAGAAACAGAGAAAGTCTGTGTCACTTCTCCAACAGTGGAGCCGTCTGTGTCCTTGAGTGTTGCAACAATAACATGGTCTCCCGACGCGGGTTTCCATGAAACTGAAAACACTTGTGCCTCGCCAACCGCCAAAGAGACAGGGATACTTCCTACCGAGCCAGCGCCTTCCGTAAAAGATAATTTTCCGGCAAAGGCGACACTCGACTCGTTTGAGACAATTGCATGAATCAGCACCGTCTCTCCATCCACAGGGTTTGAAGTAGACAAAAAGAGCGGCTCTTTTGTAAATCCTGCCGCCAGGGCGGTGATAGGAGCCAAAAACAGCAAACCGATAATAAACACCTGCCGCATACAACACTAGTATAGCGCACAACCCGTGCTACTATTTTTGTAATGGGAAGATTCTTCCGCAACCTCTTGCATCATATTGTCCCTACACGCGGCAATGCATATAGACCGCGCCTACTTACAGGGCCGTGGCTCCTCTTTTTCCTTACCATCGTGCTTACTGTCGAAGGCGTGTTTCTTGCAAGCACTCAGGTACCTTTGGCGGGCCGCTTACTGCCAGCAGCTGTAGTAGAAAGCGAAGTGGTGGTGCTTACCAACAGTCAACGCGCGCAATACGGTGCTGAAACCCTTACCGAAGATATACTTCTTACCTTGGCGGCACAGTCAAAAGCAGAGGACATGGCATCTAGAGGATATTTCTCGCATGTAAGCCCCGATGGAACAGAACCGTGGGCATGGTTGAAGCAGGCAGGATATGTATACCAATATGCGGGAGAAAATCTGGCCGTGCGTTTTGATGACTCGTCTGCCGTGGTGGGTGCGTGGATGGCGTCGCCATCGCACCGGGAAAATATAGTAAAGCCGGAATATACCCACATCGGTATCGGTATTGCGCAAGGATTGTATGATGGGTCTCCGGTGACGTTTGTCGTACAATATTTTGGCACACCGCTTGCACGCGCCGAAGTAACTACACAAGCAGGTGCGCCAGCACGGCAAATTGTTGCAGAAGTTGAGAGTGGTGCGGGTGCTATTGAAGACGTTGCTGGTGCCGTAGCATCGGCGGTGCCATCCGCTGCTGTTCCAAATGTAACGCAAACTACCGTACAGCAGTTTTTGCGCGCCGTTGCCGGAAACCCGACAAGCACCGCCCTAGCGCTTGGCGCCGTTGCGGCAATCGTTGCCTTGGTGGTGGTGCTTGGTTTTGGTATGCACATACAAGTACAGCCGGTTGAAATGCTTTTTGGCGGCTCATTAGTGGTTGCTATCGCACTGTTTTTTGTGATGTTCAATGGCCAGATAGTCGGAGTCTCCAACTTTGCGCAAGAGGCGGCACTTGGCTCATTAGCTGAACCACGTGGAATCATTGGAGAAGGCATTTCAACAAAAATGCCGATTGTTCAATAGTGGCGTGGCCGTGCGTGGATAACATGCTTGCCCGTGGCTTTACGGAGCGGTATGATAGTTGAGTATGAAATCACGCACATTGATAGCCGGCGTTGCAGTGGCAGTGTCGTTGGCGGTAGTTGGACTCTTTTTTATTGTCGGTAATCCTCTTAATTCTGTGGACACATTAGGACAACAAGCGGCTGTGCAGGGTCAGCAACTCGTAGTGCAAGACGAAATAGCTGGAACAGGGGCCACCGCACAGGTGGGCGACTCTCTCAAGGTTAACTACACCGGCAAACTGTCGGATGGTACTGTGTTTGACACTTCGATAGGCAGGGCGCCGTTTGAGTTTATACTCGGGGCTGGGCAGGTTATACCCGGGTGGGACCAGGGGCTACAAGGGATGAAGGTTGGCGGCAAGCGCCTTCTTATTATTCCGTCTGATCTCGCATACGGCTCACAAGGAGTCGGCCCTATACCGCCAAACGCAACACTTATATTCGAGGTGGATCTCATCAGTGCAACCCCTTCAGGTTCTACCGCGCAGTAATATACTGGCGCGATGCGACCCACTTCATTTTGTATTGAAAAGGAATACCCCGGCTCGATCGCGCGAGCCGGAGTTGTTAACACACCACACGGTGTTATAGAAACACCGGCATTTGTCGCCGTAGCCACCAAGGCAACGGTCAAAGGGGTTGCTCCAGACACGCTACAACAGCTTGGCATACAGGCCGTTATCACCAACACATACCACCTCTTTCTTTCCCCCGGGGAGAGTACCGTAGAGAAGGCCGGAGGTGTTGGGGAGTTTATGCGCTGGCAAGGCCCAACGATGTCAGACTCTGGCGGGTTCCAAGTTTTTTCGCTTGGCGTGGGGTTTGGCAAAAAAATCTCTAAATTCTCAGCTAGCCCAGGAAAATCAGGTTCCCTCCCTGCAGGTCAGCGAGGGGATGGTCGCGAACCTGATTTTCCTGGGCTCGTTCCGGCGGAGGAAAATTCTTTTCGCAGGAGTAGGGCTCCCGTTCATCTCTCCGGAGAAAAGAGTTTTCCTCCGCTGGCAGTTTGGAGTGACGAGTTAGCAACAAGCCACGGCAAGCTGGCCATAGTAGACGAAGAGGGGGTCTCTTTTACCTCGCATGTCGACGGCTCCTTCCACCGTTTTACACCGGAGCGCTCTGTGGAAATCCAACACAAGCTCGGCGCGGATATTATTTTTGCGTTTGACGAGTGTACTGCGCCAAATGCCGACCGTGACTATCAGAAAGAGGCGATGGAGCGCACTCATCGATGGGCAAAGAAGAGTTTGCATGCCCATCGCGGTAATACAGAAAAAAACAATGTGCAGGGCATCTATGGCATCGTACAGGGCGGGCGGTTTGATGATCTGCGTATTGAAAGTGCGAGTGAGCTCGCGAGAATGGACTTTGACGGTTACGGCATCGGCGGCTCTTTCAGCAAACACGATCTACTTGGCATTTTAGACAAAGTGAACGTAGAGTTGCCAAAAGATAAGCCGCGGCATTTGCTTGGCATCGGCGAGCCGGAAGATCTTTTTATAGGCGTAGCGGCGGGCTGTGACACTTTCGACTGCGTACTCCCCACGCGCAATGGTCGCTCTGGCACGGTGTACACTACTTTGGGCAAGATAAATATTGAAAACGCGCAGTATAAAGAAGATTGGGGTCCGCTCGACCCGGCATGCGGTTGCCCGGTGTGTTTGCAGTATACGCGCGGCTATATAGTACACCTATTCCGAACATACGAGATGTTGGGCCCAATGCTTGCCAGCCAGCACAATATTTATTTTTTGGCGAACCTTACAAAGCGGATCCGAGAGTCGATATTGGACGGGCGCTTCGAGCA
>LCQJ01000024.1 GCA_001004085.1 Parcubacteria group bacterium GW2011_GWA2_50_10b
CGCTTACTTTCTCGCCTGGACTACTACTCCATGGACACTGCCGGGGAATGTGGCTTTGGCTGTCGGTAAAGATATTGTCTACGTAGAGGCAAAAGTGGGTAAGGATATTTTTGTTTTAGCGAAAGACAAGCTCTCTCTCATATCCGAGCCTTATGAAATAGTGGCCGAACACAAAGGCAGCGAAATGGTTGGTATGGCCTACGAGCCACTTTACCCGTTCTTGGAAGGGAAGTCTGATAAAGCTTTCAAAGTTTATATTGCAGATTTTGTTAATACCGAGGACGGAACCGGCATAGTGCATACGGCGGTCATGTATGGTCAAGATGACTTTGAGCTTGGTACGAAAGTTGGGTTACCGAAACATCATCTGGTGTCGCCAGACGGAACATTTATAAAAGGCACGGACTGGCTCGAAGGGCGTTCAGTCGTAGATGAGACTCTGGCGGTGGATATCCTCAAGGATTTACAGAATAAGGGGCTTTTATTCGGCAAAGAAAATCATACCCACTCTTATCCTTTCTGCTGGCGATGCAAAACTCGGCTCATCTATTACGCGCGCGATTCCTGGTATATCAAAATGTCAGAGCTTCGCGATAAGCTGGTGAAAGAAAATGAAAAGATTAACTGGGAGCCAGATTATATAAAGGAAGGCCGCTTCGGCGAGTGGCTCCGAGAGGTCAAGGACTGGGCCATCTCGCGCGAACGCTATTGGGGCACACCACTGCCGGTCTGGGAGAATGCAGACAAATCGAAAAGAATTATTGTTGATTCTCTTGAAACTTTGAAAAAATACGCGAAAAAATCTGGCAACGAATATTTCATTATGCGGCACGGACAAGCCGAGAGTAATGCCAGGAAAGTCCTGGACCTCTCCGGCGACCCGGACAATCATTTGACGGAAGAGGGCAAGAAAGAAGCGGGCAGGGTCGACGGGAACAAATTCGATTTGGTCTTCAGTTCGCCGTTCCTGCGAGCCAAGGAAACCGCAGCCATCATCAAAAAGGATTCGCTAATCGATGAACGGTTGCACGAAACCGGTCCGGAAGAGAAGCCGGAGCAAATCCGCCGCCGCATGGGAGAATTTCTGTTTGAATTGGAGAGCAAATACGAAAACAAGAGGATTCTGGTTATTTCACACGGCGAACCGCTCTGGCGGCTGGAAAAAACGGTCAAGGGGGAAAATGTTTTGTTCAACGACCGGGAAATGCTTGAGACCGGCGAGGTTAAAGAGTTAAAGTTCATTCCATATCCGCACAATCAAAACTTCGAACTCGACTTACATAAACCATTTATTGACGAAGTAGTGTTAGAGAAAGACGGTGAAAAATATAAGCGAACTAAGGAGGTAATGGATGTCTGGCTTGATTCAGGCGCCATGCCCTTCGCTCAAGATCCTGGCAACGTGCTTTATCCGGCCGACTTTATATCAGAGGCTATCGACCAGACCAGGGGCTGGTTCTACACCCTGCATGCGATAGGGGTGCTTATGGGGAAGGGTCGCGCCTATAAGAATGTCATCTGCCTTGGCCATATTTTGGACAAGGAAGGGAAGAAGATGAGCAAATCGGTCGGAAATATCGTTAACCCATGGGAGATGATGGATAAATACGGGGTGGATGCCATGCGTTTATGGATGTATTCAGTCAATCAGCCGGGAGAATCCAAGAATTTCGACGAACGCACCGATGTAGATTCCTGGATTTTGTCGAGACTTAATGAATTAAATCTACTGGTTACTAGAGATATAGATAAATATAAGCTTTTTAGTCCAGTTAGAAATATCATAGATTTCGTAAATGATTTATCTACTTGGTATCTACAATCTTCTCGGGAAAGAATTAAGGAAAATGATAAGGAAGCAAAGAGCACTTTATATTTTGTTCTTAAGGAATTATCTAAGATGCTCGCCCCCTTCGCTCCATTTGCAGCAGAGGATCTGTATCAAAAATTAAGAACAGAAAATGACGTATTGAGTGTCCATCTTGAGTCTTGGCCGAAAGGAGGAAAAATTGAGGAAAATATTCTCAATAGTATGGAGACAACCAGAAATATTGTGTCATGGGTTCTTAACAAAAGAGCAAATGCAGGCATAAAAGTTCGCCAACCAATCGCCTCGCTCACTGTTAAGCAGTCTATAGAACATGAAGAGTTAGTAAAAGATCGTACTAATGTAGAAAATATTATCGTGGATAGTTCGGTAGAAAATATGTTACTAGATTTAAATCTTACTCCGAAGTTAATGGAAAAAGGCAAAGTCCGCGATGCTATCCGCGCCATCCAGGAATGGAGGAAGGAAAGCGGGCTCAAGCCGGGAGAAAAAACCAGCTATGCCGTGCCGGAAGCGGAAAAAGAATTTTTCGCCAGACACGCGGAAGAGATAAAGAAAGCGACGAACGTAGAATTCTAGTGTCATACCATATCTACACCACAAAAGGGATTATGCTCGCCTCACGGCCGTGGCGCGAGGCTGACAGGATTTACAGTATCCTGACGCGCGAGTTGGGACTCATCCGGGCCACGGCCATAGGTGTTCGCAAAGAAGCTTCCAAGCTCCGTGGAGCGCTCGAACCGTTCTCACTAGCGACAGTGTCGCTAGTGAGAGGCAGGGAATACTGGCGGGCCACTTCCGCACAGTTCATCAGGAATATCCCGCCTTCTCCCGCTATCGCGAGACCCTTTTACCTCTTGGAGAAAATGATTCAGGGCGAAGCGCCGCATCCGGAACTTTTTGACGAGATTGAACTTGCCGTTCTCTCTCCGACCTTCGATGACGAGACTTCCGAAATTCACCTGGTCTCAAAAATCCTTTTTCATCTTGGTTATCTTAAAGAATCTGATTTGGATTTAAATAAAAAAGAGCTGGTTAAAGTCATAAACAAAGGTCTTGAGGCTAGCCACTTATAGAAATGTTATAATGTCCGGACTATGGATGAAGAAAGCCAGAGCAAAGTCGGGAAACTTTCCGACACCCTCTACTCCCGCACCCGTTACAAAGACCCGCAGAACAAACGCACGCCGGTGAGAGAAGTCGAGACCGGAGAGGTGGATGAGCAATGGCAGGGTCCCGGCCTTGATGAAATCCTTTCGCGCGAGCGTCTTATAACGGAGAAGCGCCCTCTTATGAAAAAATTCTTCATCTTCTCCCTTTTATTTTTTCTGGCGACCATCGTGGTGGCTGGTTTGATATTTCTCGGAGGCACCAACTTCATTTCTTCCAAGAATGTGGAGGTAAACATCGTCGGTCCGACCAGCGTCTCGGCCGGAGAGGCCCTCGAGCTGGGGCTTACGGTCAAGAATGCCAACAATTCCGACCTGGAACTGGTTAAACTCTCCATCCAGTATCCCCAAGGCAGCAAGAACCCCGAGAATACCGGCGAAGCGCTGACCTTCACCAAAGAAGATATCGGGACGATCAAGGCGGGCGACGAAGCGGCGCGGACGGTCCGCATGGTCCTCATAGGAGCGAGGGGGGAGACGAAAGAAATCAAATTCTCGGTCGAATACCATGTCAAAGGTTCGAACGCCACTTTCTACAAAGACAAACTCTATGAAATGACTATCGGCGAGGAGCCCCTGACCCTTTCCGTCGAAAGCCCGGATTCGGTTACTTCCGGCGATGAATTTACCACTACGCTAACACTTGCCCTTAACTCCACCGAACCGCTCAAAAACGTGATGCTCCGGGCGGAATATCCCTACGGTTACAGCGCGCTTTCGGCCACTCCCGAAGCGGTCGCCAACGGCAATGTCTGGGCGCTCGGGGATTTCGCCCCCGGTAAAAAAGCGACGATTAAAATCCGTGGCAAACTCCTGGGAGAGAATCAGGAAGAACGGACCTTTCGTTTCTACGTGGGCGTTTCCGACAACGGCAGCCTGAATCCGGACTTCAAATCAATCATCATCTCGAGGCAAAACACGGTCGCCATTGCGCGACCGTCCATCGGCTTGAGCGCCAAATTAAACGGCGACGGCTCGGCAGTCTATGTCGCTCCCGCCGGCCGGGTCGTGACCGTCTCCCTCAATTTCCAGAACAATCTGCCCGACAAGATTCTCAACCCGCGCCTGGAGCTGCGCCTCTCGGGGGCGGCACTCGACAAGTCTTCCATCTCAGTCCAAAACAACGGTTTTTATGATTCGGCCAACAACCGCATTACCTGGACCATACTCAATTCTGCCGGCTCGCCGGAACTCTTGCCGGGCCAGGGGGGTACCGTGAGCGCCAGTTTCGCTTCACTGCCTCAAGAAGCTATCTCCGGCGTCAATCGCGACATTGCTCTCGAGTATTCGCTCTCGGCCTCTCCCGTCGGAGGTTCGAAAGCCCTTTCCGTAAGCGATTCACGCACGGTCAGAATCGCGGCGCAGGTCACGCTGGCCGCCAAGGATTATTATTCCATCGGGCCGTTTACCAATAGCGGCCCCATTCCTCCCCAAGTGGAGAAAGAGACCACCTATACCGTCATCTGGAATGTCGGCAACACCCAGGGCGATATCGCCGACGCCAAAGTGACCGGCAAGCTGGGCCCGGGGGTCAAGTGGCTCATCGCCCACAGCTCTTTGAGCGAAGATATTTCATATGACGTCAATGCCAACACTGTCACCTGGAGCTTGGGAACGCTCTCTTCCGGCTCCGGCTTTTCTTCCGCCGGCCGGGAAGTCTCTTTCCAGGTCGGTCTGACCCCGTCGGTGAGCCAAATCGGCACCGCGCCGAATTTGGTCACGGGTATTGTCTTTTCCGGCACCGATACTTTGAGCGGTAGTGCGGTCACGGTCACATCTGCGCCCATGACCACCAAGTTATTGAACGACCCCGCCTTTATCCAGGGAAATGATATAGTGGTGAAGTAGAATCAAGAATAATGAATCAGGAATCAGGAATAATGGAGAAAATCGTCTCGCTTTGCAAAAGGCGCGGATTTGTTTATCCAGGATCGGAAATTTACGGCGGCTTAGCCGGTTTTTGGGACTACGGCCCCTTGGGAGTGGAGTTGCGCCACAATATCAAACAGCATTTTTGGGATAAATTCATTTCCGAGAGAGAGGAAGTCTATCCTTTGAGCACCTCCATAATTTCCAATCCCAGGGTTCTTGAAGCTTCCGGTCATGTGTCTAATTTCGGCAATGAGCTCCTTCAGACCAAAATAGGTACGGGAGAAGAGGCAGCCGTCTCCCAGCTCCGTCCCGAGACGGCCCAGGGCATGTTTGTGAATTTTAAGAATATTGTCGATTCCTTCCACCCGACATTGCCTTTCGGTATTGCTCAAATCGGCAAAGCTTTCCGAAATGAAATCTCTCCCCGCGATTTTCTCTTCCGTCAGCGCGAATTTGAACAGATGGAAGTGGAATATTTCAGCAAGGAAGAAAATTGGGAAGCGGCCTTTGAGCTTTGGCGCGGATTGATGAATGAATACGCGCGGGAGATTGGTATAACAGCTCACGAATACGAAGTGCCAGCTGATGATAGGGCCCATTATTCAAAGCGCACCATTGATTTCCAGTTCGATTATCCTTTCGGGAGGGGGGAACTGTGGGGGCTGGCTTACCGAACGGATTTCGATCTTAAAAACCACAACCTTGATTATTTTGACGAAGAGACGCAGAAGCGATTCGTGCCCCATGTCGTCGAGCCTTCACTCGGAGTTGACCGTACGGTGCTCGCCGTTTTGACCGAAGCCTATACCGAAGATGAACTAGGAGGAGAGCCCAGAACTTATTTGATACCTACGGTAATTGAAAAATCCCAGTTCGGGGAGCGGGCTTATGATATTTACTCGCGCCTACTTAAGGAACGCATCATATTCCTCGGCGGTTCGATTGATGATGCCGTAGCCAGCACGGTTATTGCCCAACTCCTTTTTCTTCAGTCTGAAGACCCAAAGAAAGACATTACCCTCTATGTCAATTCTCCCGGAGGGGTCGTGACAGCCGGTCTCGCTATTGTGGACACCATGAACAACATCAAGCCTGATGTTTCGACCGTGTGTGTCGGCATGGCTGCCTCCATGGGCGCCGTGATCCTCTCTGCCGGGGCCAAAGGCAAGAGGTTCGCTCTCCCGAATGCCGATATCATGATTCATCAGCCTCTCGGCGGGGCTCAGGGTCAGGCTACCGATATTGAAATCGCCGCCAAGCGCATCCTCAAAGATCGCGAGAAACTCAATAAAATATTGTCCAAAAACACCGGTCAACCGCTCTCGAGGATTGAAAAAGACGTCGATAGGGACTATTTCATGGACGCCGACGAAGCCAAAAAATACGGGATTGTAGACAAGATTCTATAGAAGTAGTACACTTCGGTTGTTCACCCAAAAAGATTAAATTGAAACGTTTCTTAGCTTCCGCCTGACCGCCCTGTCCGTACGGTTCCGTCCCAGATGTCGTTAAAATTAGCGCTACTTCTAGCTTTACTTGCCGCATCAGCCGGTATCGGCTTCGGTTATTTGCTGCGCCTGCTCATTTCCCTCGGCCGCAAGGGTTCGATGGAACTCGACATCAAGCAACTCGAATTGCGTTCCAAGGAAGAAGCCCAGAGAATCATTCTCGAAGCGGAGAACAAGGCCGAGGAACTCTTAGACAAGGCCCAGTCGGAACTCAAAGAGCGCGAAAACCGTTTTAAAAACACCGAAGACCGGCTGATTAAGAAAGAAGAATTCCTGGACAAACGGCAAACCGACCTGGACCAGGAGGTGGAGGGCATCAAGACCAAGGCCCAGGAAGTGAGAACGCTCAAGGAGAGGATTGAAAAACTGGTGGAGGAGAGAACCCGTGAACTTTCCAAACTCTCGAACCTCTCCCCTCTCGAGGCCAAGGAAGAACTTTTGAAAACGATTGAAAAGGAATTCGAAGAAGATTTCCTGATTCGCATGCAGAAGCTTGAGGCGCAGGGCCACTGAAAGGCAAAATCATCGGCAAAGAAGGCCGCAACATCAAAGCGTTCGAGCGGGCCACCGGAGTCGAGGTAATAGTCGATGACACGCCCAACTCCATTACCCTCTCCTCTTTCGACCCAGTCCGCCGCGCGGTGGCCAAGTTCGCGCTCGATGGTCTGATTGCCGACGGTCGCATTCAGCCGGCCAAAATCGAGGAGTTTGTGGCCAAGGCCGAAGCGGAGGTCAATAAAATCATCAAGGAAAAGGGTGAAGCGGCCGCCGTGGAATGCGAAATCTACAATCTCGACCCCAAACTGCTCGCTATTCTCGGCCGACTCCATTTTCGCACCAGTTACAGTCAGAATGTGTTGGAGCATTCCGTCGAGATGGCCCACGTGGCTGGCATGATTGCCGAGGAACTGGGTGCCAACGTGGCCGTGGCCAAGGCCGGAGCGCTCCTCCATGACATCGGCAAGGCCCTGGACCATGAAGTCTCAGGCACGCATGTCGAAATCGGCCGCCGCATCCTCCAGAAGTTCAACGTCTCCGAAGAGATTATCAAAGCCATGCAGGCTCATCATGGCGAATATCCTTATGAGACGGTCGAATCGGTTATCGTCCAGACCGCCGACGCCATCTCCGGCAGCCGCCCGGGCGCCCGCCGGGACAACCTTGAACATTATTTGAAGCGTTTAAGCGACCTTGAAGCCATCGCCACTTCATTTGAAGGCGTGGAGAAGGCCTATGCCCTGGCGGCGGGCCGCGAAATCAGGGTTTTCGTCCTACCGGAGAAGGTTTCCGACCTGGAGGCCAAAAAAATGGCCCGTGAAATCGCCCTGCGCATCGAACAGGAGCTCAGATACCCCGG
>LCQJ01000025.1 GCA_001004085.1 Parcubacteria group bacterium GW2011_GWA2_50_10b
CGCCTCAACTAATATACGGAACGCGAAGTTTTTGCCGGTAATAAAGGGGAAGAAAAGGCTCGGCCAGAACCCGCCGACTGCGACAATAAAAGGCACAAACAATGCTAAAAAGAGGGCGCAGAGCGCTCCCCAGCGCAGGTAATCGGTGTATTTCATACCCGCAGAATATACCACACTACGAGCCGTGCTGCATTTTATAGAAATATGTCTTTGTATTTTTTAATAGTTCGGCAGGCGTGCCCTCCTCGACAATGCGCCCGCCGCCAAGGACCAGTATCCTGTCCGCGTCTGCAACTGTCGACGGCCTGTGCGCTATAATAAAGACGGTTACCGAGCCGCGAAGTTTATATATCGCTTCTTGTATAAGCTTTTCGGACTCGTGGTCGAGCGCGCTTGTCGCCTCGTCGAGTATGAGGAGGGCTGGCTTGCCCGCAAGCGCGCGGGCTAAAACGATGCGCTGACGCTGACCGCCAGAGAGTAAAACTCCGCGATCTCCTACCGTAGTTTGATATCCGTCGGGCAAACCAATTATAAAGTCGTGAATATTTGCCTGTTTGGCGGAGTCTATAATATCTTCCATCGTCAGCGATTCTTTATAAAAGCGTATATTTTCCTCGATGGTGCTGTGTAGCAGAAATGCTTCCTGCGGAACATAACCGATGCTTTTACGCCACGCATCAAGCGCCATATCATCGAGCGGCATACAGTTGATAATAAGCGCACCCGCGGTCGGTTTAAATAGACGGAGCAGCAGGTCGGCAACCGATGTTTTACCGGTACCAGACGGTCCGATGAGACCTACCGTTTCTCCCGCATTTACCTTAAAATCTATATTTTTAAGTACTTGCTTGTCTTCATTGTAAGCAAAAGATACGCCCTTAAACTCCAGCGTACCGTTAAAAATAATCGGCTTTCCGCCCCTATTCGCCAACTCTCGATGCAGGTCGAGATGACGCTTAAACGCCGAGATGTTCTGTGCATACGGCAAAAACTCAGAGATACTTTGTATTGCGTTTTGTCCGGACTCCAGATAGGTAAAAATTTTTTGAATAAGGTACAGCGTAGCGCCGAAAGAAATAATGCTGAAACCAGGCGAACTGTACGTCAGCATAAAAAGTATCACCACCAATATGAGACTGACTGGCTGGAATAGGCTGCTGCTAACCGAGCGCACGAGTGCTTGGCGTATTGATAACGTGCGCAAAAGCCCAATCTGCCCGCTCCCTTTTTGAAGCGCGGATTCCTCTGCTCCGGAAGCCTTTATCGACTTCATGCCGATTATATGTTCGCTTAAGAATTGAGAAAATTGCTTCTCCGTAAGCGCTGTCCTCTCGGCGATACTCCTCGTGCGCCGCAACAGCGGACGCACCACAAAAAGCAACACCACGCCGCCGCCGAGAGTATAAAGTGTCATCAACGGTGATATATTGAGCGCCACCAGAAGATACATCAGGAAGCCGCTAAACGATTGGATAACCTGCCCGACGATGCCCAGCAGTCCGCCGGTACATTGGATGTCCCGCACCAGCGTGTTGTGCATAGTGCCTATCTTTTGTTTGAGCAGGAACGGCCAGGACGAATGCATGGTGCGGCGCAAAACGTCTTCGCTTTCTTTGCCGAGAAAATCAGCTGCTATCCAGCCGCGGATGTAACCAAACACCACCACGGAAGCGGCGCGCAGGATAAAGAGTCCTAACATAAAGACAAGCAGGTAACGGAAACTGAAAGGAACATGCAGGAATGCGAAGAGCCACTGTATAGCTTTGGTAATAATGTCAGTCGCCTCGTTGGTACTGCCGGTAAAAAAGGAAACCAGCGGTATAGCGGTGTTTATCCCGATTCCTTCGAGAACAGCGCTCAAAAATCCGGAGGCTGCTAGCGCTAACAGATGCCAGCGATACCGGCGGAATGTGCGCCAGATTGTTTTTATTGTTTCCAAGACAGACATAACAATGGCTACTAGACCCCGGTCTCCAGCACATTACGCAGAGTTAGATAGTTATTATACTTCTTATCCATGCAATCTTTAAACTTGCCCCTGCTCATCGCATCCGCGATTTCTTTTACTCCCCCTGACACTGTGTGCGCGGTTTTAAACCCGACGTGCTTTTGTATCTTGTTGAAATTGACGCGGTAGTCGCGGCGGTCTTTAACGTTATTGAGCCACTCAATTTTTACACCTTTAAATTTTCCGGCGATAAGTTTAGCAATGGAAGCTATTGTGAAGTTGTCCTTTGTCGCCCCGACGTTGAATATCTCACCCTTTACTTTTTCGAGAGGTGCTCGGATCATCGCGATGCATGCGCGCGCCGCGTCATCCACATGAAGTAGCGGGCGCCACTGCTCGCCGCCGTCCACAGTGATCTTCTTTTTTGTAAATGCGTGCGCCGTCATGATATTGACCACGAGATCAAAGCGCATCCGCAGCGAAAGGCCATACACCGTCCCGAAGCGCAAAATTACCGGATGGAAATGATCATTGGCGTTGCGCAGCAGTTCGCGCTCAGCATACAGTTTGCTCTTGGCATAAAGAGAGATCGGATTTAGCCTGCTGTTCTCGTTCAATAGCGATGCACTTACTCCGTAGACACTGCATGAAGAAGCAAAAACAAAACGCGAAATATGATAGTACTGGCAGGCATCTATAAGAAGCTTGGTGGCAAAGTGATTTTCTTCCATGGTTTGCAGCGGGTCGAGAGCGGATGCAGGGTCGCCCACGATGCCCGCTAAATGGATGACGTAGTCCGCCTGCGGCACCACTTTCATGAGTGTGCGGATATCGCCGACGTCCCCATTAACCAAGGAGAAGCGTTTATGCCGAAGTAGTTTGCGCACGCCTCCAGCCCCGAACGCAAGCTTGTCCAGCACGATGACGCGGTACCCTTCTTTCAGCAACCGGCAGCTGAGATGGGAGCCTATATATCCCGCCCCGCCGGTCACGAGCACGGTGGAAAGCGGATTTTCTTTTTGTTCTATAGAAAAAAGTGCGACCGGCCGCTGGAGTTTATCCAGTACGGGCACCTTGGCGATTATACCGGGGCCAAAAGATGTCTTTTCCTCCGCAAGTTTTTTGAGCTCAGAAAGCGGCGTACCCCGTGGAGCCGCGGTAAACGCCGTGTTCATGATAGAGCTTATGGACGCTTTCTTGTCCACTCCATTGAGTAGTGCTTGCTTAATATCAGAGAGAGTCAGCACCCCTAGCAGCTTCCCACGCGGCATGCAGACGAGACAAATAGTAATATCCTTTTTATACAAATCGCTAATAGCCCTGCTGATAGGGACCGAGGGGCTATAGATGAAGCGTTTAATTTTTTTTTCGAGCATAGACAAACTCTTTGAACGTTTTGATAATGCGGTTCATGTCCACTTTCGTCAAATGCGCGTACATCGGCAACGAGAGTACGTTTTTTGCGACATGTTCAGTCACCGGAAGAGCATTCACAGAGTCATGGTGGGCTTTGTATGCGCGCATCCGGTGAAGCGGCGGATAGAAATATTTGCGGGTCATAATACCACGTGATGCGAAGAAGTCATGCAACGCGTCACGGGTATACCCGAGTACCGTAGGATCGATATAAACCGACAAATCTTTGTACGTGGTCTCTACTCCTTTGGGCACAGTTTGAAAGTGCAGTATCGGCTCGATTTTCTGCATCTGCACAGTAAGGTAGCGGGCGGCGGCGCGGCGGCGCTTGAGATTGGCAGGGAGTTTTTGAAGGGAACGTAGGCCCACTGCCGCGCTCAACTCCGGCATCCGTGCGCTCAAGCCCGCAAATAGTATGTCATTACTGCCGTCGTCGCCGTAGTTACGACCAAGCCGGACAAACTCCGCGAGTGCTTTGTTGTTGGTGGCCACTATACCGCCATCGCCGGTGGTGAGTGATTTTGTCGGACTGCAGCTAAAAACTTCAGCGTCGCCGAAGACGCCTATGTGTTTGCCGCCGAGTGTCGAGCCGAAGGCGTGTGCCGCGTCAAAGATAAGTTTGAGTTTGTGCTTGCGCGCCAGTGCGGAGAGTTTTGAAACGTCGGCCGGGATGCCAAAAACGTGTGTGGCAAGAATAGCGGAAGTTTTTTTAGTAATTAGCTTCTCCACCTGTTTAGTATCTATGGTGTAGGTCTTCGGATTTATATCCGCGAATACCGGAGTGAGACTATTCCACAAGAGAGGCAACGCCGAAGCGGAAAAGGTAAAGCTTGGCACTATGACCTCGCCCTTGAGCCCGAGTCCTTTACACACGAGCATGAGCCCTGCCGTGCAGGAGGAAGTCGCTACACAGTATTTTACGCCGAGATATTTTGCAGTGCGCCTTTCGAACTCGCGCACATGACCTGCAGTGGTAAGCATGCCGCTTGCAATGGTCTTTTTAAACAGGGGCGCATACGCCGCAAAAGGCTCGAGTGTGGGGCGTGTTATGGGTAATGTTTTTTTCGAGGCCATATTACTTTTTCCTGAATACGAGAATTTTCAGCTGGGAATAATTGCCAGCGTTCGGCAAGAGAGCAAAGAAGTTGCCGAAGGCGCTGTTGTACCGGATGTCTTTACCTGCGGCGCGCGCAATAGCAGGGTACACGACGCGGGAGCCAAAGGTGTAGGTGCTAAGGAAGTTGTTTTCCTCTTGCAAAACAAGGCCCTCCGCGGCAAGGTGCTTTATCGTCTTTTCTTTATCAAGATGCAAATTGTGATACGCCGGATCTATAGCCGGCAAGCCGAGGTCGGAACGCGCGGCGTTGAGTTCGGCAAGTCCGTCGGTAAAAGACTCAACCAGCACCATACGTCCTCCCGCTTTGAGCGCCGCCGCCATTCGTGCAAGGGCATCCTTCTGATCCTGCCATTCCATGAGATTGATAATGCAACGCTCAGTAAAGACAACATCGTACCTCTTTTTATCATCCAGCGTCAGCACGTCCTGATGTTTAAATTCTACAGTTCCGCGCATGCCTTTAGTAGGCTGCTTTTGGGCGAGTGCGAGCAGATCTTCGGAAAAATCAATACAAGTCATCTTAACCGCTTTGGCGCGGGCGATTGCCACCGAACCGGCACCATTACCGCACCCGACCTCTAGACAACGATCTCCATTTTTTAGATACGAAATAATGTTGTCTATCTCACGCAGGCGTGTGACCTTGTCTGCCATGGTCGAAGTGGCATGCACGCCGTGCGCCTGCGCTTCTTTGTGGTAATGCTCTTTAACAAGCTTTTGGTATCCCCTGTTTTTTGCCATATATAATTTAGTTAGTTTTGCGCCCCTTACGTCGACGCTTGAGTGCGCCCGACCAGATAATCGCTGTCGCTATTTTTTGCGCATCGTATGGTACAGAAATAACGCTCTTGGCCCGCTCACGGCCCGCTTGGCGGTTGCCGACGTCGACGGCCGGAGTCCCCAGCGCCGACAGTTCGATAATGCCGGAGCTTGAGTTGCCCACGAGCGCATTGCTCTCTTTAAGAACGCTCATGTACACCGTGCGCGGAAGAGACGGGTAGAGGTGGAAACGAGGGCCTTTAAGCGATTTAATAGCGCGTATAAAAATCCGGCTGCCGGTATCGGTATTTGGGTACAGAAGTATTTTTTCATGTTCGGGGAATTTTTTGAGTGCCGATAGCGTTGCGGATATCTGGCGGGAGAGCGGCGCTCTGTCAAAAGCCACCGGATGCTGCAGGACCGTAAGCCACTCTCGTTTCGGATCAAGCTTCAACCTCTTTGCAAGAGCCGCGCGCAGAATCATTGGCGTGTATTTTAAAATATCCAAGGTTACGCTCCCCGCCTCGACAATGCGCCATTGCTCTTCCCCCATGGCGCGGATTCGCACAGCGCTTTTGTGGGTACCGGGGAAATGCAGGTGTGCCATCTTGGTGATCGCGTGTCGCAGCGCCTCGTCTACGCCAGGACCGGTAACATCACCACCATGTATGTGCGCAAGAGGAATATTAAGGTGCGCCGCAACTGTTGCCGCGGCAAATGCCTCGTCGCGATCGCCAAGAACAAGAATGCAATCCGGCTGCCGTTTCAGGCAGTACCTTTTTATTCCTTCAATTTCCTGCGCAAGAGAGGAGAGCATGTCGTTTTTCTGTGCGACCGGCACCGTACAGTCTATTTTGTAGCCGTCGCGCTCAATTTCACGCTTAGTGTAACCGTAGGCGCGCAAGGTGTGCGAGCCGGTCACGAGTAAACGCAACGAAAGGCGCGGATGCTCCGAAACAGCGTCCATGGTGGAGCGCAAAAGGCCGTACTCGGCCCGCGTACCGGTTATAACCAGTACGCTTTTTTTGGCTTTGTTACTTTTTTTCATAGTCGCTGCTGCGTATAAACTCATCTTGTGCAATGTCGCGGCGGACGCGTTTGCCAACCATTGAAAAGTATGCCTTTGGCGGCAGGCCGCCCGCGGGACGTTTGATGGCAAGATTTTCCCTGCTCAAGCGATCGCCTTTGCGTATTGGCCGCGCGGCCACGATGCTTTTGAGCACTAGCGGGATGTACTGTTTGGCGCTCTGCGCGATTGTTTTTACCGACGAGCCGAGGATGAGTTCAGCCTCTCGAATATCCCGGACGTATTCGGCGAAACCCTTGGGGTTGAGCGAGGCTTTATGGTCGGGCCCCGGCATGTCGTTATCGAGCGTAAGATGCTTCTCCAACATAACCGCACCAAGCGCCACCGCCAGCATCGACGCTTGCGAACCTACCGTGTGGTCCGAAAAGCCCGGTAGTACGCCGAAGGCTTTCTGCATCGTGTTCATAGCGCGGAGGTTGGTTTCCGACAGTTTCGCCGGATAATCGGTAGTAGATTGGAAGACGACTATTTTTTTATTGCCTCGCTTACGGATTATCGCAACGGCTTCCTTCGTCTCTTGCATAGTACCCATGCCGGTCGATATAAGCATCGGTTTGCGCAGGCGCGCCGCATAGTCAAGAAGAGGCAGATTGTCGAGGTCGGAGGAACCGAATTTAAATGCCGGTACTCCTATGTGCTCGAGCACGTCAACGCTCCGGAAGCCTCCGGCCGCTGTGGAGAAAAAGATAATGCCGCGCTTCTTTGCATATGCAGCGAGAGAGGCAAATTCCGCATCGCTGAGCGTTAGCCGCCGGAGCATCGCTATCTGCGACCCGCTCACTCCAGTGTTGCGTTTTTGATACGCTGCCATCTTTCCTTTTTGCGTCACAACGTCTTCGGCGCGAAAAGTCTGGAACTTGACCGCGTCTGCACCGGCCATTTTAGCGGCGTCTGCAAGTTTCTTTGCAAGCGAGAGCTTGCCGTTATGATTGACTCCAGCCTCGGCAATAACAAAAACCGGCCACCCCGGGCCGACGGTGCGTTTTCCTATTTGCAATGTTTGCATAGGTTTCGACCTATTATAACCACAGAATAGATAAAAAGTTACCTCTATTTTTGTGACCGAAAAGAAGCTTCTGCCACAACAAAATCCAGCTCCGTATCTATGTCGGTGGAGCGCTCGCGCGGCATCAGCACCGATATGCAACTCTCGGGGTCTATAATTTTTCCTTCATCCATCAACACGCTGCGCTGCGTCACGTACACCGCGCCGTTGACGCGGTAGAGCAGCTCCATGTCCTGCGTACGTCCGGCAGGAGTATTGGTGTAGGGCGCGAGCATGCCATCTTTACTGACCCTATACATAAACTCGGGCCGGTCCACAATTTCGCATATTGATATGCACGAGCGTGCACCGGTAGAAAGGCGGCAACCGCGTGCTGGTATGCAGGCACAATGTTTGCAGTGTCGGTCGCCAACTCGGGAGGGCGCATAATCACTTCGGCACCGTGCTGTTTGGATACTGCCGCTATTTCCTGCGAATCGGTAGATACAACTACCCTGTCCAAATAAGCGGAGCCCTTTGCGGCGGCTATCGCGTAGGCAATGAGCGGCAACCCTAGCAGCGGCTTTATATTTTTGCCGGGCAATCTCTTGGAGCCGCCGCGCGCCGGGATGACACAGAGTATTTTTTTATCCTTATACATTTTTGGTCTTCTTAAATATAACGCGCAGATGATTGCCGATGCCCTGCTTGTCTATAACCGCCTGCAGGAGCGGCACCGCCTCGCGGAGTTTGTCAAAGTAGTCGTACTGGTCGTCATACTGCTTCATACACAAGTAGTCCATGACATCGAGCCCGTAGAACTCAAGGCTGTGCAGTGTAAAACCGGTCTTCTTTGCCAGAAACTCGAGAGATTTCTTGTCAAAAAATGCCGTGTGCTGGTAAGGATAGAGCGTATTCTGCCGGCTGCCCATGAGCGGTAAGCACGCTGTAAGAGCCGAGCTTTTCTTTGCTTAATTCTGTACTGGCCACATTTAGGCCGTACTTGCGGCAGACGCCGACCAAAAATTCTGTAAGCTCGAGCCCTTTGCTTTTTATTTTTTTATCTTTAAGATAGCTCAAAAAATATCCCGGTCCGCAGCCGACATCGAGAAGTTTTATCTGACTTTTTTTGAGTCCCGTCTTTTCTATCAAGTACGCTAAACGTTCCGGAGCATGCACCTTCTTGCGATAGCCATAGGTAGCGACTATCTCGCGCGTAGTGTCTTTGATATTTTTCGGGTCGTCATACATTTCGTGTCCGCCCGCGTGCGCAAAATCTATGTTGGGGGACACTAACGCGCAGCGCGAACATTCGTAGAGTTTGTACTTGCCCAGCGCCAAAAACTCCTTTCCTTTTTTGTTGCCGCACAAAAGACAAGAGAACTTTGATGGATTTTTTATTGCGGAAGCAAATCTCTTCATCACGTGCGTCCGATATTCCAGCATATTCTTATAAAAGTCCTTGCTCCGGGACCTTTTCGGATCAATATCAAAAATTCTGTAATTCTTAAATATATTTCTCATACGACTTGACGTTTGAGCTTCCATTCTCCGTTTACCTTTTCCCACAGATGCGGCGGGCGGAACTTATCCGCAAGCTGCAGAAAGTACTCCTTGTCCATGGCCGGATGTTCAAAAGCGCCATATGCTTTTGGAAACTCCTCCTGCGTAATGGAGAGGTACTTAAAAATTTCGTCCGCGAAGCGCTCCGGCCACTCCCCGTCAAAACGCTTTACCAGCGCCACTCCTTCATCACGCGTAATTTCGCCGCTTCGTATCTCCTGCGCGGCGTCGTAGGTTGCCCTACCGATGCCGAATTTAAGAAAGGTGGTGTAGTAGTGAAAGTCATCGATGCGGTCGTCTATAGAATTATATTTGCTGTAGGTGCCGGGGGTGCGTTCCGGACTCGGCTGGAACCCTCCGTGCTCGGAGGCATAGTAAAACGCCTCCTGCGGACGCCATTTCACGTAATAACCTAAATAATGCACCTCCGCTCCAAGCTTCTGCATGGCAGCCGGATCCGCCGGCAGATAAGGCGCCAGCTCTCCTTTTTGTACGCCGTATTTCTCCTCGAGGTCTTTTATAGATGCACCTCCGAGATATATTTCAGAAGGATCGTTCGATGCAAAATACTTCCAGTCGCGCACGGCGCTCGTGTTGTCCGCGACAGGATTGCCGTACTCGGCTTCGTTTTCTCCGTAAAAAATGAGTGGAATATTAAAAAGCAGCGCCATCTTTGGAGCAAGCGATTTCTGTCCGAGCATAAAAGTCTGAAATGGGTGAAAGAGGTTTTCAACCGCGAGACGCGTCAGGAGCCGGTGCGTGCGGCCGTTGGGAGTACAGAGATAATTATCAAAACCGGCGTGTATCCAGGCTTCAAAATTGCTCCACCCCCATGGAGTATAAACATGCGGCGCCCAGGTAACGGTAAGCGGATGCATGCCGTATTTATATTTAAGCAGGTGTGCGGCCATAAAGCTGTCTTTGCCTCCCGAGCCCGGCACCAAGCAGTCGTAGCTTCCGTCGGAGCTGCGAAATTTGTCGCACAGCGCTTTCAGCTCCGCCTCCCGTTTTTCCCAATCGATGCCTGTATTTTTTTTCTCGGTGAAACGGCACGCGTCGCACACCCCGTCTTTGTCAAAATGAATAGTCTCTTTTTTTACATCAGCCGTGTTTTTAAACTCGACCGTCGAGCTCGGCCTCTGATTTGATATAACGCAACGCTTGCAAAATTTTACTTCGAGCGGGAGCCCGTACATACCTGTTTCCATATCTATTGTTTTATTGAGCGGATAAAGTTCTCTAACAGCTTCAATCCAGCCTGGCCGCTTTTTTCCGGATGAAATTGGACTCCGAATATATTCTTCTCTCCAAGCGCCGCAGCGTATTGATACCCGCCGTAGGTTGTTTTTGCAAGCACCGATTCTTCCTTAGGCACGAACATATAGGAGTGAACGAAGTAAAAGAAAGGGTTTGTAATCCCTGCAAACAGGGCAGCGGCTCCCGGCTGCTGCGTCGGCACTACCTCCTGCCACCCTATCACGGGCATGGTAACACCCGGAGGCATCGCGGGTAACTGCACCACCTCTCCCTTAATCAACCCGAGACCATCCTGCTCGCCAAATTCGTGTCCGCGCTCTAAAAGCAGCTGCGCTCCAAGACATATTCCTAAAACAGGCACGCCGGCGCGGGCGCGCTCTTTAATAGCCTCCGTAAGACCGCGCACTGCAAGACCTTCCATGCCCGCTTTAAAGGTGCCGACCCCGGGCAAAATAATAGCATCAGCCTTTTCTATTCTTTGTCGCTCTTCTGTTATTTCGACATCCGCAAATTGAGCAAGAGCTTTGCTTAAACTCCAAAGGTTCCCCACGCCGTAATCGACAATAACTATATGCGGAAGAATTTTCATATAGTTCGTACCGGATATTTAGCTTCTGTGAGAGCCCCTTTTACCTGATTGAATGACGCCAGAGAGTAATGAAATAGAGATGAAGCGCATACTGCTTCGACTCCCGCGCGTGCCGCCTCTACCATATCCGCCGGAGTACCGGCTCCCCCATGCGCTATAACCGGAACGGAGGAGAACGAAGTTACTTCTTTAATAAGGTCGAGGTCATACCCTTTGCGCGTTCCGTCGGCGTCAATGGAAGTGAGCAGGATTTCGCCGGCGCCGAGCGATATGCCGCGCCGTATCCACTCCAGAGCGTCAATGCCGGTGCGCTCCCTGCCGCCGTCGGTCAATGCCTCCCACTTCCCCTCCCCCGTCTTTTTTGCCTCGACGGAGAGAACGATGCATTGTGGCCCGTACACTTCCGCGGCTTTGCGGATAAATTCCGGATCTTTTATGGCGTAGGTGTTAATCGCTATTTTATCCGCGCCGGAGCGAAGCGCCATCCCTATGTCATGGAGCGAACGTATGCCGCCGCCGGCGGTAAGCGGAATAAAAACATTTTCGGACACCGACTTGAGCTGTTCGAAGTCCAGATTGCGCTGATAGAGGCTCGCGACGATGTCCATGTACACCAGCTCATCCGCGCCCTCCGCGTAGTAGCGCTCGGAAAGGTCTTTGGGCGTACCCACCACGCGCAGGCCCTCGGTCCGAACCGTTTTGACCACATTGGGGCCTTTTATATCAAGCCGTGCAATAACGCGCATATGCTTATCATAGCCCCTATCGCGGTTTTACAAACGCGAGCGAGGTAATGAGCGCCGCGGCACGCTCGCTCGCCTTGCCGTCGAAAGCGTACTCTTTTTCGAGAAAGACGGTAGCCGCGCGGGACATGTGTTCGCGCGCTTTCGGATCTTTCGCGAG
>LCQJ01000026.1 GCA_001004085.1 Parcubacteria group bacterium GW2011_GWA2_50_10b
ACGCCAATCGCAACGACGGTCAATGGGTCAACACCTACTGGGACAACCCAGACAACCGGTGGAATGACAACGGAGCGTTCGTGTTCCCGGTCGCCGCAACTCTCTTCATTTCTCCCTCGCTTTGGCGAGGGAGTTTTGTTTAATAGTTTGCCCAATCCATCCCCCAAGCATTTTGCCCACCTCATCTAAAGGTAATGACAAGGCTATGTATCTTTTATTATCCAGAGATTTTATTTCCCATAAAATCATCAGTAAAATTCTGAGCGTATCAAATTTTCTGTTAGCGGCTTTCAGATAAGGAATTTTCTCTTCCCCAGAGAGGAAGCCGGCATAAGAAATCAATTCCATAGTTTCTATAAAAAGCTTATCTATCTTATTACCTAAAGAATAACGCTCGGTCTTGGGTAGGGTATTATGATATTCATGCCACAGAATATACGCACCCTTAATCTTTTCCAAAACACCAGGCAAAACTCGTCGGGGGGGGCTTTAATAGGTTCGGTCATACCTACGAGCATATCATCTCTCTCGAAAATTTTCTTGAAGCCTGGAAAGAGTTCTTAAATGGTAAGCGCGGCAGGAAAGATGTTCAGGAATTCCAGTTGAGATTGATGGACAACATTCTTTCCTTGCATACAGACTTAAAAAACAAAACCTACCTCCACGGTCCCTACCACGCTTTCAACATCTCGGACCCCAAGCCTAGGAACATCCACAAGGCGAGCGTGCGCGACAGACTGTTGCACCATGCCATATACCGAGTTCTTTATCCTTATTTCGACAAGAAATTCATCGGCGACTCCTATTCCTGCCGCTTGAACAAGGGCACTCACAAAGCTCTGGATAGATTTAGATACTTCTCGCGCAAGGTTTCTCGAAACAACACCAAACAGTGTTGGATATTGAAATGCGATATCAAGAAGTTTTTTGCCTCAATTGACCATAGTATATTGGTACAAATTCTAGAGAAATACATTCAGGACGAGAATGTAAATTGGCTTTTATCCAAAATTATTACCAGTTTCGATAAGGGTCTGCCCCTAGGCAATCTTACCTCACAACTCCTAGTTAATATCTATATGAATGAGTTTGACCAGTTTGTTAAACATGAACTCAGAGTCAAGTACTACATTAGGTATGCCGACGATTTTGTCCTTCTTTCTTCAGGCAAAACCACTCTGTGCAAGTCTGACTTGCACAGGATTAGGAATTTTTTGGAAAATAAGCTGAAACTCTCACTCCATCCCGATAAAGTCTTTATCAAAACCCTCGCTTCAGGAGTGGATTTCTTGGGCTGGGTGCATTTTCCCAAACATAGAGTCTTGAGAACGGTGACAAAGAGGAGGATGATGAAGAATTTATCTCGGAATAATTTCAAAGAATCCATTACTTCATACAGAGGTATGTTGAAGTGGGGTAATACCTATAAAATAAGGAAAAATATGTTGTATAATTAAATTAAATGATCCTCTACAAATACCAGGCGAAAAATAGGGAAGGGATGATCTACGAACGCTCGGTTGAAGCGGCCGACCGCATCGCTCTCTACAAAATCATCCGCGATGAAGGTGGTAGCCTTATCCTGGTTCACGAGGCAAAGAAGTTCGGTTTCCCGCTTTCGTTAGGAGATTTGTTTGGTGGCATCAAAACCCAGCAAAAAATCAACTTCGCCAAAAATCTCGGCTCAATGCTCGATGCCGGGCTGCCGGTTACCCGGGCACTTGCCGTGATGAGTAAGCAAGCTAAGAACAAAGCCCTCAAATCCCTGCTCTTGGGAGTGGAGGCGGACGTGAGCCACGGTTCGACCCTGTCGGAGTCGCTCGGCAAACGCCCGAAAGTGTTCTCTCCGCTTTTCGTTTCGATGGTCAAGGCGGGGGAGGAGTCCGGCACCGTCTCGAAGGCGCTCTCGATTGTCGGTAGCCAGATGGAGAAATCATACCTCTTGGTCAAGAAAGTGCGGGGAGCGCTTATTTATCCGGCGGTCATCCTCTCGGTTATGGTGGTGCTCGCCATTCTTCTACTTATCTTTATGGTGCCGACGCTGACCGCCACTTTCGAAGGCATCGGGGTCGAACTGCCTTTTACCACCCGGGCGCTTATCTACCTCTCCGATTTTCTGATTGCCCACACCTTGCTGGTTTTTTCGCTCCTGGCTCTGCTTATTTTCGGCGCCCTGGCTTTCCTCAAGAGTCGGACTGGCCGGAATCTGTTTGATGTTTTGACTCTCCATCTACCACTCATGGGGGAGATGGTCAAGGAAGTTCAGGTCGCCCGCACCGCCCGGACGCTTTCCTCGCTTTTGGCCGCCGGGGTTGAGATTGTGGTGGCGCTCGACGTGACCATCGAGGTTTTGCAAAACCATTTGTACAAAGAAGCGCTCCGGCAAGCCCGGAACGCCATCCAGAAGGGCGAGCAAATGTCGGCCGTTTTCGTCGCCCACGAGAAGCTCTATCCGCTTTTCGTCGGTGAAATGGTGGCGGTCGGCGAAGAGACGGGTAAGATTGCCGAAATGCTTCTTGGTGTCGCCAATTATTACGAAGAGCAGGTGGACCAGAAAACCAAAGACCTTTCCACCATTATCGAACCGGTGCTTATGATTGTCATCGGCATCGGTGTCGGCATATTTGCCATCTCGATGCTCGCTCCGACTTATTCGCTGGTCAATTACATCTAAAATGGCCACGCGCGAACATGACGGCTTTACTCTTATCGAACTGCTCATTGTCATGGCGATTACCGGTATTCTGGGCACTTTCGTGATAATGGCCTACGCGAACTTGAATTCGTCGCAGGCGCTCGGCAAGAATACGGCGCTGGTCTCCTCGCTCTTAAACCAGGCGAGAGTGCTGACCCTTTCTTCCAAAAATGATACGCAGTACGGGGTGCACTTTGAAGCCGGGAGCGTCACGCGCTTTGCCGGCGCGAGCTACTCCGCTCTCGACCCGGCCAACACATCCTTTCCTCTCAATTCGCAGGTGGCCGTTTCGACGAATTTGGCGGGAGGCGCCACGGACGTAGTCTTCGAGCGTTTGACGGGCAAGACGCTGCAGAGCGGTACGGTCACGCTGTATCTCCCGCTCAACGCCTCCTCGACCAGAAGCCTGACCATCTTCGCAACGGGCCTGATTCAAAACAATTAAATGACCGGCAAAAGAAAAATTGGCGCTAAAGGATTCTCTTTGGTGGAAGTGGTGATTACCGCGAGCATTTTTCTCGTCGTGATACTCGGTTTGACTGGGACATTCGCCTTCGCCGTCAAAGGGTCGCTTGAAAACGTCACCAAGGTCCAAGCCTCTTTCCTTGAAGAGGAGGGTTTGGAAGTGGCACGACTGATGCGGGATGCAGGCTGGGACGAGAATATCGCAGTCCATCCCTCCGGCGAGCCGTTTCGTATCTTGTTTGACGGTTCAGCCTGGCAAGCGACATTCGATAATGCGCTTGTTGACGGAGTGTTTGAAAGGAAAATAACCTTTTCCGACGTTTACCGGGACTCCGGGCAAAATATCGTCTCCTCCGGCGGCACTCTCGACTCCAATACCAGAAAGGTGACCGTGGAAGTTTCGTGGCCCACCGCTTCCGGTACGACGACCCGCGCCCTCTCGACTTACATCACCAATATTTTTACCGACTGAAATGAACCGAGGCTCCACATTAATCGAAACAGTCATTTACATCTTCATCTTCGCGCTGCTTTCCGGCGTGATGGCGAGTGCACTTTTTTCCATCACCCGTTCGTACGCCATCATCGAATCCTCGGTCACGCTTGAGACGACGGCCGAAACCGCGCTCGAGAGGATAGTCAGGGAAACACGTAACAGCCTGAGTATCGATGCCGTGGAGAGTGTCCTGGGCTCCTCACCCGGAACGCTGGTTCTCAATACCACCGATGAAAACGGCGCGGCCGCCACTCTCGCCTTCTCGCTCTCCGGGGAAGCGGTGCGCGTCAAGGAAAACGGCATCGATATCGGCCCGCTTTCCTCCGGCAAGGCCCGGGTCACCCGGCTTTTGTTTACTCCGGTCAATACCGTCAATTCCAGCGCGGTCAGGATTGAAATGGTAGTCGAAAGCGGCCAAGACGCGAACTACAAATCAAAAATTTTCCATACCTCGGCGGTATTGAGAGGCTCTTACGCCCCATAACATGAATCATCAAGTCAAAAAAACGGAAAATAAGGGTGCCACGCTTCTTCTGCTCACGGTTTTGTTCACGGCCGCCTCCGTGACCATTCTTTTGGGCACGATTTCTCCCATTGTGAGGCAGCTTCAAGTGGCCCGCGATTTCGAATCTTCCAAAAAAAGCTATTTCGCGGCCGAAGCGGGGAGCGAAGACGCTTTCTACAGGATGAAGAACAATCTGGCTATCATTTTCCCTTTGGACATGGAGTTCGACGGAGCGGACGTCAACGTGACCTCGTCAATTATCTCGGAGACTGACCGTGAGATTACCGCGGAGGCCGTCGAGAGTGGCAATTATCGCACCGTGCTCAAAGGTTTGACCGTTTCCAACGGCTTCTCATTCCATTACGGCATCCAGACCGGGGTCGGCGGGCTCTATCTTTACAACAACGCGAGAGTCAACGGTAATGTTTATTCGAACGGCGTCATTCTGGGCGGCAACACCAACCCGAATTCATACAACTTCATTGATGGCGCGGCCATTGCCGCTGGGCCGGCGGGTTCCATTAGATACGTCAATGCCTCGAGTTCGGCTTACGCCCACAGCGTTCGGGATGCCATTGTCGGCGGCGATGCTTATTATCAGAGTATCTCGAACGCGACCGTCGCCGGCACGCTCCATCCGGACAGTCCGGACCCGGCGGTAATCGATTTTCCCATTACCGATGAAATCATCTCGGATTGGGAAGAGGACGCGGAGAGCGGTGGTCTGGCTTCTTGCGTCGGCGGGATATACATGACTCTCACCGGCAACATCTGGGTCACAGGCAATATTACCATCACGGGCTCCGGCGGAAGCGGTGTCCAGGTCAGAGTGGATGATTCGGTCGGCAACAAAAGTGTCGTCATGATAGCCGACAACCCGTCCAACAAGAACGGCTCTGGTCAGGTTGCCGTCTCGGGCAACAGCAATTTCTACGGTTCGACTGGCAATGACGAATCGTACGTGATGCTCCTTTCCGCCAATCAGAGCGCCGAAAACGGCGGCAGCAATCTGGCCATTGATATCGTAAACGGCGCTGCCGGCAACGTCCTGGTCTATGCGCCGCACGGCGAAATTCGCCTGCAGAACAATGTCAATCTGCGCGAGGTCACTTCCTACAAGCTTTCGGTTTACAACAACGCCGTGGTCAATTACCTGATTGGCCTGGCTCAACCCCTCTTTACCTCCGGCCCGGGCGGCACCTGGAAACTCAAGCGCTGGAAAGAAGTTCAATAGCGGGAACTCCCCGTGCTACAATTTGAATATGGCGAAACCGATTTTGGTCGCGAACTGGAAAAACCACCCCGGCTCTCTCGCGGAAGCGAAAGCCCTCCTGAAGGGCCTCTCAAAAGAAGCTCGTCTTTACAAAAACCTCTCTCTTTTCATCGCTCCGCCCGCTCCTTATTTAGAACTGGCGGCCCTTAAGGCCAGAAATTTCGCCCGTCTGGCTTGCCAGGACATGGCCGCTTTTTCCCAAGGCACTTATACGGCCATGCTCACACCCGACATTCTCAAAAGCTTAGGCGTCAGACTTGCTATTATCGGCCACAGCGAGCGTCGGGCGCTTGGTGAGACTTCCGCCCAGGTTGTCGACAAGGTCAAAGTGGCTTTGCGCGCTGGCATCGTGCCGCTTGTCTGCATCGGGGAACAAGCGCGCGATGTTGACGGTGAGCATTTCGATATTTTGCGCGAAGAGCTCAAATCATCTCTCTCCGGACTCAATGCCAAGACCGCACGCGGCATCATCATCGCTTATGAGCCGGTTTGGGTGATAGGGAAGAGCGCTAAAGACGCTTTGCCACCCGCCGAGCTCGCTCAAACGGTCATTTTTTTGAAAAAACAGCTCTCAGACCTCTACGGGCGAAGTGTTGCCGAAAGCATCCCGATACTTTACGGGGGCGCGGTTGAGCCGGAGAATGCCGGTGCCTTGATGAGAGAAACATATATCAAAGGATTTCTGGTCGGCCACGCTTCTCTTAAACCGGAAAGCTTCAAATCGATAGCCGAGTCTCTTCTAACGAAAATATGAATCCCGTACGAAATTTCCGTTATATACTTATTAATGTTTATAAATTACGTTTATTTCGTACGGGATGAAATCAATCAAGGAAGCCGGAAATTTGAAGGGCAAGCGGGTACTGGTACGGGTAGATTGGAGTGTGCCAACGCAGAATGGCAAGATCATCAATGACTATCAGATTAGGGCCTCATTTCCAACCATTCATTATCTCCGGGAGGCGGGTGCCAAAATTATTCTCTTAAGCCACGCGGAAAAGGGGGAGAGTGACGATGAGTCACTCTTGCCAATTTTTGAATACGTGAGGGATTTGTTGCCGCTCACTTTCATTGAACAGAGTGACCTCATGCTCATGGAGAATGTGCGCATCAATCCGGGCGAGAAGGAGAACGACAAGCACTTTGCCAAGGAGCTTTCAAAGCTGGGCGATATTTTTGTTAATGAAGCCTTCCCGGAGTCGCACCGTGAGTACGCCTCAATAGTAGGAGTGCCGGAATACTTACCCAGTTTCGCGGGCTTGCGCCTGGAATTGGAAGTCAGAGAACTTTCAAAGGCTTTTTATCCAAAGCGACCATTTCTCTTTATTGTCGGTGGGGCGAAGTTTGATACCAAGCTCCCGCTTTTGAAGAAATTTGTCAAGATTGCCGATTACGTCTTTGTTGGCGGCGCTTTGGCCAACAACTTTTTCAAAGTACAGGGCAAAGATGTGGGGAGTTCACTGGTAGCGGAGGGGGAGCGGGGTCTATCTAAGTTACTGGAAACGGGAAAAATTATCTTGCCGGAAGATGTGATTGAAGATGGTGGCAGGATACTCGATGCGGGCGCTGTCACCATGGAGAAATTGAAAGATAAAATTGCCGCCTCCAAGCTTGTCCTCTGGAATGGGCCTCTTGGCCAATACGAAATTGGTTACAAGGTAGCCACTCTGCAGCTCGCGAAACTAATATCAGAATTTGCGCCGGAATCGATTGTCGGCGGGGGTGACACCCTGGCAGCTATCAAAGAACTGGGCATCCAGGACAAATTCTCTTTTGTCTCGACCGGCGGCGGCGCCATGATCACTTTTCTCGCCACCGGCACATTACCGGGCATTGAA
>LCQJ01000027.1:0-7338 GCA_001004085.1 Parcubacteria group bacterium GW2011_GWA2_50_10b
TTTACCATCCACGAATTTCCAAGCTACTCGTTTGTTGTTTCAGATATACACGGACATGTGCTTTCTATTCCCTTTGTTTTGTTGACTATCGCCTTGTTAATTCACATATTCGGCTCTGGCATCCATAAAGAAAATTTTCAATTTTCAATTTACAATTTCCAATCAATGTTCAATTTACCATTTGTTTTTTATGGTTTTTTGGTTGGCGTTTTGTTAATGACCAATGCGCTGGATGGGCCGATCTATCTCGCACTGCTGGGAGCAGTGTTTGTAATTTTCAATTTTCAATTTTCAATTTCCAATTGGAAAAGAATTGGGGGAATTATTGTAATAGTTTTGGCTGCAGCAGCTATCACTGCATTGCCTTTCCTTTGGCATTTCAAATCCTTTGTTTCCGGGGTGGCGGTAAATTGCCCGCCAGCGTTTTTGGCCAATACCAAGGTCGGGCCTGTCATGTTTGAAGGAGTAGAGAAGTGCCAACGGTCGCCGTTATGGATGATGGGACTCCTGTGGGGGTTTTTTGTGTATTGCGGAGGATGGCTGATAATTAAAATTTTTAATTTCAAATTTTTAATTTTTAATCAAACGAAGAAATTTTCAATGAATACAAAAATAGCTGGAATAGAGCGTTTACTCCTTATTTTTTTCTTTTTTTCGATAGCGCTCATCATTTTTCCGGAATTTTTCTATTTCAAAGACATATATCCCATGCATTTCCGAAGCAATACGATGTTTAAGTTGGGGTATGAAGCCTTTATCTTGTTCTCGATAGTCAGTGGGTATACCATTGTTGCCGCTTTGTTTCAACGGAAACAAAAATCCGGACGGAAATTTTCAATTTTCAATTTTCAATTTTCAATGATTGGACAGAAGATCTTTTTCATTTTGCTCATTCCCCAGCTTTTTCTCGTTTCTATCTACCCCATATTTTCCGTCCGGTCGTATTTTAACGGGTTGCGGGGGTATGAAGGATTGTACGGGTTAAGGTGGATGGCGAATCAATATCCGGACGATTGGGCAGGAATTAATTGGCTTAACCAAAATGCCAAATGCCAGGTGCACAATGCAAAATGTGAGCGCCTTGCGCTGGTCGAGGCAGATGGGGACAGCTACACCGACTATACGCGTTTTAGTGCCTTTACCGGCATGGCGACCATTATTGGTTGGCCGGTGCATGAGTGGCTGTGGCGCGGCACGTATGATGTAGTGGCGCCGCGGCGGGAAGACGTACGGCAAATTTATGAGTCGCAGGATCTTGAATTGACAAGGATTATCCTTGTCAGATATGGGGTGGGCTATGTGATCGTTGGGCAGCTTGAGCGGCAAAAATATCCGGCGCTCCAAGAGTGGAAGTTTGGACAGCTAGGCGAGGTGGTATTTCAACAAGGGGCAACCATAATCTATAAAATTTTTTGACAAATAGCCTATAATTTGATATACTATATGTTCTGCCGTAACTACTTGTTATTTGTATGATATCTCCAGAGGCTATTGCAAGACGCGTAATACATGGGTCAGTATCTGCGTTGCCGAGGTCGGTTCAAGATGCGGCTGTTGCAGTTGGCTTAATAGGGATGGAAACTCAAGTTCAAAAAAAACATGTACTGCGCTCTCTCCGGGATTTACTTACCCTAAAAAATTACAAAAAACTGTTCAACGGAGAGAAAATTGAGACTCCTCGCCATGAATATCAAAATTGGTCTGGAAGATTTCGTTTGGGAGAGATAAACGGGAGTGGTTTGAATACATTTCGAACGGTGATAGAGGAGGGTGTACATAGGGGCCTGTTTGAAGTGCGGGTAGAAGGATTAGATGGACACCCACAAAGAGATCATATAGCGGCAGCACTTCGTTTGGCGGAAACACAGGTTGCATACCAATTAGATCAGCCATTGGGGAAAACCGTACTTCTTAAAGCGAGCGCAGTTATTGTAAAAGACGGATTGGCATGGGAGTTATCCGCTGCAATGGGTAAATTAGATCCATTGTTTCAAGAAGTTACCCATTTTTCTGTCCGGCCTCATGTTCCCGGGGTATTGACAGATGGGGCAAAGCATGGTTAAATACACAGTCAAGACTGTTCACTTTCCTCTGAAAGCAGGGTTTGAGACAATTCCTAGATAACATATCAGTGAAAACACATCTTCCGTTTTATTACTAAGTAATTTGTGTTGCACTAACTAAACAATTTTTTCACGTATGGCGTTCCGCGCATCTACAAAATCAAAGAAAGCTTCTGTTACCGAAGAAAAACCCGCCTCACCGGCGGACAAGCAATCAGCTGAAACACCGCTGGATCAGAACGTGTCATTGTCGGGGTTAAGCATAGATGATCTGATCGGCGGACAGAAAGAAGAGAGTAAAGAGCAGACAGTAGTGGATGTTGCGCCAAAATTACCGCAAGCCGAAGAAGTCAGGCCCGCTTCAACTCAGCGAGGTGAGCAGCCGGTACCATACCGGGACAGCCCGCGATTTGTGAGCCATGACCGCGGTATGCCTGCCGGCAGGCAGGGTTTCCATCGTTCGACTCAAGGGTTTGGTCAACGCGGCGGTATGCCTTCGGGAAGACCAGGGTACCGGCGCGAGTGGGGACGTCCTGCTTCTATTTTGGATACCATGCCGGAAGGCCACGGATTTTTGCGCCCCAAATTTACCCCAAGTGAAAAAGATGTCTACATTTCCCAATCCCAAATCCGTCGGTTTTTACTTCGCAACGGCGACATGGTACAAGGCCAGGCGCGCCAACCCAAGGACAATGAACGCTACTGGGGACTTTTGAAAGTAGAAAATGTGAATGACAAAGCGGCAGAGGAAATGGAAAAGCGGCCAAATTTTGAAGATTTGACGCCGATCTATCCCAATAAGCAGATAAAGCTTGAAAGCGGGCATCCGCCAGCTGGCGGAGCGCTCTCGACGCGCATGATAGATCTTGTCGCGCCCATTGGATTTGGCCAGCGGGGACTCATCGTTTCCCCTCCCAAGGCCGGCAAAACCACGATTCTCAAAGAAATGGCGGCCGGCATCAGCGCTAATTATCCTGAAGTGCATCTGATGGCGGCTTTGATCGGCGAGCGGCCGGAAGAAGTGACGGACCTCTCCCGCAGTATAAAAGGCGAAGTGCTGGCCAGTAACTTTGACCAGTCGCCGGCCGAGCAAACGCGGATTGCAGAAGTGGCACTGGATCGCGCCAAGCGCCTGGTGGAAATGGGGCGGGATGTAGTGGTGCTTTTGGATTCCATCACGCGATTGGCCCGGGCTTATAATTTAGTGGTTAACCCCAGCGGGCGCACGCTTTCCGGTGGATTTGATCCGGCGGCGCTATACCCCGCGAAGCGGTTTTTGGGCGCGGCGCGCTGTGTTGAGGGCGGCGGATCCCTCACAGTAATCGGTACCGCACTGGTAGAAACGGGGAGCCGGATGGATGACCTGATCTATGAAGAATTTAAAGGTACCGGCAACATGGAGCTCCATCTGTCAAGAATTTTGCAGGAGCGCCGGATTTTCCCGGCGATAGATTTGGTAAAAAGCGGGACGCGTCACGATGAACTGCTGTTGGGTGAAGAGGCGATGAAGCGCGTGGTGACGCTTCGGCATATGCTTTCGCTGTTGGGTGATGAAGAGCGCACGCTCATGATGATTGAGCGCCTGACCAAAAGCAAAAGTAACGATGAATTCCTCGATGGATTGGGGAAGGGGTAACGCGGGTCCTGCGGGCCGCCGGCGCTTAAGGTCGGCATACCTTGGTTCTCGCATCGCCAAGGTCCAGACCTTCTTTCTATTTTTCTAGTCTTTTGTGCCAAGGCCGTGGCGATGCTTCGAAAAGGTACGCCTCCCCGCGCCTCTTGGCACGTCTCATGATTGTTATTCGATGATATAATTCAACAGTATGCGGCGTACACTCATTAACTTCATTGACGATATTTCCATGTGGGGGCGGGGATGGGGGTTTTATCTTGAAAAAAAGCTCCGGCGTTTTGGTTTCCGCTTTGAAACGCAAAAATCCATGGTGGTGGATGTCCTTATGGCCAGGCGCGGGACGTACCAGCGTCCATTTTTGCATGTGTCGCTGTTAGTGTTGGTTATCGCGGGTTTTGTAGGGGCACCAATGCTTGCCAATGCATATCCGGGCGGACTGCCGGGGAGTCTGGACACATTTACCCCGCCGTCTGCAGTCGTTACGTCGCTGGATCTTACCGAATATGGTATTGCCACACAGATATCGGAAAAACCCAGGGATCAGGTGATTACCCATACGGTAAAAGAAGGAGAGACGTTTTCTAGCATTGCAAAGACCTACAACGTATCAATAGATACCATAAAGTGGGCAAACGACCTGAAGCGCGATAGTTTGAGCATAGGCCAGGAGCTAAAAATTCCGCCGGTTTCCGGTATCGTCCATAAGGTGCGTGAAGGAGAAACGGTGTACAGCGTTGCCAAACGGTACAAAACCGATGCACAAAAAATCGTCAACTTTCCGTTTAATGATTTTTCAGATCTGGATACGTTTGCCCTCAACGTGGGGCAGACGCTCATTGTGCCTGACGGTGTGCCGCCGGCAGCGCCATCTATCATTGTCCCGCTTCCGCCGGTATTTGCCGGAGGCACCGGGCAATTTTTGTGGCCGGCGGGCGGCATGATTACCCAATATCCCGTGTGGTATCACAATGCGCTGGATATTGCCAACCCGTCAGCTCCGGGCATCGCGTCGGCGGATCGGGGGATGGTGACCGTGGTGGAATATTTGCGGTATGGATATGGATTTCATGTGATTGTAGATCACGGCGGCGGACTCTCTACGCTTTATGCACACTTGAGTGAAATCTATGTGAAGCCCGGGGATGAGGTGGCTCGCGGGCAGATCATCGGCCGGATGGGCAGTACCGGCCGCTCCACAGGGACGCATCTCCATTTTGAAGTGCGCCGTGGCGGTATCACGGTAGATCCGCGATCGTTCCTAAAGTAAACTGACGTTGTGGTTCGATCATATTGGATTACGGGCTACTTTGTCGTATGATGACAGTATCATGCTGCCCGATAGCCAACTCACCGATGAGCAGGTAGGCGCTGCGACCGCCTCCACGTTACAGGTGCCTTTCATCGTACTTTCCAAGCTTTCCATCCCGAAAGACGTTTTCCGTATTATTCCGGAGAAGATTGCCCACAGGCAGAAAGCCATTGCGTTTGCCCGTGATGCAGATGGTGTAAAGGTAGCAACGGCCAACCCCGGGAATCAGGCATTTTTTGCTTCTGTTGCCAAAAAAACCGGCCAGCGCATCCACCTGTACTTTGCCACCGAGCGCGATATAGAGACCACCCTGCAGACATACAAAAAGGTTCTGCAAACCACCATCGATGAGCTTTTGAAAGAAGATATTCACAAAGCCATGGTGACGGGACTGGAAGATCCGCCGGTTGCTAAAATCGTGGATGTTTTGATTGACGGCGCGTATCAGGACAAAGCGTCGGATATCCATATTGAGCCGGAGGAAAAAGATTGTCTCATCCGGTTTCGCATCGACGGCGTGCTGCGCGATGTCGCCCGCGTTCCCAAGACGCTCCATGACCGGATTATCACCCGCATTAAAGTGCTCTCCAGCCTTCGCACCGACGAACATTTGAGCGCCCAGGACGGTAAAATGCGCCTCGCGCTTACCGAAGAAGATCTGGATATCCGCGTGTCTATTATCCCCATAACAGGCGGCGAAAAGGCGGTGTTGCGGCTCCTCTCGTCCAGATCGCGGCAATATACACTTACAGATTTAGGGATGAGTGAAGGGGATCTGGCAAAAGTCACCAATGCATTCAACAAATCCTACGGCATGATCCTTTCTACCGGCCCCACCGGATGCGGCAAAACCACGTCGATTTATGCCATTACGAAAATTCTCAACACGCGCGAGAAAAACATCACCACCATAGAGGACCCGGTAGAGTACCGTATCATAGGCGCCAACCAAGTGCAGGTGAACGCCAAAACCAACCTGACGTTTGCCAATGGACTGCGATCTATTCTGCGCCAGGACCCCAATATTATCTTTGTAGGTGAGATCCGCGATAACGAAACCGCAGCCATTGCGGTGAACGCAGCGCTAACCGGCCATCTGGTACTTTCCACGCTCCACACCAATGATGCAGCCACTGCCATCCCGCGTTTAACCGACATGAAAATCGAACCGTTTTTGGTGGCTTCTACGGTGAACGTCATTATCGCCCAGCGCCTGGTGAGGAAAATTTGCGATGCATGTAAAACAACGAACATGATGGCAACGGATGAGCTCAAGCACCATATACCGGCAGAAGCCATCAAAAAACACTTGGGAGACACCGCCGAGGTGACGACTTACAAAGGCAGGGGATGTAATATCTGTCATAGTACAGGTTACAGTGGCCGCGTGGGCATTTTTGAAGTATTGGAAGTGACCAAGGCCATCCGGCAAAAAATTACCCAACGGAATGATTCCGACGCAATCGCGGACGAAGCCAGAAAGGAAGGCATGAGTACCATGCTGGATGACGGACTGGACAAAGTGGCCAAAGGAGTAACGACGGTCGAAGAAGTCATCCGCGTCACGAAGGTGGAGTTCCTGTGAAAACACAAACCCTGTCTATCAAGGGGAGTGAAAAAATCGGCCTTATCAGCAATTTGGCGACGATGCTGTCGGCAGGCATCCCTATTTTGGAGGTCGTTAACTCACTCCTGGAAGATGCCAAGGGAAATCCCAAGCGCATTTTAGAGCAACTGAAAGCGGACCTCATGCAGGGGAAACACGTTTCTACCTCTTTTGAACAATTTCCCGGTGTGTTTGACGCGGTAACGGTGAATGTGATTAAAGCATCCGAAGAAGCAGGAACGCTGGATATTACGCTTCGGGACGTAAAGCAAACATTGACGAAAGAAATGGAATTTACCGACAAAATCCGATCGGCGCTTGTGTACCCCGCGTTTATTTCATTGGTGTTTGGGGGAGTGCTACTGCTTATTCTCATCGTAGTGGTTCCAAAAATTGCCACCGTGTTTAGCCGGCTTCGCACCGAACTGCCGCTGCCCACCAGATTGCTTATTTTTTTCTCAAACGCACTACTCCATAACACCGTATGGGTGATCGGGGGATTTGGGATACTGGGGATTGGAGCGTATGTTCTTTTCAAACTAAAGCGCAGTATCGTGTTTGACGTGTTGTTTTCGCTGCCGTTGATTTCCCAGCTGGTAAAAGAGATAGATCTGACGCGATTTTCAAGAAGCTTATACTTGCTGTTGTCCTCTGGACTTCCCATTATTGCGGCATTAGAGCTCACATCGAGGGTGGTGATAACTGCCGAGACTGCCCGCATTATCCG
>LCQJ01000027.1:7358-9051 GCA_001004085.1 Parcubacteria group bacterium GW2011_GWA2_50_10b
TATTTTGACTATCAGGTGACCAACACGCTCAAAACGCTCACGGCGCTTCTGGAGCCGATCATGCTCGTGTTGGTTGGCATTGTGATCGGCGGTATGATGCTGGCCATCATTGCGCCCATTTACGGCCTGATTGGCCAGGTGGGCCAGCGGTAACCATGAGGAAAACATATCGAGATTCTACTTCGGGGTTTGCACTTGTTGAGCTGATCGTGGTATTGGGAGTGGTCAGTGTGCTCGTGAGTCTTGTGACCGTCAATCTTTTGCGACCACAACAGCAATCCTCGCTCACGGCTTCCGTTGATACGCTTGTTTCAGACCTCAAACAAGCGCAGACCAAGGCTATGGCAGGAGTAGGGGGATCACACCACGGCGCGTATGTTGGGCAGGATTCGTATGTATTGTTTAGCGGGACTAATTATAACGCAAATGATTCGGCTAATGCCCAGGTCGCCCTTGGCAGTAACATATCTGTGGCGTCCGTGACACTACCCGGCCGACAAATAGTATTTGCCCCGGGCAGCGGCGAGATTGTGAATTTTAATCCGGCAACCAACAGCATCACTATTGGTAATACCCAAAGCGGGGAGCAACAAACTATGGAGTTCAATCGTTATGGCACGATTACAAATATCTATTAACAGTAAAAGCGGGCAATCCCTCGTGGAATTTCTTGTTGCCATGGGTATTGCGGCAATTTTGTTTCCTGCTCTTGCCACGGGGCTCATCGCCTCACGGGAAGGCAGTGTACAAGAAGGGGAACGGACAGAGGCAGTTGCCGCGCTTACCGAAGGGAAGGAGGCAGTGCGGATTGTTCGCGATGCCGGATGGGTAAATATTGCCGCCAATGGTACGTTTCACCCGGTGGTAAACGGCGCCACCTGGGCGCTTGCAGCGGGTACCGAAACCATCGGCGATTTGACGCGCGCGATGGTGATATCGGATGTATATCGGGATGCAGCCGGAAATATTGCTTCTGCCGGAACCTTGGACCCGTCGACGAAACGTGTGGATATACGCGTATCGTGGAATGTGCTTTTCCCCAGTGTCGTGTCGGAAACACTCTATTTGACGCGGCATAAGATGGCGGTGGTGGTGCAAACCACCGAGGCAGATTTTGCCGCAGGCACCAATACACGCACGGTGGTGACCAATACGGGAGGCGGGGAAGTGACACTGGGCGCCGGCGGCCGGGCAGACTGGTGCGCGCCAAATTTATCCATCACACCATTGGACTTGCCCAAAAGCGGCGTGGCCAATGCGATTTCGGCTATTGTTGGCCGCGTATTTGCCGGCACCGGGGACAATGCCTCGGGCGTATCGTTTGCCAATGTAAATATCGGTAATACCAATCCCCCGACGGCTTCTATCCTGGGCACCTTTGACGGCTACAAAACGAACGATATATTTGGCGAGGCAGACTACGTCTACTTTGCAACCGACAATAATTTTAAGGAAATTGTGATCATTAATCTTGCCAGTAGCCCTTACGCGGAGGCAGGCTACTTTAACGCACCAGGCAATGGAAATGGACATAGCGTAGTAGTTGCAGGAACGACCGGATATATGACAACTGGAGACAAATTGTACACGTTTGATGTATCTGTTAAAAGCGGATCGCGGCCGGCTCTGGGGAGCGTAACACTTGCGGCAGAAGGCAAAAGCATCAGCGTCGTCTCCGGGTATGCGTTTATTG
>LCQJ01000028.1 GCA_001004085.1 Parcubacteria group bacterium GW2011_GWA2_50_10b
CTTCTTGAACGACCGGCCGAGAGAATGCATTGGTTTCCGAAGTCCGATGGAGTATTATTATTCACTAACTAGTGTCCTACTTGAGGGGTAGCGGGAGGGGTTTCTTCATTTACCCATAATACCACGAATGGATTAAAATTTCAATGTTGCCCGCCGGACTGATATTGTGCAATGACCCAGTCATGGTTGCCGCCCTCGTTCCGGAAGATGATTCTCACTCTGTCTCCCAGATTGACCTTCATGGCTGAAGGAGAGAAGGAGAAACTCTTGCCGACGACGGTAAACTCCTTGACTGCCGGTGTTGACGGCGCCTGGCTTGAAGAGTCGGGCAAACTTTCCGTCTCTGCGCTTCCGGCCGAGTTGGTCTCGGGAGCGGAAGAAGAATCCTTCTTTGACATCAGAGCATAACCTCCCCAAAGCACGACGATTAAGACTAGGATTGTGATGATGGTTTTCATATCTTTATATTAACATTCTTAACAGAATAATTTTACTAAATTATGGGCTGTGTCTCCTGAACCGAGCTGCCGATCAGGGACTCGAACCCCAATATTCACCTCCAGAGGGTGACGTCCTACCATTAGACGAATCGGCAATTATTTTAATTTTTCCAACAGCTCTTTCTTTCCCTTTGGTGTTTTGTAAAACCTTTCTTTTTGAAAAGCTTTATATTTATCAATATATTCTTCTTGATAAATAAGGGCGAACGGTCTGCGGCCTTTTGTTGAAAGCACATTTCCTCGGTTATGTGTCTCCAACCGATCTTTAATATTGCTCGTGCAGCCAATATATAGGTTTTGGTCTTTTTGACTTCTCAATACGTATATAATGTGCATATTGTCCTACCATTAGCCTCGCCCATAGGACGAAGCCATGGGCTACGGCCGAGGGACGATCCCGCAATACAGGGAAACGATACAGGAAAATCAGGCTATTTTCAATATAAATCGAAAGAAGGGAGCCGCCGCGGCGACCCCCTTCCTGTTATTCCGGATGTGACATCCTTCAGCCGCTCTTGTTGCTGCGGCCCTTCATCCTGGGTCTGTTCCCGAGCCAGTCGACCTTCGGAGCCTCCTCCGCTTCCGCTTTCGTGGCAAATTGCTCTTCGAAACTTTCGAGCATGGCTTTCTGGCAGAGCAGGCAGATGTCGAAGTGAATACTGCTCCGGCAAAACCGGCCGCTCTTGCAGCTGTGGTCCGGCTTGCGGAATTCCTCTTCGCACATGAGACACGTGAACTGAACAGCCATTGGCATTAGTGCACCCCCAACGTGAGAACTGCTAGACAATGAAGACGACCACCAACGAAAACACGGCTACCTCCGTATCATCCGAACAACGGCCCAGAACCTTTCTGGTTATAAATGATATCACAGTCGCGTTCTGGCGATAAAGAGTGGGCCTTGCCTGAAGTAATATTCAGGGCCATTTAACGTCTAATTTAACGATAGCAATAACATTAACCGTCTAAAACCATGCTTACCACAATAGCAGTCATTCTATTGATACTTTGGCTCCTGGGCTTTGTCACTTCCTACACCATCGGCGGGTTCATTCACGTGCTCCTGGTCGTAGCCATTATCATGATTCTCATCAGGCTCATCAGAGGAGAAAACCCCATTCAGTAAAACTAGACCTTGAGGTATTTACGAATAGCCAAGATGCTGGAAAGGGCGCCAATCAAAACGCCCGATAATATGATGGTGAAAGCAATCTCCAGGAAATTGTGCAGGTAGTAAGAGAAGATATTGAATCCTATAAGGAAATTCTCCGTTACTTTGGAGAGCCAATAAGTAATGGGCAGAAAGAGGAGTAGTGTAAGCACTCCGGCCACTACTCCGTAAATGACGCCCACCACCACAAACGGCCCTTGGATATAAGCGGTTGATGCCCCGACCAGGCGCATGACGCTGATTTCGTCCTTGGCTATGTAGATTGTCAGGCGAATGGTGTTAAAGGCGATAATCATCGAAATGACTGCCAGAAAAACGGTCAGGGCGAACCCCAGCCGGTCGGCGGCGTTGATGAGCGCCGAGAGTTTGTCTATGGCCGTCTTGTTTTGGAAATAATTGATGCGGTCGATGATGGTGATGCCGCCGCTCGAAAGCGTGTTGCCGCTCTCCAGAAACTCCGCCACGGAGGCATACTGCGAAGGGTCGCGGGCCTTGATATTGAGAACCGCTCCGAGAGGGTTTTCCCCCAGCTCGTCGAGCGCCGCGAGAATAGACGGGTCGTTGGCGTGTCTTTCCTTGAAGGCGGCAAGCGTCTCTTCGCGGGTGGCGTAAGTGACCAGAAAGACTTCCGGCAGCGACTCCAGCCTTTGCTTGATGTTTAAAATGTCGGCTTCGGCAGCCCCCGGCACGAAAGTGACGTTGATGTCTATTTTATTCTTGAGTTCGACAAGCGAGGTGTCGAGTATGGCTCCCGAGAAAGAGATAAGGCCGATGACAGAAAGGGTGACCATCATGACCAGAACCGATGCCAAAGAGACCGTGCCGTTGCGCCAGAAATTGAAGAAGCCGGTGCGGATAACTCTCTTCAATTTGGTCAGGAACATTTCTTTGGTGCTCATATCAGGCGAAATATTTGCCGGAGCGATCGTCGCGAATGACCCTGCCGCGCTCCATGGCGATAACGCGCTTGCCCAGTGAGTCTATTATACCTTTGTTGTGAGTGGTGAGAATGACGGTGGTGCCCAGGTCGTTGATTTTTTTGAGAATCTGGACGACGTCATAGGTATTGACCGGGTCGAGGTTGCCGGTCGGTTCGTCGGCAATGATAACGTCCGGCTCGTTGACCAGCGCCCGGGCAATGGCCACACGCTGCGCTTCCCCGCCGGAGAGTTCCCGCGGAAAGTTCCAGACCTTGTTTGAGAGGTCCACCAAGTCCAGGACGTGCGGCACGTCCTGTTCTATTTCTTCGTCGCTCCGTCCAGCCGCTTCCATGGTAAAGGCGATGTTCTCGTAGACCGTTTTGTTGGGCAGCAGGCGGAAGTCCTGGAAAACCATGCCCACCTTGCGCCGGAATTCGTTCATCTCCTTCTTGCCCAGCGCGTGGACATCGGATTCTTCATAAAAAACCGCTCCGGTCGAAGGTTTCTCTTCGGCCAGAAAGAGTTTCAGGAGCGTGGTCTTGCCGGCGCCGCTTGGGCCGACGATGGAGACGAACTCTTTGGGCTCAATGGAGAAAGTGACATTCTCGAGAGCCACGGATTCATCCGGATAAACTTTGGAAACACGGTCAAAGAAAATCATGTCAGGATATTTTAACATGTCCTGCCGCCGATAGACAATATTACGGATGTGTTATATTAATGGCATGAAATACATCGCCGTAGCCGTGAGCCTGGTGGTCGTCGCTTTCGCCTTTTTCGGAGATTTCCCAGGTTTCGCTTTCAAGGAGAAGGTTAATCCGCCCTTCTCTCCTTTTCTTTTCTCTTTTCAAACACCGTCTCTGGAAGTGCCGATGCTTGAAGACATCCCCACTGGCGCTATGGCCTGGTCCGTCTGGGAGACTTATCTCTCCGCCGCCCAAAACCACGACTTGCCGGGTGTGAGTGCAGTCTCTTACCGGCTTTCCGCTACTTGCGCCGACCCGGCCAAAGAGAGCGACTGTTTCGCGCTGATGGACAATCTCTACTCCTTTGGGGCACCCCTTAAACGTGCCGACTTCACTCATATCCGGTCGGATAGCCGGCAAATTATCATCTACACGGACGGGCCGGATATGACATTCTTGTATTTCACCAGGGCGGCGGTAACCGGCACCCCGAAAGTGCTTGGTTTGAGATTCTGTGATAACCGAGACCTGCCCACAGGGGAAGGCTGCGTCGATTTTAACGCCGATACGAAAGACGACAACGGTAACGGCTGGTGGAACAGCGTGGAATCTCTCATTTACCGCTAGTCGGGGATTTTTTCCCGCAATCTTTCTTTTAGCGTTTCAATACTATTCTTCAGGCAGAAGAAAATCGCCTTTTTCTCCAGGGGAGTGAGGGCGATTTCTTTGACCAGGTCGATGTTAGGGGGACAACGGCCGTCTATGCATTTAAGTTCAAGTGGTTTTGACATGGGCATGCTCCAGATGTAGTAGCGCCCTTAATTGTTCGAGTCCGCGGCTGATGCGCACCGAGATGACGTTGGCCGATTCGCCGAGAATCTCGCTGATTTCCCTCGGCTTAAGCTCTTCGACGCACCGGAGGTAGACCGCGTTGCCGTAAGGCTCCGGCAATTCGGCGATTTTCCTGATTAGAAACTCGGCTTCCGAGTTGGTCTCCACATTGTCCGTGGAAGCCAGTACAAAACTCGAGCGTCCTTCGGTTGCGTTCTCCATCAAAGTCTCGAGGGAGAAGGGTTTTTTCTTGCGATACCAGTCGATGATAACGTTCCTGGCGATGGTAAAGAGGAAGGTGCGGTGATTCTTGATGTCTTTCTCCAAAAGGAGGGAGTTCCAGAACCGCATGAACGTGTCCTGGGTGAAATCAAGAGCCACTTCCCTGTCCGACGTGCGGAGCAGGCAGAACCGGAAAATGGCATCCGCTTCTTTCTCGTAAACTTCCCCGAACACTTCCGCCACACGCTCAATCACACTAATGCTGAGATTTGTTTTTTGAGGTAGAGATACCGAACTGGGTTCTATTTTACACAATTCACGAGTCTTGGCAATCCTTTTTGTCCCCTTTTCATCCACACTTAATCCCCAGTCTCGGCGGAGGAGGCTTGAAGTACGGCGTGTATTTGGGCCGCCACATCGGCCGCCTCAGCCGCGCTAAAACTTTCCTGCGCTTGCCCTTCCGCCCTTACCACACCAACCATGCGGGCGCGCAGCGCATTATCCACCGCGACCTTGGCCCGGGATTCGATATCATCTTTCCTGTTCACGGTCACGATTGAATACCACGGATATTTGACCTCCACCGTACCGTCGGCCTTGGCCGTAACACTCACGGTGTAGGTTATCGGGATGAGCGCGAGTAATTGGCCTTCTTCCCGGTATTTCACTTCCACTCTCTGGTCTGTGAAATTCATCGAGTCGACCAGGGCATCGGAGCGGACGGTCGCCCTGGCATAACTCTCTAGTTCGGAGACCGTAGTGACATTTTTGGGCGATACTGCAGCGGATGTCTCTTCTCC
>LCQJ01000029.1 GCA_001004085.1 Parcubacteria group bacterium GW2011_GWA2_50_10b
GAGAGGTTGCCGCCCGGTACCAGAGCATCATTTGCCATAACAAGTACGTATGGCGTGCCTTGGCCGCCTGCGGCTATCGCCTCATTGTAGCTTGCAGTGACTTTTGCCGAGTAGGTACCCTCATTGAGACACTTGTTGAAGGCGTCTACATTGAGCCCTAATTGCTTCGCCACCACGGGCAACTGTGCGAGGTCGAGATTATTTTCCGATGGAGTTATCTCATAGATTTTGTCGAGGTAGGCAAAGAATGCCGCGTCGCCACCCTGTGCTGCCGCACACTCGGACGCTTCAGCTTCTTTAGGTGCTTTGGAGTGGATTGAGGTAAGCGGGAATGCTCGGTATACCCACGCCACTTGGCCGCCCTCACCATAGTAGTCCATCACCTGGTGCATGGTGGTGTGGAAGGTCTTGCAGTACGGGCACTCGAGGTCTGCATATTCTATGACCTTGACCAGCGCATTTGGATTGCCCAAAAGGTGGTCGCGGCTTAGGTCGTAGGCCTGTGCTTTAATTGACCCATCGGTGGGAGTAGTCCCCGGTGTTGAACCCTTGCCGACCAAAAAAACCGCCCCGGCTATAAGTACTCCAGCGACAACAATAGTAATAGGCAACGCATATTGTGATTTCATGTTGGCTATTCTACCTAAAATCTAGGTCTAGCAATAGACTTGACAAAATAGTTTGATGTCGCGCACGTCGCCGTCGGAGAAGTCACGATACTTCAAGAGGCCATGCTTTTTTGCATACTCATACAACTCCAAAGTCAGCCGCACGTCGTCGATGCAATACTCGCGCACCTTCTCCACATCGCCCTCCTCCCACCATTTGACGGCTTGTAGCCCGTTACTACTCTTTTTTTTACCGAGCGTCGCCTCGGCTATGTTGTCGAGCTTTAGCCGCCGACCCAGCACGTTTTTTACCTCTTTTAATAGGTCGATGCTCGGCACTTGGGTGAGGTCTCCTGTGTAGTACTTGTTGAGGATAGGGATGTCGAAGTGGTCAGAGTTATAGCCGATAATAAGGTCCGCGTGCTCAAGCATAGGCCACAAGCGAGGAAGCTCTTCTTTTAAGAAGCTGTCAAACTGGTTTGTTTTTGAGTCATGAATGCACGCAACGGTTAGCTCCAACTCGATTGGGTCGGGCATCGGGCCCGAAAAGGAGCCGGCAGTTTCAATGTCTAGAGTTATGCGCCGCATTATGGGGTAAGGAAAAGTGATGCAAGCTTTGCGCGCGACCTCTGTTCCTCTTTGCCGGTTGCGAGGTCGCGCACGACAAACTCGCCGGACTGAAGCTCATTGTCGCCGACGACCACCAGGTATGGGATGCCGTGTTTGGCGGCGGCTTTTATCTGGTCGCCCAACTTCTTTTCGCCAAAATCGATTGCGGTTGCCACATTTCTTTCGCGCAACTCCTTTGCAATCGCGGCGGCTTCCTTTACCAGCGCCGGCGAAGTAACCGCCAGATACACTTTTGTCGGCGGCATATACTCGGGCAGTAGTCCGCGGGAGGAAAGGAAGTGTTGCAGGGTAGCATCGCCTGCGGCGGCGCCAACCGCCGGGAGCTTGTCGTCGCAAAAGAGGTCAAGCAGGTTGTCGTAACGGCCGCCTCCGCACAGCGAACGCGGGTTTGCGGGGTCGGTATCAAAAAGCTCAAATACAATACCGCTGTAGTAGTCAAAACCCCTCACAATAGAAGGGTCAAACACGGCATTTGTGACCCCGCGGTCTTTCAACATCGAGAGCACATCTGCCACGTCTGCAGGCATCTTATTTGGAGAGATAAGCTCGGCCGCCACTCCAAGGTCGGCGATTTCGCGCTCAAACTCGCCGCTGTGCATCTTGACGCGCCTGTCAAGGAACATCCGCAGTTTTTTAGCTGCCGCTTCGTCAAGTTTAAGCTCGCGCACCAGTGCGTCGAGGAAGTTGCGTGAGCTGCCAAAACTCGCGCAACCTGCCGTGCTGAGGCCGCTCGTAGCGAAAGAAGTTTTGCACCGAGTACCATCGCAGAGGGTAGGCAAGCGTGCGGAATTTTCCTGCAACCATCCTGGCTACCGACGGTGTCATCTCCGGCCGGAGAGTTACTTCGCGACCGCCGCGGTCCACAAAAGTGTAGGTCTGCTCGTTTGAAAGCTCTTCGTTTGCGGCACCTTTGGCGCGGTACAGCTCGGCCGGCTCCAATATAGAAGAGCTGTACTCGACATAGCCATAACGCTCGCAGACCGCACGCCATGTGGCGGCAATGTAGTGCATGAATGCATACTCATTTGGGTAAAAGTCACGCACTCCCTTGTACGGCTCCACCGACAATTTTTCTTTTTTAACCATAGTGTATGGTACATTGTAGCAGAAATGGATGACATCAAAAACGAGCATGCCACAGCGGGTGATATAGTGCTCAACCTCTATAAAAAGCAGGGCGAAACTCCGCGCGAGTGTCTGGAGCGCCTACGCGAGTTAAACCCGCGCTACCTGCACGAGGTGTTGTCCTACGCCGGGCGGCTGGACCCAATGGCCGAGGGAGTGCTCCTATGCTTGGTGGGGAGAGCCAACAAGCACCGCTCAAACTACCTTGATTTAAACAAAGAGTACACACTAGATGTTTTGTTTGGCTTTGCAACCGACACCTACGACATACTCGGCCGCGTTATGGATGCAGGCAGTACAAAAACCGTGCGCCGCCGCAGTGTGGCGCAAGGCATCAACGAGTTCCGCGGCAAGCGCGAACAGGAGTACCCGCCTTTCTCTTCCAAAACTGTAGAGGGTAGGTCGCTTATAGAGTGGGCGCGCAGCGGGGCTCTAAGCTCCATAGTACTCCCACAGCGCTCGGTCACCATCTACCATATCGAGCTTAAAGAAATGTACCGTGTAGATGAGAAAACTCTTCTCTCCTACATAGAGCAAAGTGTCGGGCTGGTGCAAGGAGACTTCCGGCAAGAGGAGATACTCCGCACCTGGCAGAGATATCTTAAAAAAAGCGGTACGCGCCTTTTCCCTGCGGCTACAATCTACGTTGAGTGTTCTTCCGGCACCTATGTGCGCTCTATAGCGCACGAGCTTGGCAAGCAGCTTGGGGTGCCCGCGCTTGCACTCCACATTTTACGCACCAAGGTGGGCGAGCATGATATCGAAAACACCCTACGGTAGGGTAAAGACCTTCTTTTATACTATTCTTATCAACACAGAGCTTGTTGACTACAAGGCGGTGCAACTTACAATCAAGTAGGACGTCGTGGCTTTCTGAAGCATGGCGCATGGGAAACCGGCATAGCCAAACACGGCTCTGTTGTTTTGTTGTGTTGCAAACATTTTCCCATGACAATTAATCTCAAAAATTTTATCCTGCCGACTCGGGCTGTTAAAACTTTTTTTAATGTAGAGAAAACGAATGTGTGCGCCATAATCCCTACCTACAAACCGGGAATGTTTACTGTGACCCTCGTGGAAGATCTGATACGGTGGAATCCGCGCATCGCGGTGTACGTGGTTGACGACAGCACCCCGCGGGATAACCAGGAAACTTTTCGTATTTTTGAAAAAATTACACTGGCGTCAAACCGGGTAACACTGCTTCGAACACCATCCAACGCGCTCAAGGCGGGAGCACTCAATTACGCACTAAAATATATATTCGAAGGGAGAAAAGCGTATATGCCGGATGTTATTTTGACTCTGGACGACGACGTGGTCATTAGCCCAACCACGGTGCAAAACTTGGTCGCAGAACTTATGTCCGGCACCAATCTCGGTGCAGTCTGCTCCCAGTGCGCGGTGCTAAATAAAAATAAAAACATACTGACCCGTTTGCAGGGGCTCGAATATCTTGGCTTTAATGCCACACGCTTGGCGGATGAGGGTTTTTATGGCGGGCCGTTGGTTATGCACGGCATGCTCACCGCCTTTCGAGCCCACGCCCTTTTTGGTGTTGGCGGTTTTGCGGAAAAGCATTTGATAGAAGATTACGAAATAACGGCACGGCTTAAAACACAGGGGTGGGGAGTGAAGGCCGCGATAAACTCCTACGCATGGACCATAGTGCCGGAGCGCTTTTCTGAACTGTGGCGGCAGAGGACGCGCTGGTCCTATGGCGGCCTTACAGTCATTGCAAAAGCCAAGCGCGCAGCCCCTGTGTTGCAAGACCTTCTTGGGCATGGCGTCTTCTTCTCCACCATACTCATGGTCGACCTCCTTATACTGCTTACGTTGTTTGGCAACGGCGGTTTTACGCACCCACAGCTCGCTTATTGGATTATAGGACTGTCTTTTTTACAGGTTGCAGTTTGGTACGTATTTCAACTGTGGCTCATGCGGTTTTATAGGGAAAAGGATATATACGACTGGGTTATACGCGCAAGTTTAATCCCAGAGTTTGTGTATAGTAACATGCTTACACTGGTGGTTGTCGGTTCGTACCTGTTCTTTATTTTTACTACTTTAACCCATACCGTGACGCAAAGGAGCGGGTCGGCATTGCAGGGTCTGGTTACCCGCTGTCGCAGGATGTTCCTGCTAATCGGCTATACTGACGGTTGGGGTACGCGAGTAAACTAAAAACACTAAAACTATGTTTAATTTCAACGGCGGAACAGGCATATCAGGAATTAGCACAGCCACTTTGAGCTTGTATGCGGGATATACGCTCTTGAGTGTCGGCAATGTGTGGATAAGCATCGGATTTTTGGCACTTACGGTTGCATACATGTGCCTGGTCGCTTGCACACTGTGCAGATACATAATCAATTTCCGTCGCAATAAATATTTATTAGATTATTGACTTTAATTAAAAGTATGAACATTTCCATAACACGCACCTCTTTTTACACTCTGGCCATTGCCGCGGCCATGGCTCTCCTCTTTTTTTTGGGCGGGGCAGTCGCGCATGCTACAGGCACTGGCACAGTTACACTGACGTTTGATGACGGCAATCCCTCGCAGTATAAAACTCCAGCACAGATGTTGAAAGCCGTGGGGCAAAACGCGACATTCTACATAAACTCGGGTTTTTTGGGTCAAAGTGATTGGTATATGACCTGGAATCAAGTGAAGAAGCTCTACAACTCCGGTTTCGAAATAGCTGCACACGGGCTCACGCACATAGAGTTGCCGACGGTACCTTTAACAACTATCAAAAGTGAGATCAATAAAGACTACAACAATTTTGTTGCACGCAACATTACGCCGACCGACTTTGCGACTCCCTTTGGCGCCTACGACAACATAGTGCTTTCAACTATTGCCAAAAAATATAATTCTCATCGTGCTTTTGCAAACCAGGGGCTCAACTTTTGGCCGTACAACAAGTACCTTTTGTATGTGCGCTACGTTACAAACCAAACAAGTTTGGAGCAGGCCAAGGCCTGGGTAGACGAGGCGGTAGAGCAAGACGGCTGGCTGGTGCTGGTGTTCCACGAGATCTTGCCAGTGGTTGAGCCAACAGACGACTACTCATGGGAAATTACAAAATTCCAAAGCTTTATAGACTACCTGTCATCAAAAAATATCAAAACAAAAACCGTATCGGAAGTACTCAAACAAAACGTCAATCTAATCAAAAACGCAAGCTTCGAGGAGGAGCTTGCCGGCTGGGTTACCGACAACATAAATAGCATGAAGCTCAATACCGCCAACAACGGCAGTTACCCGACCCCAAAAAACAGCGTCAAGGTGGTGGGCACTACAAAGGGCGGCCACTTGTTTGGAAAAAAAGTCCCTGTTTCCTACGGGGTAACCTACGGGCTGCGAGTCTACACAGACAGCCAGAAGTTTACTTCAGGAGAAGTCGGCTTCTATATAGACGAGTACGACGAGGGCGGCGCCTGGGTCTCTGGCAAGTGGCAGGGTGCGCTCTATAATCAAAATGTCATTGACCGCTCCTATGTGTACCAGCCGACCTCGGTACTGGTTAAGACCGCTGCCGTGCAAGTGTATGCGACCCCGGGTATGACTGGTAGCGTCTTTATTGACAATGTAGAGTTGTTTGCCCGTTAAGGAGAGAATGGGAGTCTTAACGATGACCACCTTCCCATGCAGCCAGAGAGTAAATTAATTACCACTTTAACACTACTAGCAGTAGTTGTGTTTGGTGTTGCGTACGCCACACGCACTCTGCCGCCAACAGACGCCACTTCGCAAAATACGCAAGAGGCGCAAACTGCGAGTGAGCCAGAGAAAGTTCAAGCAACCAGCTCTTCTGCGGTTGCCGCATCTGCACTGGGCGACAAGTTCGCCATCCTCAAAGATGTGGGGGAGGCGTCGTATGACCACTTTGGCCTTACGCAAAAAGACTTTGCGGAAATCAAGGAAGCCGGCTTTGATGTTATAGAGGGAAACTTCGACATTTGCGCCAGTAGCGAAGACGTACGATATTTTCTCGACAGCGCGGAGAGGACCGGCCTACAGGTAATACTCAATGCCGGAGCTGGGGAGGCGGAGTGGGGATACCCGTGCGACGACAACTTTGTTACAGGACAAAAACCGCA
>LCQJ01000030.1 GCA_001004085.1 Parcubacteria group bacterium GW2011_GWA2_50_10b
GAGGAAAACCGAGGTCAGTATGGAGATGATAACCACAATAACGGTAAAGGTCATGGCCTGGCGCCGGGTCGGCCAGGAGACGTGGACCAGCTCCCCTCTCGTATCTTTGATGTAGTTTATGAATCTATTCATATCGATGTTACTTGCTACGAACTTGTCGAGTAGTAACAAACACCCCCGTGGGCGTCTCAGAATCATACTATACGATACGGGAGAAAGTCAATACAGTGAAGCCCCGGCGCGCATGCGCGCCGGGGCCGGCTTATTGGATTTTCTTGCCGATTTAAACCCGGCCGGGATCGTGAACGGCCCTTCCTCCTCTACGGATCGCTTGATTAACGGAGAACAGACCACATGAATCTTCCTGCCTTGATATTCCCGGGCCTCTTCGCTCTCAAGAATCGGGCAAATGCAGAGATGGCAAATGTTTCGTGGAATAAGATACAAGGGTTGATCCTTTCACCGTAAAAACGGGTTTATATGTGTCTACCCGAATTATATAACAAAACTAGCGTATTTCGTAGACCACGTTGACCACCACTCTCACCTTGTTTTCACCTGTTGGCAGAGTCGGCGCTTTCGCCTGGGCTACGGCCATATCGCCGCCCATACTCAAGGCTTCACGTCCGTAAGGAATGGGATAACCGCCGTCAGTGCTGTCGTTGAAGCTTACCACCCGCACCAGTCTCACCCCGAGTTCTTTGGAGAGAGTCTTGGCTTTGTCCCGGGCCTGCTTGATGGCGGCGGCGCGCGCTTCGTCGGTCAAAGCCTCCGGGTCATCAACCGTAAAGGAGATACTTGAGAGATTGGTAGCCCCGGCCGAGCCGGCAGCCCCCAGCACTTCCCCAGCCCTCTCGGTATCACGGACCTTCACCGTTACAGAGTGGCTTGCAGTGTAGCCGTCCGGCACTTGATTGCCAGGCACCGGATAAAGCATAGGTTTAACTTCGTAGCGATACTTGGGATAGACGGAATAGTCGGTAGTCTTGATGTCTTTTTCTAGAATGCCGAGCGATTCGAGCTTCTCCATAATGGCATCAATCTTTTTGGTGATACTCGCCTGCGCCTCGCTCACCGTATTGGCATCGGCCGAGACGGAGAAGGAGAATGTGGCCAAATCCGGCACGGCGAAGGTCTCGCCCTCGCCAGTTACGGTTATCGAGTTGTAAGCCGGGTCAACCTCGCGCAGATTTTTTAGAGAAGCCAAGGTCTTGACTCCGAGAAAAACCGCCAGAATCACGAGCACAATCCACGCCCATTTATAAATTTTTTGTATTTCTATATTTTGCATGCGCACATCCTATCACAAGTTAAGCCTTTTCCTCAAAGAGCGGTTCTCCTCTAGGAAAACGTTGAACATAAGGATGGTAAAGCTGACGGAGAGAAGCCCCAGGGCCGCGCCGGCGAGGATATCGAGAGCCCAATGGGCGCCCAGGTAGAGCCGCGAGAAACAAATCAAAAACACGCCAATGACCGAACTGATAATAAGATAAGTCTTGCCCCGGACGGTCTTTAATTTGCCGAAAAAGACGTAAGAGAGCATGAAAAAGAAAGTGGTGGCCATAGTGGCGTGGGTCGCTTCATAGGCATAGCCGCGCAAAATAAGCATCACGGCGATAAAGACCGCGAGCGAGGAGATGATGAACGGATTGCCGACCCGGGTCAGCCAGACCAAAAGCGTCGTGAGGAAAGGCGTGCGGATTTGCACCACCACACGCTCGATAGCGGTATTGAGCGGCGTGAGATCGTTGCCGGATAAAAGGCCTTCGATGATAATAACCAGGACCAGCCCGGAAATCATGTAGACCAGGAGGAAAAGAATGTTTTTGGCCCAATTCGGGAATCCCATATGTGCTATAAGATTATAACATGGCTCCGCTGCCCCGTTCATTTTTCGCCGATAAGACCTTGAAGGTGGCTGAAGAACTGATTGGAAAATATTTAGTGCGAAAGGTAGGTAATAAAGTTATCCGGGAGAAAATTATTGAAACTGAAGCATATGTCGGCCCACACGACCTGGCCTGCCACTCCTCGCGTGGCAGAACAACAAGGAACGGACCGATGTTTTGTGAGGCCGGCACCATCTATGTCTATTTCACTTACGGCATGCATTGGATGCTCAACATTGTGACCGAAGAAAAAGATTTCCCCGCCGCTGTTTTAATAAGAGGTACGGAAAATGTTTCCGGTCCGGCCCGCCTGACCAAACATTTGAAAATAGATAAAAAATTAAACGGTAAAAAATTGGGAAGAAAAACTGGATTATGGATTGAGTCTGATTTGTCCGCCAGAAAAGGCGGATCCGCCAACCCGAGTGGCGGAAAAATTCTAAGAACTCCTAGGATAGGGGTTTCTTACGCTGGCCAAGGCTGGGCCGAAAAGCCCTATCGATTTGTTTTGAAAGAAAATTAGCTGATCAAAAGTTTAATTTTATGGGCCACTTCTTCTGAAACATCTAGGGGTGCCTTTATAATAAATCTTGCCTTTCTTTCTTTCCACGACAATGCTCGAAGCTGATAGGATCTAGATTAAGCCACACCACGTCTCCCTTATCTGGAACATAACTCTTCTTTACCATATTTCATTTCCTTTACTCCCAATCCACTCGACAACATCATGCTTGTTATTGCGATTTATTCTAGAAATAAGCTCACCGAGAGTTGCGTGCTTTTTTGTTGGCTTGATTCTTATACTATTTGCATCGGTGCTAACGATAACCAAATTGCCCTCTTTCAAAGAAAGCTCATCTAAGGTTTCTTTAGGCAACCTTATTGCGTAGCTATTACCCCACTTAGCTATTTTAGTGGTCATTTCCATAAGTATATACATCGTATCTACATAGTCAATAGACGTATCTGAATTCACTTTCATATTCGTTTTGAAAGAAAAATAAAAAGGCCGCCATTAGCTTATCGATTTATATTGAAGGGGTGAGGGCCGCCTTGGCAAAGCCGACAAAAAGGTCCGGGCCATTGGCCACATCGAAATTTTCTTCAAACCGGACGATATCATATTAGACGTATGACACAAAAAATTACATTGTTTCTGCTTCGTGTTTCCCTGGGCTGGTATATGTTCTACGCCGGTATTACCAAAGTGCTCGACCCGTCCTGGTCGGCGGAAGGCTACCTTAAGGGCGCTAAACTCCTGCCAGGATTTTATGCCTGGCTTATGTCGCCCGGCATCCTACCGCTTATCAACTTGGTCAATGAATGGGGACTGACGCTCCTCGGCATCTCGCTCATCCTCGGTATCTTCGTGAGGTTCTCGGCTCCTCTGGGAGCGGTACTCATGGCGCTCTACTACATTCCTTTAGGCATCATCCACCCGGATGCGCATTCTCTCATTGTCGACGACCATGTCATCTTCGGTCTGCTTCTGGTTTACCTGGCCGTAGCCAAAGCCGGCCACCACTGGGGTCTCGACGGTTGGAGGAAATAATTGGGGTCCCGATAGGAAAATTATTCTCTGGGGTTTTATTTTACTACTTCGTCCTCACGGTTCTTCTCCAGGTCATCCAGATAGGCGTTGTTGGTGGCAAGTTTCGACCTCTCTACTCTCAATTCGCTCTCTTTATTATTCAAAGCACCCTTGAGCGACTCATTGTGCTTCTTCAGGGTTGAAATTTGAAAACTCTTTTTGATGGTAGCCGGCAAAGACAAGAGTGTGCTTACGAGCATCCCCACCACGAGCGACAGTAGAATAACAAAAGCAAGCGAGCCTTCAAACTGCCACGCGAGAAACGTTACCGTCACCACTTCGATGTTCTGCAAGGCAAACGCAACCGACACTCCACCCAACAGTAAACCGATGATAAGGAATATAAGCATCCTTATATTATACCCTTAAGAAGAAATTAGGTCACTGAAGTGTGCAGTGACAGTTTCATATTTGGGTGCCTATCCGGTGTCGATCCGGAACTTGAAGATCCACAATCTTCCGTGCAGAGCCGCTACACTATAGGCACCATTAATTCTTAGCAAAATGAGTTAGGCAAAAACCTAACTCATTTTGCCTGGTGCGCGAGAGAGGACTTGAACCTCCACGCCTTGCGGCATACGAACCTCAATCGTACGTGTTTACCATTACACCACTCGCGCATATGCCAATCTTACTTGGCTTCTACCGTTTCTTCAACTTCCACATCTTTGGCCATACGGATATTCCTCATCTGGTGGCTGACTTCCTTGGCCGCCTTCTCGCGGATGTGGTAAAGCTTGGCTCGGCGAACTTTCGAGCGCTTCAAGACTTCAATCTTGTCGATAATAGGAGAATAGAGAGGGAAAATCTTTTCGACACCAACCCCAGAGGCGACGCGACGGACGGTGAAGGTGGCGCCGGCTTCCCTGCCGTGTTTCTTCGCGAGAACAAGCCCTTCGAAGGCCTGGAGGCGGACCTTGCCCTTCTCGGCAATTTTCTGCCAGACGCGGATAGTGTCGCCTGCGCGCAGGTCGAGCTTGGCCCTTTCCTCGATATTTACCGGACTAATCACTCTTTGCATAAGTTGCACTAATTTAACACAGTAAACCACTTAGGGCAACCTCCGCATTTTAGCTCTGATGGAATGCAATGAATGATTAGTTTCTCTCGACTTAACATGGTTAAGGTGGCCAAGATACGATGAAATCGACTGATTTAACCTAGCTTTTGTCAGTCGGCCAATTTGAAATTCTTCTAGAAGTTTTGTCGATTTTTTAATCATTCGTCTCTTAGTCTTGGTTCTTACAACTATTCGGTGAGGCAAGAGCACGGCTCCCAGGAAATCGATGCCTTGGTGAAATTTTCGTATTAGTATCTTATCCGGATGAAGTTCGAGCTTAAGATTCTTATCCAAGAATTTTTGCAACAACAGAATAAGCTTGGTTAAATTACCAATGTCAGAAGAAAGGATTACGAAATCATCGCAATATCTCACATAGTATTTTATCTTCAATTCTTTCTTTACATACCAATCAAATCGGTTCATGTAAACATTGGCGAAGATTTGACTGGTCACATTGCCTAGAGGCAAGCCCTTACCTGGTATCTTGTGGAAAGAATCAATGACCTTTTCAAGTAATTGCATGGTTTCCGGACAGCTTACCTTTTCTTGAATCAATTCCAGTAAAATTCCGTGGTCAATAGAATCAAAGAATTTCTTGATATCGCACTTTAACGCGTAGACCGGTCTGGTGTAGTTATGACTCAATTTTCGCAAAAATACATTTAACCGCTTTATTCCCGCATGAGTTCCCTTCCCATTCCTACTCGAATACGAGTCGAAAATGAAAGTTCGGTCAAAAATGGGGTACAAAATTCTATAGACGGCCTGATACAATAATCTGTCCGGAACAGTTGCTTTGTGAATGATGCGAGGCTTGGGGTCTTTAATTATAAATTTTTGGTATCCGCCGCACTTCCAGGATTTAGATAGCAGTTCTTCCCTAAGCCTGAAAATGTTATTCTCTAGATTGAGCGAGAACTCGACTACATCCGACTTTTTGCTCTTGCCCTTCTTAAACTCCCGCCAAGCGGCGAACAAATTTTCGACTGAAGTGATATGACTGAAAATACTCCCGTTAAAGCCCCCCCCAACGGAAATTTCGTGGCTCCGATTATCTTCCATATCCAATCATTGTACAAAGAGATTTACTCGATAGGAAATAGAATACCGAAGCGGGATAAGCTGGGACTGCATGCAGTGGTCGAAAAAACTTGTGTGCAAATACTCGGTCTAAGCATACGAGCATCTCTAGAAACCGGAATAGAGAAACGAGAGACGATTAAAGAATTAAGAATCAGTATAGAGACCTTAAAGCATTTGGCCAGAGCGGAATCCGAACTGAAAATAATCAAAGAAAATCAATATCTGTTTCTGCAAGAAAAACTCCAGGAAATATCGAAAGAAGCGGTCGGCTGGGAGAAATATGCAAACAAAACCCAGCACTCAAATTTGAGTGCTGGGTAATGTAAAACTTCGGGAACGGAGGTTCGGATTGCGATTCGTCGAGTTGTACCAGTTGACGTTGAACTTGTCGTTCCAGTTCGCGTTCGGCACGTTGCCATCGCGGTTGCGGGAACCTCCATCGCCTCACTTCATCCAAGTCTTCGTGTGCCTTCTTCTGGCACACTGTATTTATGAGTTACCCGCGGTAGAGCGGGCGTTGTGTTAAGCGAGGCAAGCAGTTTTATGTAGCGACAAACCATTATCCGAGGATTGATTTAACAGTCGCACATTGATTATATACAAAATGGGCCGGCTCACGAGGAGCCGGCCCAAGGATACAAGATACAAGGTATAAGCGTTACGCCCAGACCCTGCGGGAACGGAGGTACGGACTGCGATCCGCCGAGCCGCACCAGTAGACGAGGAACTTGCCGCCCCAGTCCGCGTACGGCACGTCGCCACCGCGGTCGCGGGAACCCGTGCACAACGTGACGTTCTGCTGGTCCAGGTGCTCGCCCTTCTCGAAGAAGTAGTCAGCCTCGAGAAGTTGACGTTCGAGAGTGGTGATACCGGTGTGGTTCTCCACCTTGAGGTCATCCGCCGACTTGTTGGCAAATTCCTCGTCGGCTTCGCGAACATCTCTGACCCAGACGGCATACGAGCCGTTTTTCGGGTCGCGGTCGTTGATCGGGATCGCCTCATCGAGGTCGTTCGCGTACTCCCAGCCTGGGAAGTGCTTCTTCAGCGCTTCCTGAACTCCTTCGAGCGGATAGCCCTTGGTCCACTCGACCAGTTCTTTCACCACGACGATGAGCCGCACCGGCCCGACGCCTTCCGGCTTTTCCGGAATACGGATAGCCGAGAGGTCCGGCCGCTGATCGAACAACTTGTAATAGTTGTCCGACCAACGAGCGAGGTCAGGGTTGTCCATCGTCGCGACGGGAACCGCGTTCGACTTCCACCCGAGTACGAACTTCGAGAGTTCGACCTGGAAATCATCGCCATGCTGGGCCGCCGAGTTGAGGCCATTGACGACCTTTTGGAGCACCGTGAGCCGCTCTTGCGGTACGCCGACGAGTGCACGAACGATGCCGCCAATCTTGTCTTGAGCCATTGTGTTTCTCCTTGGACTGGGAGCCAGCAACGGAACACGACAGGATTGTCGCCTCCGTTCAGTCTGTGTTAATTATATACCTATTTAACTCTAATGTCAATAGCACAAAATATAGCTATAAACCTAATGTTTTTAGCGCTTTTTGAGAATATTCCGGAAATGAGAGGGTTTTGAATTATCTATACACACCGCCGCGATTATCTACAACCTCAATTAGCACAGTTTGCCTTTCAAAGTTTATTGAAAATATAATTCTATTTTTACCTAATCTGATACGAAAACATCCTTCCCACTTTCCGGAAAGACGCTTAATATTAATAGCGACCATTTCTCTGTCTGATAAATGATGCTGTTTGAGAAATTTTTCCGCTTGTTTCGAAAATCCGATTTCCCAAGCCATGAGCTTTCGTTAGATGTGAGCGCGTACCATTCGCACCGCGCGGCGGGACGGCCTGTTATATAATTTTTCTATTCCTTTCTGTTCTTTTACGGAGATAAACGGCAAAATAGCCGCGCGTGCTTTCATTAGCTCTTCCGCGAGAGCCTCACGCACGCTTCGGCGGGCCAGTTCCTTTATTTTATTTTTTAATGCCGTGGTCATACAAGTTAGTTTAGCATACTGAGGGCCTTTTTGAAATCTTCTGGGTAAGACGCTTCAACAGTAATTTCTTTACCGGAGACATCTTTAAAGTTGATTTGCCTCGCGTGGAGAGCCAGGCGCTCGAAACCCAGAAGCGGGGGTTTGCCTTTGGCATAAAGCTTGTCGCCCACGACCGGATGATGAAGCGCTTCGAAATGGACGCGGATCTGGTGTGTGCGGCCGGTCTTGGGTTTGGCTTCGACGAATGTTGCTTGTTCTTCCGGCAAACGCTTGAGTACCTGGAAATATGTGATTGCCTCCCTTTTCTCCCCCCTCGCCCCTCTCTGCGCCGACCATTTTTTGAAATTGGAAGCACTCCGGCCGATGGGCAAATTGATTGTGCCCCGGTCATCCTTGAGATTGCCGTAGACGAAGAGATGGTAGATTTTCTCTACTTCCCGATTCATGAATTGCTCTTTGAGACATTCGTGTCCTTCCTTGGTCTTGGCCAAAAGCAAAATACCTGAAGTATCGCGGTCTATGCGATGCACTATTCCAGGTCTTTCAATATCACCGAGAGGTTCTCCAACATCTTTTGCCTGCGGATATTTCTTAACAAACCATTCACTTATACTTTCCGGACCTGCCCCGTACCGAGCTTGCTCTGGTACGGGGTGCACGACCAAACCGGCCGGTTTATTGATGACCAGAATATCGGCATCTTCGTAGAGAATGTTTCGAGTAAGATTTAACATGTATGTGAATGAGAATACAATATATGTTAGTATCGTGCCATTGCGGGATTAGCTCAGTTGGTAGAGCGCTTCTCTTACACAGAAGATGTCGCGGGTTCGAGCCCTGCATCCCGCACTAGGTATAATGGAATAATTGGGCACGTGGCGAAATTGGTAAACACGCACGCTTCAGAAGCGTGTGCCGCAAGGCTTGGGAGTTCGAGTCTCCCCGTGCCCACAAATTTACAAATGTCCGAAGTCGAGCGGGTAAACGCTGCCGGATGAACGGACGAAACAGAGGCGCAGTACAGTATGGACGAACTCCCTTACGGCTTCTTCATCGGTAATTTTATATTTCCCGGGGCTATCGCGTTTATAAAAATACCCTTGGGCCCGAGCTCGACAGCTAAAGCCCGTGTCATCGCCACCACAGCGGATTTAGTAACCACATATGGAAGATAACCGGGGTAAATGCTGTTTATCGCGGTGCGGTCCGCGATAGTAATGACATGCGAGCCCTGTCGCATAATGGGTAGGCTAAGCTGTATCGGCCAGAAAGTCGCTTTAATATGTGCGGAGAAATTCGCATCCCAATCTTCTACTGTTATTTTCTCCAGACCGACCGGCTTAAAGATTGAAGCCAGCTCGACTAAAATATCCAGCTTGCCAAACTCTTTCCTGATCCGGCTGACCGCCTCCTTCGTACTTTCCCTGTCGCTGACGTCCGCTTTTAATATTAAGACTCTGTTTCGGTAAGGTTTGACCATTTTCACAATTTCTTGCGCCTCCTTTTCTGAAGAGCGATAGCTAATGATCAAGTCGGCGCCTAATTCCGAAAGGGTCATGGCAATTTCCTGCCCGATTCTCTTGCCACCGGTAATCCAGGCGACCTTTCCCTTAAGGGAATGCTGTTTCAGGAATTTACTCATCCCTGTTATTTCTCGCGCGTCTCCATCATTTTCTCGATATGGTCCACTTCTTTCTTTAAATCGTGGAGAAACCTGTCCTCATCCTCGATTTCCTTGAGAGTCTTTTCTTCAAGTTTTTTCTCGCCCTTGAGGCCGGAGACCAGAATGCGGCTGCCAAGAAATTCCGTCACTTGAATGCCGATACCCACCATAATCAGAAACCCGAACAAAAGAGACATTTGCGGCGAGATACCCAGAATGTCGGAAACCTCCCAGACTCCGCGCCAGAAGGAGACAATCGCCACGCCGGCGATGAAAGCGTAGAGAATCGGATAATGACTTAAAAAGCCGCGTATGCGGTCCTCGAATTTGTCGAAAAAGTTAGCCACCCTATTCATGCTTATATAATATCATTTTGGTGTGTTTATTGTACCAAGCTCGAACCTACTTTCAAAACAAATGATTCGGAGAAAGCCCCACGCACTGGCGAGTACGCCAGCAACCCCGAAAGAAAAAACACTCCTT
>LCQJ01000031.1 GCA_001004085.1 Parcubacteria group bacterium GW2011_GWA2_50_10b
TTATGCTCCGCTCTTTTGGTAATAAGGTAGGTAAAATCCGGCTTGTAAACCAGCGTGGTGGTGGTAATACGGTGCAGTTCTTTATTTTGAATCTCCATTCGGAAGCATGGAATAAGGAACAACTTGGTTACGGCCGCTGTTTTTGGCGGCATAGAGCGCTTGGTCGGCGGATTTTATAAGAGAGGCCAGGTTGGCTCCCTTTTCCGAGGTGGCTACTCCGGCGCTAATGGTGACTGAGAGTCCGGAAACTTCTGGGAACGGCAGTTTTTCTATCATCAGCCTGATTTCCTCCGCTTTGGCGGTCGCGTCCTTCTCGTTGGCCCCCAAAAGACTGGCCACCATCTCTTCCCCGCCCCAGCGCGCCAGGGTGTCGCCCGTTCTTAAGCTCGAGCGGATGGCGCTCGCGATTTTTTTAAGCACTATGTCGCCCGCCTCGTGTCCGTAGGTGTCGTTTACAAGTTTAAAATGGTCGATATCGAAAAAGATGACTGAGAGATTCCTGAAACCGAAGCGTTCCTTGCGCTGCAAACCGTCCCGTTCCTTCAGCTGGTCCTGCTGGAGAATGATATTGAGATAAACTCCGACTTCTTCTTCAAGAAAGGCGCGGGTTTTTAATCCCGTCAGAGGGTCATGGATAAGATTGTTCTCGAGTTCGGAGACCAGATTTTCCAGTTCGACAATACGCTTTTGCGGTTCTTCCATTATTTCATTCTATCACGCCTATTTTCCGGCTGAAAAAGCGGCCTTACCACCTCCCGCTCGCTCCGCCACCACCGGACATGCCTCCGTCAATAGGCCCGCCGCTATGCAAGCGAGAATGTAAAAAATGCCAGCAAAGAAAATCAACCCGACCACTCCGCCGACTACACCTCCGGCCCACCATGATTTGGACCGTGCCAAAATTGAGGCGAGCCAAATGAAAATGAATCCGGCATAGACCATCCATTGAGGCCAATTGACCGGAGTGTTAGCTGTGGGTACAGCTTCTCCTTGAGCCAGCAAAACCAAATGCTCGACAGCTTGTATCACTCCTTCATCATAATTCCCCGCTTGAAATGCCGGGATAAGAATTTCTCTAATAATGCGCCCGCTTTCGATATCAGTAATGACGGGCTCAAGCCCATAACCGACTTCGATACGCATTTCCCTGTCATCTCGCGAGATAAGTAAAAGCAGGCCGTTATCTTCATTTTCTTTACCAATCCCCCACTTTTCGAAAAGTTTTACGGCGTAACTCTCAATAGTCTCATCCGAACCATGAGTGTCTATAGTTACTATCGCAATCTCGTTGCCGGTCGTACTTTCGAAATTTGCCAGAGTAGATTCAAGATTCGAGACCGTCTCCGGCTTCAAGATATGAGCGAAATCATTCACATGCCCCGTCGGGACAAGCGTTGCGATTAAGAGAAATAATGGAAACATTATTCGAAGTTGACGCTTGGGGCAGTTTCGGTGCCGGTAGCCGCCTCGAAGTAGGAGCGTTCACCGAAGCCCAGCAGTCCCGCCAGGATATTGCGCGGAAATCTTTTGACGGAGAGATTGTAGTCGCGGATGAGGTCGTTGTAGCGGATGCGTTCGACCGAAATGCGGTTTTCCGCGCCTTCAAGTTGGGTCATCAGGTCGCGGACGTTGGCGCTGGACTGGAGTTGCGGATAATTCTCCATGATCACCAGTAACCTCCCCAATGAACTTTCGATTTGGCTGGCGGCGGAAGCTTTTTCGTCCGGAGTGCCGGCGCCGGAGTAACGAGTGCGAGCATCGGCAATCTCGCCGAAGATAGTTTGCTCTTGAGTAAGAATTGCCTTGACCGAATTTACCAAATTAGGAATAAGGTCGAAGCGTCTCTGATACTGCGTCTCCACCTTGGCCCACTGTGCATCCGCTGATTCATTCAAAGTCACAAGACTGTTGTATCCCGAGAATCCCCAGATAACGAGCACGGCTACGATAGCTATGAAGGCGATGGCGCTTTTTTTCATTTTATTATCTTCTATTGATTAATTTTTTCTCGATCATTGTCACCCTACGGGACAAAGACATTATCTCTACATTATCTGCTTTAAGCTTCAAGTCATATCTCATGAGCTCCACTATGTCTGAAAGCTTAGTTATTTGTTCAGAATTATGAGCCACTTGTTCCGCTATCAAGCTTGTATCATGCTTCGTTTGTTCGTGAAGCATGCCCATGTGGTGAACAAGCTCATCCCTGATTTCGTCAAATCGGTCTTTGGGTCTTTTGGATTTTTTAGTCCTTTTAGCCATGTACCTATTTTAACGTTCCATAAGGAAGATTACAACAAAGCCATGTCAACACTTCTGGCGATCGCAGGATTTGTAATTCTATGTCAATTAAACGTTAAAGTCACTCCGCTAAAATAGCCCTTTGTCATAGGCTATTTTGTTTAAATCTTGATTTTAAATTAGTACTCCATCCCCCCGTGCCCATGCTGGCCAGCAGGCTTCTCTTTCTCCGGTTCATCCGCAATAGCCACTTCGGTGGTCAAAAGCATAGCCACAGCCGAAGCAGCGTTCTCGAGAGCGGCTCTAGTCACTTTGACCGGGTCGATAATGCCCGCTTCGAACATGTCGGTAACGAAAGCGTCCGAAAGAGCGTCGTAGCCGGAATTGGCGCCACCCTTGGTCACTTCATTAAGAACTACGCCTTCGTCTTTACCGGCGTTGAGGGCAATCTGCCTCAAGGGCTCTTCAAGCGCCCTAAGAAGGATAAGGTAGCCGGCCGAGTAGTCGGTGTTTTCCAAGCCGTCTTTGGTGTTGGACTTGTCCAGATAGCGAGCTTTGAGTTTTTTTGAGACCTTGGCCAAGGCACTGCCGCCGCCGACCACGATGCCTTCGGCGATAGCGGCTTTGGTGGCGTTGACGGCGTCCTCAATCTTTAATTTCAAATACTTCATCTCCGTCTCGGTGGCGGCCCCGACTTTAATGACGGCTACGCCGCCGGTTAATTTCCCGATGCGTTCATCCAGTTTTTCGGTGTCGAATTTGGAAGTGCTGTTGGCTCTCTGGGCGCGCAAGTTTTCCACCCGCGCTTCGATTTCCGCTTTCTTGCCTTTGCCGCCGACGATGACCGTATTGTCTTTGGTCGAAACCACCCGCGAGGCGTGGCCGAGCATGTTGAGTTCCGCTTTCTCGAAATTAAGCCCGACTTCTTCGGAGACAACTTTGGCCCCGACGGTGACCGCGATATCGCCCAAAAGCTCTTTCTTCTTGTCGCCGTAGCCGGGTGCCTTGACCGCGAGGACATTGAACGAGCCGCGCAACTTGTTTAAGACGAAAGTGGTCAACGCTTCGCCGTCGACGTCTTCGGCGATGACGACCAAGTCTTTCTTGCCCGAAGCGGCCACCTTTTCAAGAAGAGGCAGGATGTCTTTGACCGTCGAGACCTTCTTGTCGGTTATGAGGATAAGCGGGTCGCGATATTCCGCTTCCATGCGCTCGGCGTTAGTAATCATGTAGGGCGAGAGGTAGCCCTTGTCGAATTCCAGACCCTCGACGATTTCGGAGTCGATGCCGAAAGCCTGGGATTCTTCGACGGTGACCACTCCGTCCTTGCCGATTTTCTTGATGGTTCCGGCGATGATGCCGCCGATTTCCGCCGATTCGGCCGAGATGGTGGCCACTTGTCTCACCTCCGCGTCGGATTTGATGACCTTGGAAATCTTTTTGAGCTCGGCGACGGCATCCTTGGCAGCCGCTTCGATGCCGTGGCGGATGGCCATGGAGTTGGCACCGGTCACGGTCTTTTTAAAGCCGGCTTCAACCAGAGCTTGGGTGAGCACTACCGAAGTAGTGGTGCCGTCTCCGGCGGTATCGTTGGTCTTCGTGGCCACTTCCTTCACAATCTCGGCGCCCATGTTCTCAAACTTGTTGGAGAGGGTAATGTCTTTGGCGATAGTGACGCCATCGTTGGTAATAATCGGCGCTCCATAGCCCTTATCAAGGACCACATTCCGGCCGCGCGGACCGATGGTGACCCTCACCGCGTCAGCTACCTTATCAACACCGCGCTTGAGCGCTTCCCTGGCTTCCTGATTGAAAAGAATTTTTTTGGCCATGGTTTTATTTAATGACCGCTAATATATTCTCTTCTTTTAAGAGATAAAGTTCTTCGCCATCCTGCTCAACCTCGTCGTAACTGTATTTGGAGAAAATGACGGTGTCGCCGACCTTGACGCGCACCGGCACCAGTTGGCCGTCGGCGAATTTGCCTTCTCCTACCGCCAACACTTTGCCTTGAGCCGACTTTTCCTTGGTCACACTCTCCGGCAGAATGATGCCGTAAGCGGGTTTTCTCTAATGCGTGCAAAATGTATATGAAAAAATCGGCAAAGTCAACGTCAAAACGAAGTTCGCGGTAAGCAGGGCTTCGCCGTGGGCGCGGTATAATTGCCTAATTAGTGAAATTGGGTTAGGATTGTCCCGTACAGGCAATGGTCAGATTTCTTCCCTACATTCAGATATTGCTCAGCCTTCTCTTGGTCGCCGGAGTCCTTCTCCAGCGCACAGAAGCCAGCCTCGGCGCCGCTTTCGGCGGTGACAGTTCAACCGCGGGACGCTTCACCCGCCGCGGGTTCGAGAAATTCCTTTTCCGGGGCACTATCTTCGTGGCCATCCTTTTTGTTTTGGCCGCTTTCGCCACCCTCGTCCTCAGCCGCTAATCCCGTTAGAAGTCTAGAACAATATATGTTATTGAAAATGTTAAATTATGAAATTTAATCGAAGTAACTTCTAACGGGACTAACAGCACATGACCATTAAAGCTTTACGGGCGCTTCTCCTGAGGCGCTTCAATATTCCGAAGGAACGGGCGGTCAAACGCACCTTACGTTCGTTTACCATGGCCGAAAAAACGGTTTTTTATTTTTGCGCGGCACTTTTTCTTTTCTCCGGGTTTATCCTGATTTGGAAAGCGAGCGACGCTTTTATGGTCGAAGTGCCTATTCAAGGTGGCACACTCTCCGAAGGAGTGGTAGGCAACCCACGTTTCATCAATCCGGTCCTCGCCCTCTCGGAAGCCGACAAGAACCTCTCCAGCCTGATTTATTCCGGTCTGATACGTCTCACTCCGGACGGCTCGGTCGAGAATGACTTGGCCGAAAGCCTGGCTATCTCGGAGAATCGCCTGATTTACACGGTCGCCGTCAAGCCCGGGGCCCGTTTCCACGACGGCACCGCGGTCACGGCCGATGACGTTATTTTTACCATCCAAAAAATTGTCGACCCGGGCATCAAGAGTCCGAAGCGCGGCAATTGGGATGCCGTCTCTGTCGAGAAGGTTGACGAGAGCACCGTCGCCTTCAAGCTCAAGAAGCCTTACGCCCCTTTTATTTACAATCTAACCATCGGCATCCTGCCGAAAAACATCTGGAAGAACGTCTCGGATGACGAATTCTCTTTCAGCCAGTTCAACACCTTGCCTATCGGTTCCGGCCCTTACGAGGTCGAGAGAGTCGAGCGGAATTCCGGCGGCATCCCCGATTATTACCAGCTGGTTCCCTTCAAAGACGCCTCCGGCAAAGAAGCCTACATCAAGAATATGATTTTCCGCTTCTACCCGTCCGAAGAGGCTTTGATTAATGCCTACAACGACCGGGAAATCGACGCCGTCGGCGGCATTTCCCCGGAGAGAATTGCCGATTTCGATACCAGAGGAGTGAGCATCATTCATTCTCCGTTGCCCAGGATTTTCGCCGTCTTTTTCAACCAAAGCCATTCCAAAGTGCTCCTGAACAAAGAGGTGCGCCAGGCTCTCGAACTCTCAACTCCGAAAGAGGAGATTATCGCCAAAGTGCTGAAGGGTTACGGCGCGGCCATTGACGGCCCGATGCCGGCCGGCATTTATTCCTGGAGCGCGGACCGCAAGAACGACAGCGATTTTGAAGAGCGCCTCACTCAAGCCAAAGAAATACTCGCCAAGGCCGGCTGGAAGCTCAACGAACAAACCGGGGTCTTGGAAAAAAAGAGCGGTTCTGCTACAATACCTTTGTCGTTTTCTATCTCTACCGGTGATGCCCCGGAACTGCGCCAGGTGGCCGATGAATTGGTCGCCGCGTGGCGAAAGCTCGGAGCACAGGTCCTCGTCTCGGTTTCCGAAACCGGGGATTTGAATCAGAACGTCATCCGTCCGAGACAATTCGACGCCTTGCTCTTCGGTGAAGTGGTGGGCCGGGATGCCGACCTCTATCCCTTCTGGCATTCATCGCAGCGAAACGACCCGGGGCTCAATATCGCTCTTTACGCCAATGCCCGCGCAGACAAATTTCTGGAAGAGGCCAGAAGCGGCAAGGATGAGGAGACGATAGAGAAGAATTATCGCGCATTCCAAGGCGAAATCGCCTCTGATGTGCCCGCCGTCTTTCTCTACACGCCAAGTTTCCTTTATCTGGTGCCGGAAAAGGTTAAGGCAGTGGCTTTGGGCCCCCTCTCGGTCTCCCAAGACCGATTCCTCGGCATTCGTGACTGGTACATCGAAACCGACAAGGTGTGGAAAATATTCTTAGACTAAAAGTCTAAATGACAAATGCTTAATGACAAATCAAATCTAAATGATTAAATATCAAATTTTAGACATTCTAACTTAGTCATTGATTAGACATTCGACATTAGAAATTAGAAATTACCTATATGAACCCCACATCAACCTTCAGCTCCGGCCTTAGAACCAAGAACATGCGTCGCCACGGCAACACCCCCATCCCGGCGAAGAAGCCTCATGACATCATCCCCGCTATCGGAGAGAGTCTTCGTATTGTGCCTCTCGGTGGCGTGGAAGAAATCGGCAAGAACATGACGGTGGTGGAATTCGGCAATGACATCATCGTCATTGACGCCGGCATCCAGTTCACCGACGACGATACTCCCGGAGTAGATTACATTCTGCCCAATATCAAATATCTTGAAGAGAGGAAGGACCGTATCAGAGCCTTGGTCATTACCCACGGCCACCTCGACCACATCGGCGGTATTCCTTATCTCATTACCCGTCTCGGCAACCCGCCCATTTACACCCGCGAGTTCGGCGCACTCCTCATCAAGAAGCGCCAGGCGGAATTCCCCCAGCTGCCGCCACTCGATATCCGCATCGTTGAAGCGAGCGACAAGTCCATCCCCCTCTCGCCGAATTTCAAGGTCCGTTTCTTCGGGCTGACCCACTCTATACCGGACTCGACCGGCATCATCATCGAGACTCCTTACGGAGACATCGTCAACACCGGCGACGTGCGCGTCGAGAACGAGAACGGTGTGCCGGTCGAAAAAGAAGTCGAACAATACAAAATCTTCAAAGACCGGAACGTCATCCTCTTTACCATGGACTCGACCGGCATCGACAAGCCGGGCTTTTCCCCTTCCGAAGCTTCCATCCTCAAAAACATCGACGCCATCGTGGCCGCGGCTCCCGGGCGCATCATCCTCGCTACCTTCGCCTCGCAGGTCGAGCGTATCGTGGAATTCTTAAACAGCGCCCGCCGCTACGGCAAGAAAGTGGTTATCGAAGGCCGCAGCATGAAGACCAACGTCGAAATCATCAAACACCTCAACCTCGTGGACGTGAGCCACATCGTGCCCATCGAAGACATTGAAAAATATCCGCCCAACAAAATCATGATGATTGCCACCGGCGCCCAAGGCGAAGAGTTCGCCGCCCTCATGCGCATGAGCAACAAGACCCACAAGTTCGTGCGGCTGCAGCGCTCGGACACCATCGTCCTCTCCTCATCCGTCATCCCTGGCAACGACCGCGCTGTCGAGAAACTCAAAGACAATCTCTTCCGCCATGATGCGAAAATCATCACTTATCTCGACTCCGATGTGCACACTTCCGGCCATGGCAAGCGCGGCGAACTCGAATGGGTGCACAAACAAATTCCCTACAAATACTTCATGCCTGTGCACGGTAGCCATTTCCGCCTCAAGATGCACGCGGAGCTCGCCGCCCAGCTCGGCACCCCAAGGGAAAACATCATCGTGCCCGACAACGGCTCCATCATCGAGATCCAGGACAAGGGCAACCGTTTCGTGAAATTGCCGGAGAAAGCGCCTTCTGACGACATGGTGGTCGAAGGTCTCAATATCGGTGACATCTCGGAGGTGGTCATCCGCGACCGCAAAATGCTCGCCGAAGACGGCATCTTCGTCATCATCGCCCTCATCAATACCCGGACCGGCCGGTTGAAGAAAAGCCCGGACATCATCGCCCGCGGCTTCGTCTACCTGCGCGAGTCCCAAGAACTGCTCTCGGAGGCCAGAAACATCATCAAGCATTCTATCGAAGGAACGACCGTCGGCATGAATCCCATCAACTTCGACTATGCCAAAAACGCCGTGACCGAGGACATCTCCCGCTTCCTCTTCCAACGCACCGCCAAGAAGCCGATAGTCATTCCCGTAATTCTCGGAGTCTAGACTGTCAAGGGTGCCCCTTGACAGTTCAACACTCTCCGCTGGCTCTTTCATTTATTTTTATCAATACATTATAATTTTCCTATAGGATTTTTATAATGTATGTATAGTGAAATGGAGTTAGAGTTATCTCCCACACCTACTTTTCTATAGCAGACTTTTACCTAATCTACGCCTGAGCTGCGCAAGGGCTCTGCCATCTTTTTTTAAAGACCACTCTCT